>JADBKC010000034.1 GCA_014896555.1 Caryophanales bacterium | reverse complement strand
CGCATTATGAAGCCAAACGGACAGTTTTTGTTCATTGAATGGGAAGCGATAAACAGTGAAATGGGACCGCCTGTGCACGAACGAATCGCTTCAAGTAACTTGCTTGCTTATTTGAAAACGAAAACGAGCCATGTAGAGTTTATTCGTTTTCATCCGGCAATATATGGAGTTTTCATCCGCTATTGAGTAGCAGCGGATGAAAATGAAAATATTTTTCATTGATTATATACCTATAAGGGTATATAAGGCAATCGTAAATAAGAAGCGGTAAAACGGTGGATAATATCATTTGGTTACTATTAGTATTAGGGATATTGTTACTAACCGTTTACCGTTGGTATTACCCAGTGGGGAGAATTCGGTGCATCCAGTCAGCTGATGTGCCCAAACACTTGATTAAAGTCGATCTTCGTGATTATATTGAAGTAAGTCAGGACGGCCTTAAAAGGACATTGAATATT
The DNA here is from genome assembly GCA_014896555.1 of Caryophanales bacterium. Classification (GTDB taxonomy): domain Bacteria; phylum Bacillota; class Bacilli; order Bacillales; family DSM-4216; genus Bacillus_O. Next base: position 24,905 of record JADBKC010000034.1, on the reverse strand, counting down.
CCTTTGGCGTATTTGAAACGACATGTTTTCCTTATTCCACGGCAATCGTTGCATGTCATTGCTAAGGATTCCGTGGAAAAAATTCAAGCATCCGTTGGTTGCGCCGCTACGGTTATAATGTCCAAAGTTACTCCTTGGCCGTCTGTCGTTTCCAGGAAAGGAGCCATACTAAAATGGAGTATAATAAAGAAATCAAAAACCGCTTAAAACGAATCGAAGGACAAATTAAAGGGGTTCTTGGTATGATGGAGCAAGGAAAAGATTGTAAAAGCGTCGTTGCCCAACTGTCGGCATCGCGCAATGCGATTGATCGCGCCATTGCGGTGATCGTCAGCTCTAATTTGGAACATTGTCTTCGTGAAAGTTTGGAAAAAAGCGAGAAAACGGATCATCTTGTGAAAGAAGCAGTGGAATTGCTCATAAAAAGTCGATAAAATCGTCTTATCAACAAGTATAAAAGGTGTTGACAACACTCTTTTTATTTATTAATATACCCATAGGGGTAATAGTAAATCGAGGAGGTTATCAAAAATGAATGTAGCAAAAGTATTGGATGCGAAAGGATTGTCTTGCCCGATGCCGGTCGTTAAAACAAAAAAAGCGATGGATGAATTAACTTCCGGTCAAGTATTGAAGGTCCAAACAACCGATAAAGGGGCAAAAAGCGACTTGCCGGCGTGGGCGCAGGCAAGCGGCCATAAAGTAATCGATATTAAAGAAGAAAATGGCATTCTAACTTTCTGGTTCGAAAAAGGATAATACGATCGCTTACTGTACACTTGCATATGATTCATGGAGGGGGGCGAAAGAAAGATGTCGCAACATAAGAAAAAACGATAATCATTTTGTTTAGCGGCGATTACGATAAGGCAACGGCGGCGTACATCATCGCCAACGGCGCCGCTGCTTACGATCATGATGTAACGATTTTCCATACGTTCTGGGGGCTGAACGCATTGTGTAAAGACGCCCACGCTCCAGTCCAAAAAGGATTTTTAGAAAAAATGTTTGCGAAAATGATGCCTTGCGGCGCCGACCGCATGGTCTTGTCGCAAATGAATTTTGCGGGCATCGGCCCGAAATTGATTAAGCATGTCATCAAAAAACACAATGCCATGCTCCTTCCGCAACTCATTGACATGGCGAAAGAGCAAGGGGTGAAGCTCGTGGCCTGTCAAATGACGGTCGATCTTTTAGGATTGAAGACAGAAGAACTGATCGATGGAATTGAATTTGCAGGAGCTGCTGCGTATTTAGCCGATGCTTCTGAAGGAAATGTCAATTTGTTTATTTAAATGAGGAGACATCGACATGGTCCAAACAATTGTTAACATCGTTTTATTCATTCTCATTATATGGTTTATCACAAGCAGAGTGTTGCCGCCGAAGGGAGTGCGGATGATCACCCCGATGGAACTGAAGCAGCAACTGCGGAAAAAAGATGTGCAATATGTTGACGTACGCACACCGATGGAGTTTCGAGCTCACCATTTGCCGGGATTTAAAAATATCCCACTGAATGAACTTCCTTCTCGGGTACATGAGCTGTCAAAAGAAAAAGAAGTAATCGTTATTTGCCAAAGTGGTATGCGAAGCATGAAAGCGAGCAAACTATTAAAGAAAATGGGTTTCCGACATGTGACAAATGTGAAAGGCGGAATCAATGCATGGGTGTAAAGGAGGAGGAACGAGATGAAGACGATCACTGCAAAAGAAGTGGAAACGTTGCTTCGTGAGGGAAAGCCGCTGAATATTGTCGATGTGCGTGAAGCGGATGAAGTCGCGACTGGAAAAATCCCAGGGGCGATGCATATTCCGCTCGGGCTCATTGAATTCCGAATGGATGAGCTTGATAAAAATAAAGAGTATATTCTTGTCTGCCGTTCCGGCGGGCGAAGCGGACGGGCGGCAGAACTTCTTGAAAAACATGGATATCGCGTTGTCAATATGACTGGCGGCATGTTAGCGTGGAAAGGGCCGGTCGAGTAATTACTGAAGGAGGAATATAGCGTGATTCAAGTGAATATGACAGTCGATGCGAAAGGATTATCTTGCCCGATGCCGATCGTAAAAACGAAAAAAGCGATCAATGATCTTAAACCGGGGCAAGTGCTCGAAGTGCAGGCGACGGATAAAGGTTCGAAGGCGGATATCAAAGCATGGGCTGAAAGCACAGGACACCAATATCTCGGGACGATTGAAGAAGATGGGGTGTTAAAGCATTATATCCGTAAAGCAACTGACAGTGAGACGAAGAAAGAAACGAAATTTTCAAATGTCGTTTCGAATGAAGAATTGCACAATCAAATGAACGATCCATCTGCTTTGATTTTAGACGTGCGCGAACCAGCAGAATATGCATTTGGCCATATTCCTGGCGCCTTGTCGATTCCGCTTGGAGAATTAGAAGATCGCATTAATGAGTTGCCGAAGGATAAAAAGATTTATGTTGTTTGCCGTACTGGCATGCGTAGCGATTTAGCGGCCCAAACATTAACAGAAAAAGGATTTACTAATGTATGGAATGTTGTTCCAGGCATGTCCCAATGGAACGGGTCGCTCGACACAGCTCAATCCTGATTGAGCGGTTTTTTAAAAATAAAAATATACTATGGGGGGTATAAAAATGGCAGTAAAAGAAATGACAGTGCAAACATTAACAGAAAAAGTATTAAATAAAGAACATCTCGTTATTTTCGATGTACGCAACGAAAGCGATTTTCGTGATTGGAAAATTGAAGGGGAGAACTTTGAATATATTAATGTTCCATACTTTGAGTTGATTGATGGTGTGAATTTGGTAATCGACCGCCTTCCAAAAGAAAAAGATGTTGTCGTCGTTTGTGCCAAAGGCGGTTCATCGGCGTTTGTTGCAGAACAATTAGTAGAAGCAGGATTTGACAATATTTACACGCTCGTTGGCGGCATGAAAGCATGGAGTGAACATCTTCATAAAGCAAAAGTATATGAAGATGACAAGATGAAAGTATATCAATTCATTCGTGTCGGAAAAGGATGTCTCTCTTATATGGTGATTTCCGGAAAAGAAGCGCTTGTCGTGGACCCATCGCGGTTTATTGATGTATATGAACAAGTCGCAAAAGAAGAAGGAGTAAAGATTACGCATATCGTCGATTCCCACTTGCACGCCGACCATATTTCCGGCGGAAAAGCGCTAGCGGAACGGACAGGAGCGACATATTACTTGATGAAAAGCGAAGGATCGGTGTTTGATTTTGAACCGCTGGAAAAACATGACCGCATTGATTTTGAGCAAGTGAAATTAGAAGTATTAGCGGTGAAAACGCCAGGGCATACGCCGGGAAGTGTTTCTTTCTTTGTAAATAATCAATTGCTTTTCTCTGGAGATACGATTTTTGTCGGCGGACTCGGACGCCCGGATTTAGGCGGAAAAGCAGCGGAATGGGCCGCGGATTTGTATGATACGGTATACGAAAAAGTCGTTGCGATTGCGGATGATGTCAACGTTCTACCTGGCCATTACGCTAATTTGGATGAAGAAATGAGCAAAGCCGGATTTATCGGCGACACATTAGGCAATATTCGTGCCCGCAATGACATGATGCGGCATAAGCAAAAACAAGAATTTATCGATATTGTCGTTCAAAACGCAAATACAGAGACACCGCCAAACTTTGAAGATATCGTAGCGATTAACCGCGGGCTAAAAGCGGTCGACATCGAACAGCAGCAAGAACTCGAAATCGGCCCAAACCGTTGTGCGCTGCATCATACTCGTTAATTGAGGGGTGAGAAAATGAATGCAAATAAGATCATAGATACAAAAGGATTATCTTGTGCCATGATCGTTGTGAAAGCAAAAAAGGCTATCGATGAATTACCGCCCGGCCAAATACTTGAAATCGAAACAACGGATCAAGGAGCAAAAAATGATCTAACCGCTTGGATAAACGTAAGCGGTCATGAGTTAGTCGATTATAAAGAAGAAAACGGTGTATGGAAATTTTGGATAAAAAGAAAATAATCATTCGGGTGACATTGAGTGCCCCCTATTTTTCACAACGTCAAAAGGAGTGACGTGTTGTTGGAAGTGACGCTAAATTTCATCATAGTGATTTTTCTCATAGGTTTTATCGGTTCATTTATTTCTGGAATGGTTGGCATTGGCGGGTCCATTATTAAATATCCGATGCTTCTCTATCTTCCACCGATATTTGGTCTTGCCGCGTTTAGCGCCCATGAAGTATCGGGCATTAGCGCCGTGCAAGTTTTTTTCGCCACGATTGGTGGTGTATGGGCATATCGAAAAGGCGGTTATTTAAATAAAACGTTAATTCTTTATATGGGGATTAGTATTTTAATCGGCAGTTTCATCGGCAGCTACGGATCCAAACTGATGAGCGAAGGAACGATTAACGTCGTTTATGGCATTTTGGCGGCTTTGGCAGCCATCATGATGTTTGTACCGAAAAAAGGGATCGATGATATTCCGTTGGACAAAGTGATCTTTAACAAATGGCTGGCCGCCGCATTGGCATTTCTGATCGGAATTGGCTCCGGGATTGTCGGGGCGGCGGGGGCGTTCCTTCTCGTTCCTGTGATGCTTGTGATTCTCAAAATTCCTACTAGAATGACGATTGCCACTTCATTGGCTGTCACCTTTATTTCTTCCATTGGCTCAACGTTTGGCAAAATCACCACCGGTCAGGTCGATTACATCCCTGCCCTCATTATGGTGGTTGCTAGTTTGATTGCCTCGCCGCTAGGGGCAAAAGCAGGACAAAAAATGAATACAAAAGTACTCCAAGTCATTTTAGCCGTTTTAATTTTAGCAACGGCGGTGAAAATTTGGGTCGATATTTTGTAGATGAATTCTTTAGATAAAGCAATCGCAGCGCGATGCACTATAATTGAAGATTCTTTGCCTACTGAATACTACGTTTTTGCTCTGCATATAACTAAGCCAACTGATGACTGCTATGATGAAGAAAGGTGGTTAAACGAATATGTTCCATTATACGGTCGAAGCACAAAAGGAAATGAACGAGGCGATCAAGCAGCTGGAAGAGATCTTGAAAAAAGAAGGTTTCGGGGTTTTGTGGCAGTTTAGTGTCACGGATAAATTGCAGGAAAAAGAGGTTGATTTTTCGATCCCGATGGTCATTTTGGAAGTATGCAATCCGCAGGAGGCGGCACGGGTGCTGTCGAAAAACATATCCGCCGGTTATTTTTTACCGTGCAAAATCGTCGTCTATAAAGAGAACGGAACAACCAAAATCGGAATGCCTAAACCAACGATGCTGGTCGGCATGATGGATGATCCGGAACTGAACAAGTTAGCCGAGGATATTGAACAACGACTTATATCGTATATCAATCAATGCCGATGACGTCAAACCGGGAATTGAAAAATTGCTGCCATGAATAGCAGAGCTCACTCCTCCATTATGGAGCGAGCTCTTTTGTGCGCCCGGCATGGGTACAATCTCATCCCGAACTGTAAAGGCAGAAGTAGCAGTTAGCTAAATGCAAGGGTGTCCGTGGTGACACGGAATCTGAAGGAAGCAAGCGGCAAACCTCCGGTCTAAGGGACACGAACTATATAAGGCTAGGTATCATTGGATGAGTTTGCGAAACAAAACAAAGTCCTTTCTGTCAAAAGTGATACAGAGTAAATAAAGCAGATAGATGGAGGGAAAGATTGTACTCTTTACCCGGGGAGGTCTGACTGAAACGCCAAGCACTAGCCAGTACTTAAGCTGGTGAACCTTTAAATTATTGATTTCACACCATTTTGCTTGTGTAAGGCCGCTAGCTCTGTAGGAGGCAATTCGCTGTTCTCATTCATGTCGCAATTTGCTTTTGTCCATAAAAAAAAACTCCTTAATAAAGATTTCTTAAGGAGCATTCCTGTTAGAAGCTTTTTCGGGGACTTGCATAAAAAGAGCCCTCTTGGTATGATGCGGGGTGTCAATTCTCTAGAAATGACCCCTAATTTAGAACCAGGAGGACTCCTATGAATTGTACTCAAAATCACAAAATTAATCAAGTCACCGAAAAAACGCTGGTAGTCGGCATGGATATCGCAAAACGAAAACATTACGCCTGCTTTGTCGATGATCGCGGCCGAATCCTGCAAAAGGCTTTCCCGGTTGCACAATCCAACCAAGGCTTTGAAGAGTTTTACCAGCGCATCCTGTCAGCTATGAAAGAATTCCGCAAAACAGAAGTCATCATCGGAATTGAGCCAACAGGCCATTATTGGCTCAATCTGGCCTATTTCCTGGACGAAAGGGGGATCCCCCTTGTCATGACGAATCCGATTTTTTGAAAAGCAAAAATCTACCGAATAAATTCAACGATAAAAGATTAGCTCTAATATGTATTTCTAATTTTCTTTATTTATTGGTTTATAAACAATGATATGCCATTAACTTATTTATGGATATTCATTATTGTGTATGCTGTAATAATTGCTTTTAAACTAAAAACAATTTTCGCCTCTTAAAAATAAACTGAAGATGTATAGTGCTGCACAAAACAGATTACTTGCCTTCTTTCACGAATTGTACAAAGCGTTTTTTTATGGAGTCATGAACTTCATGGAATATTCGCCAAACAAAGTGTTGGATTTCGTGAAGTTGTCTCAATAAGTAGATAGAGAACTGTCAGCATTTACAGCTTAAAGAAGGAATCTGACACAAGCTTATTATTTTTTACATGTCGGCTTGTCGACAAAGTCAAAGTAACTTTGACAGTCTGCAAGCTTTTGATTTATGTTGAATTTCAAAATGAATAAGAGTTTTCAGCATTGATTTTCAAATGTAAATTGGGGAGAACATTTTCTTTCATTTCATAAGAGAAGGGGGAGATTCTCTATATTGTCTTATGCATAAAAATCTTTTCTTGAAAATATATTGTAATGGCAGTAAAATTCGTTTATAATACGTTGTAAATCGTAATAATTACGTTTTAAATAAAAAACAGTATATGTAGAAATCGTAATGATTATAATTATCCTCAATCTGATCATTTACTTTGACTAAATGTACTAAGATTCGAAATGGAATCATTTATTGCAGCGAATAATCGTTCAATTACCTGAATGGACAATGAGAGTCAAACAATCGTAAAGAAACAGGAGATTGACATGACATGACTTTTGAAAAAGGGGACACATCGAGTCGATTCAAATGAAAACTATTAGCCGCAATGAAAAAAGTTTCGATACATCAGAACAAATAAGAAAATTATTATTGAACAGTGAAATACGGTTTAGGTGATAGGCACTCTTTCCAAGAATTTTAGAAAGGGTGTCATTATAAGGTGATTGTTTTTCTTTGTTAAGAAAGTAAAAGAATGAAGAATAGAACTTTTACTTGACTACATTGTCGTTATAATAGTATTATTCTAACACGACAAAAATCGTAATCATTTTGATTTGCGAATATCCATTCCATTTTCGATAAATCGATAAAAAGGAGAAAAAGAGGATGAAACGCTTCCGGTTCATAGCTATCTTTACATTGCTGGTGTTTTCTTTAGCAATCGCAGGATGTAGCAACAATAAAAGCCAATCTACTTCAAAAGATTCTAAGCTGCATATTGCAACTACATTCTACCCTATGTATGAATTTACAAAAAACATTACAAAAGACAAAGCACAAGTAGATCTTTTAATTCCTTCCAATGTAGAACCGCATGATTGGGATCCATCTCCTAAAGATATAGAAAAAATTCAAAAGTCAAACCTTTTGATTTATAACAGCCCTGAGCTGGAAACATGGGCTCCTGACCTCCAAAAAAGTATAAATAATGTAAAATTTGTGAAAGCTAGTGAAGGGATTTCTTTGATGAAAGGTGCTAAAGAGGAAGAAGAAAAAGGAAATAAAGGATCTCATCTTGATCCTCACGTATGGCTAGACCCAGTATTAGCTCAAAAAGAAGTGGAAAACATTACGAAAGCCGTTGTGGCAAAAGATCCTGAACATAAAGCCTATTACGAAAAAAACAGTCAAGAATATATTCAACAATTAAAGCAACTTGATCATTTATATCGTACAACACTTGAAAAAGCACCAAAAAAGGAATTTATTACACAGCATACTGCTTTCAGTTATTTGGCTAAAGAGTACGGGTTGAAACAAGTTCCCATTTCGGGACTTACTCCTGAACAAGAGCCTAGTCCGGCACGATTAGCGGAACTCAAAAAATTTGCCCAGAAGCATCAGGTGAAAATCATTTATTTTGAAGAGATTGCTTCACCTAAAGTAGCTCAGACTTTGGCAAATGAAGTAGGGGCGAAAACGGAGGTATTAAGTCCTTTAGAAGGTTTAACCAAAGAAGAGCAAGATAAAGGTCTTAATTATGTGAAAATCATGAAAAGAAATCTAGACTCTTTGAAAAAATCATTAGTGAATCCATAATTTTGTGCAGGGGTTATTCATTTTATTAGTGTGGGTCTTTCAAAATAGGCGCCCACTTTTTATTTGTTCTATAGGAAAGGGGGAGAAGCTGTTGAAATTAGTATCTTTAGATCATGTTGTGTTTGGATATTCGCATACTCCCGTTTTAAACGGAGTGTCCTTTGAGATTCATAGTGGGGAATTTGTAGGAATTACAGGACCAAATGGAGCTTCTAAATCAACGATGCTGCGTGTGATGCTAGGGCTGCTAAAGCCTTGGAAAGGAACAGTGACCATCAGCAAACAAAATATACAAGGTGAACGATTAACCATTGGATATGTACCCCAACAGATTGCTTCGTTTAATGTTGGATTTCCAAGCACCGTCTTAGAGTTGGTTCAATCGGGCAGGTTTCGGCGTGGAAAGTGGTTAAAGAGATTAAATCAAACCGACCACAAAAAAGTAGAAAATGCGCTAAAAATGGTAGGAATGTGGGAGTATCGTCATCATAAGATTGGGGCTTTATCAGGCGGCCAAAAGCAAAAAATTTGTATTGCAAGAGTATTAGCTTCAGATCCAGATTTACTCGTGTTGGATGAACCTACAACGGGAATGGACTATGAAAGTCGCCTAGGTTTTTATAAATTTATGCATCACCAAGTGAAACAACATCATCGCACGGTCATCATGGTGACTCATGAACAGAATGAAGTAGAACCGTATTTAGATAAAATCATTCATTTAGAAAGGGGAGAGCAGGGCGGATGGAAATGTTTAACCTGGAATTCATGCAACGGGCGTTTTGGGCTGGCGGATTAATTGCTATTATCGCCCCAATGCTCGGAGTTTTCCTTGTTTTAAGGAGACAAGCATTAATGGCTGATACACTATCTCATATTTCACTTGCCGGTGTAGCGATTGGATATTTCGTTCATTCACCCGTTATACTATCGAGTATTTTAGTCGTTATTGTGGGAGCCATTGGAATAGAATATATGAGGAGGGCGTATCGAACCTACTCAGAAGTGTCTATTGCTATTTTAATGGCAGCCGGTTTATCATTCGCTTTGTTCCTGTTAAGCTTGACAGAAGGCGGAATGACAACAAATATCGAGCAATATTTGTTTGGATCCATTGTGACCATAACGGATAAGCAGCTATATGAAATGATAGGGGTCACAATACTGTTGCTGCTTTATTTTCTTTTCTTAAGAAGGCCTTTGTATTTGCTCACATTCGATGAAGAAACAGCTTTTACAAGTGGGATCAATACGAACCTTTTATCATTATCTTTTAGCATCATGACAGGATTGTGCATTTCTATCATTATCCCCATGGTTGGAGTTCTTCTAGTTTCAGCTCTTTTAGTTCTGCCTGCCGCTTTTGCGATCAGAATAGCAAAGGGGTTCAAAATGGTGTTTATAACTGCGATTGTGGTAGCCGGTGTAAGCATCTTTTCTGGACTTATTTCATCCTATAAGCTGGGGACTCCACCCGGGGCGACGATTACATTATTGCTTGTTGTCATTTTATTGGTTGGATTTGTGATTCAAAAATTATTTTTACAAATAAATAGAATCATACAGCGTCAGTCCAAAAATATGGATGCCTGATATTCCAAGAAGCGGGGAAATCTCATTCGCTCTCTCCATCTTTTTCTATTTAAAAATGTGGTTTTATCAAGGATTTTATTTGTTAAGAGGGGCTGCCCTAAAAGTCAGTAAAATGACACAGGGGCATCCCTTTTTTCATGTAAAGCTTTCTATCGGGCTTTGTTGATGATCGAGAAATTTGCTCGCTAGCAGACTCTGTTCTATTTTCTCTATTGTTTTTCCATTATGATTTTCGTTCTGTTAGTCGCAAAAGAGAATATATATTTATAGGTTTAGTAAATAGTAATGGTTCTGATTTGTGTCTGTTTTATGGATGATTTTAGGTTTAACGATATGTGAATATTTTTTGAAAAAACGGCAAAATGAAAAAACCTGTCTATATCATGAGTGGATTTTTAGGAAGCGGAAAGACAACAGTTCTTCTGAATCTAATGGAAGCATGCAAAAAAGAAATCGAAAGCTTGCTATCATTCTGAACGAACTAGGATCGGTCAATGTAGAAAGCCATTTATTCGAAGATCAACGTGTCATTGAAATTTTAGATGGGTGTATTTGTTGTACCATTCAATCAAATTAGAAACATTAGATCAGCTAATGAAAGAACAGGAAACATTTGATGTTTTATTTATTGAAGGAACAGGAGTAGCTAATCCTTTTGAATTGATGGAAGTTTTGCTGCTGCAGCCACCTTATAGCATATTGTTTGACATTTTTTCTATAATCAGTGTGATCGATGGAGGAAACTTTTTATCCCATCTTAGCATTTCTCCTCGTCGTCTGAGTTCATTCAGCTTCTCAAGGATCAAATTCAACGTGCGATTTATATAGTCATGAATAAATTAGACCAAGTATCTAAAAATAAACTTCATAAAATCGAAGAGAAACTTCATCAATTGGTGAAAGCGCACGTTCTCGTTCGCTTCACTACCTTTGGAAAAGTCCCATTGGATGAAGTATTTATGAAACGTTTTTCGGTCAATCATTTGTTTCATGCAAGAAACGGTGCTGTTTATGATCACGATCATCACAATCATTATCATCATTATGCATCCATTGCAGCAGTGAGAATTGAAAATGTTTCGACTGCATCTAAGAGAATGTTAACGAAAGGGCTGAACTTTCTTCCAAATGAGTAATATCGTGCAAAAGGAATTGTCATTGGAAGGGAAAGAAGATTTCTATCAAGTACAATATTCACCTAAAAATGTGAGAATGGACTCTATTCGTACAAGAAATCAAACACAAATTCCGAGTATGGTTTTCATTGGAAAACATAAATCCATTCAAAGGATAAAAAAACAGTTTGAGCAAGAGTTTTCTTTATAATCGTGATGTATTTTGCTATACAAAAAAGTTACTGGATTGTCTTTCATCTAAAAAGATTTTCTTCGAATATTTTAGGGAACAAATACTATAAACAATGCTGATAAGGTTATGAGTGAAAATATCATTGAAACAACAATAGCTAATGATGTCTGTTTAACGAGTTGTTCGTATTTTTGAGCAAAGACATAGACGCCAGCGCCCACGGGTAATGCAGACATTATGATTGTGACCGTCCTCCAAAGTGGATCCAGCTTGAATACATATAAAACTGACAAAATAGTCAAAAATGGTTGAAAAATTAATTTTAACACTACTAAAAGACTTACTTCAGGACTTATAATGTTTGATTTATTAAATATTTCTTTTTGATTAACGAAACTTAATCCAATTGCGAATAGTGCCGTTGGTCCGGAAGCATCAGCAAGAAAACGGGCTGGTTTCAAACTATACGATTACCCAGTTTAAACCCCATATGGATACATGTAATGATTCAGTTGAGGTCAGTTAATTAACATGTTAGAGCGGAAAAATCTGGCATTAAATCTGTTTATTTGTCGATATATTTAATCGAGAAATTATTGGTCATAGTGCATGTCCAAACAAAAGGTTCTGTGCAACATGTGGAGTGTTGAAGTTATTTTTGTCACTAGGCAACCTTTTAATCCAGGAAAATTCACGGTAAAATTCATGATGCACGCAACCCCATTCCTTTTTGCTCGATTCTGGTCAATTCAAGTAAAAAAGAAAGATGAGGGTTGCGTGTCTTCTTTTTATCCAGAAATTGTATCTATACTTCAACATTTATTATAGAGCTTCACGAAAGCAAATGAAGAATGCTGCATAACCGAAAACAGCTTTTATGACGGATTGATGGCTTTCTTTAGATAAAACTATTTTATGCCGGTATTGGCTTTGACCGTCACTTCAGCGAATTTTTTGGCATCCCGTTTTGCCGACAAAACGGTACCCAAATAAGCTCCTAAAAATCCAATTGGCACGGAAATGATGGCAGGATTGGTTAATGAAATAAGCGGTTTGCCTACTATAATCGCGGCGCCTGGTTCCGGGGCAATCACGTTTGGACTTATGATGACGAGTATAATGGATGAAGCCAGACCGGAAAGCATTCCTGTAATGGCTCCTGCCGTATTAAACTTTTTCCAGTAAATCGTAAATAGAATGACGGGCAAGTTGGCGCTGGCTGCCACGCAAAATGCTAATGAAACAAGAAAGGCCACATTCATTTTTTGAGCAAATAAGGCTAAAATGATGGATAATGCAGCGACGGAAATACAAGAATAACGAGCAGCTAACACTTGTTGTTTTTCCGTTATGTTTCCTTTTTTGATAATCTGCCCGTAAATATCATGTGCAAAAGCAGAGGCCCCCGATAAAACGAGCCCCGATACAACCGCTAAAATCGTTGCAAAAGCGACGGCAGATACGAAAGACATGAGAAAGTCTCCGCCCAACACTTGCGCCAGCAACGGAGCGGCCATATTCCCCGCTGCGTTCGCTTGAATGATTTTTTCGGACCCGACAAAGGCAGCGGCGCCGAAGCCAAGAAAGATGGTCAAAATGTAAAACAATCCCACGACCCATGTGGCCACAGCGACAGAACTGCGGGCCGTTTTTGCGTCCTTTACGGTGAAGAAGCGCATTAAAATATGAGGAAGGCCAGCTGTTCCAAGAACTAATGCTAGCGTAATCGAAATCGTATCGATCGGATCTTTATATTTCACTCCCGGATTCAAAAAGTTTTCGCCATGAGGTGTAGCGTTTTTGACTTCAGTAAACATATTGAATAAGTTAAAATGAAATTTCATTAAAACTAAGAAGGAAATAATGACCGTTCCAAGCATTAACAAGGCGGCTTTAATGATTTGCACCCAGCTTGTGGCGGTCATTCCGCCGAACAAAACGTAAATTGTCATCATGATGCCGACAATTAAAACGGCGATCCAATAATCAATGCCGAGCAATAATTGGATGAGTGCCCCTGCGCCGACAAGCTGGGCGATCATATAAAAGATCACGATGGCAATGGTGTTGATGGCGGCAACCGCGCGGATTTTCTTTTGGTTGAATCTGGCGGTAATCATGTCTGCCAAAGTATATTTTCCAAGGTTTCTCAATGGCTCGGCCACGACGTACAGAACAACTAAATAGCCAACAAGATAACCAATACTGTAGAAAAACCCGTCAAAACCGTTCAAGGCAATCATTCCGGCGATTCCTAAAAAGGATGCGGCAGACAAGTAGTCCCCAGCAATTGCCAAACCGTTTTGCCAGCCGTTGAGTCCGCCGCCGGCTGTATAAAACTCGCTTGCCGTTTTGGTTCTCTTCGCCGCCCAGTACGTAATCACAAGGGTTATGCCAACAATGATAACAAATAAAATAAATGCCGTTATACTCATACGCTACTCCCCTTATTTTTGTATTCTTCCAGAATATTTTCTGCCATATCATCAAATTTGTTTGCTTTTTTGACATACACCGTACATAGTGTCCAAGTCATGATAAATTGAGCAAAAGCGAAAATCCAAGCCCAAGAAATATCGCCAATGGCATAGTTGTTTAACATTTTAGTAAATGAGGTCAGAAAAGGAAGAGCAAAGTAAAAAACTAAGAAGAATATTGAGAGTGGTACAAGAAATTTTCTTTTTGATGAAACGAGATGCTGAAATGGTTCGCTGGCAGCGATTTTTTCGTAGTCGATCGTTGTGCTTTCCGGCGGGGATGTTGAGTGAAACTCTCTGTTTTCCATATTCGACACTCCTTTATCAATGATTTGATTCTGAAATCGCTTACATATATCAGAATCATGAGTTTATTTTAAAAAAACAATGGTCTAAACGCAATATATTTTTTGAAAATTTTAAAAATTTAAGATGAAAGAAACTATTCCGGAGAATGTTAAAACGTGCAGGGAAAAAACATCAGATTTAACAAATCCATTTTCATCATTGAAGATCATTCAATCATTTCTTGTGTGCATCACGAAATAATGGCAGACAAAAAATAAGTATCGATAACCGAAAAATGGCGAATCATAACCATTAGGGAGGGATACTAATATGGCTCAAGATGTTCTTTGTGAAGTTCATAATTGTAAATATTGGCAATGGAAACAAATGCAGTGCAGATACCATTTATGTAGTCAGTCACAAAGGAAAACAGGCATCGAGTACTGAAGAAACAGATTGTAAAACATTTAGACCGGAAGCTTAATTTTTTTAGGGTAACCATCATTTGGTTACCCATTCTATTTTTAATATGGATAGTAAAGATGATTCCATTCATTTTATTTTTCCATCAAACACCGAAAAACCAAGGAATGAAGACCTTAACGACATTGAGAATTCCTTTATATAGTAGATTTGATCTTCCATGTAGGATAGCCTCTATATTCTGTAAGGGTAACCGCATATCACGGAATCCTATTTTAGTTCCTCTCGATCAGATGGAATAATTGAACAGCGATGTAGAGCGCAACCCCCCATATAATGATGGCAGATACTTTGTTAATCATTTTTAAAAGATTGCCTTTTGAGTCTAAATTCCCTACTGTCTTTCCCGCTATGGCAAGACAAAAAAACCAGAACCAAGAGACAAAAATAGTAGCTGCAGTATACACCACTTTTTCCGGACCTGTATAGCTAAGCGAACTCGTTCCGATTACACCAACTGTATCAAGGATTGCATGTGGATTCAGGAGAGATACAGACATAGCAAACATCATCTGTTTCTTTGGGGACATGGCTGCTTCTTTATTTCGGACGTCCGCAGGGGCACTTTTCCAAATAGACCATCCCATATAAAGAAGAAAAAACAGCCCTATAGTAAAGAGTCCTATCTGCAGTACCGGAACAGTGAACACAATGACAGAGACACCCAGCACTGCTAATAAAATAAGTACAGTATCACATAGAGAAGCTGTTATGATCACAGGAAGGGCTCCTCGAAACTTTGGTTGTGAAGCACCTTGGTTGAAGACAAATACATTTTGTGCACCAAGAGGAATGATGAGCCCGAATGCTAGGACGAATCCATGAAGCAATGCCGTTAACATAGTGTTCCCTCTTTTCAATCTATAACTTTTCGTTTAAGTCTATCAAAATGTCCATCTTAGTCACGATAAATTCCAGATTCGGATAATGAAGATTGTTTTCAATGATCAAGAAAAGGATGGACCTACCCTATAATTTCAACTGGGAAAATATCAAGAAATGACTGATAGACTAGTATTTTTACTGCCAGATTGCGTATTCATCAATCAAGAACAGAATGTTAGTCATTCTTTTTGGCCACTAAGATCTTTCTGTTCACAATACCATAAATATACAATAACAAAGGCGTTTTAAGGAATAGGAGAAATGATTCTTTCTTGCCAAATGATTATATTTTTACAAGTTTACTTGAAATTATCTATTTAATCTCCTTTCTCAAATTTATAAAAAACAACATTCAATAAAATTTTCCAATCTACAACATAAGAGTTGACAAAAGATTGTATGTGCGTTACTATTATCTCGAATTCAAGATACTTGGATTTAAGATAATGAGGTGGAAGAAAACGAATATAAGGGGGGTTTGGAAAATAACAAGATGATGATGTCTATTGGTTTTTAGACAGGATGGAATAGTGGAACGTTTCCTTAGCATGAATAAGGAAAGCAGCATCCTAAGCACGGGGTGAGAATGGGCCCCTTCAATATAGATCAAAATACATTTTTAAAGGAGGAAAAATGATGATGAGTATTGGTTTGTTAATTATTCGTTTAGTGATTGGATTGTTGTTTGTCGGCCACGGAGCTCAAAAATTGTTTGGCTGGTTTGGAGGCTATGGAATAAAGGGCACCGGTCAATGGATGGAATCGATTGGCATAAAACCAGGTGCAACGATGGCTTTTCTGGCCGGTTTAGCAGAATTTGCAGGAGGACTGATGTTTGCTGCAGGACTTTTGACACCTCTTGCTGGCATTATGATTGCTGCGACTATGATCGTTGCGATTGCAAAAGTTCACGCACCAAATGGATTTTGGGCGACACAAAATGGTTATGAATTGAATCTAGTATTGATTGCAGTTGCCATTGGGGTTGCTCTTACAGGTCCTGGCCAATATGCATTGGATGCCGTTCTTTTCTAACATAATTTTATGCAAAATGAGGGAATAAAAATATTTTAGAAAATAAGCATTGAGGGGCAATTGAGTGAATCAGCCATTATAGAATCCATTATAGAAAAATTTTCCCCTTCTTTTTTAACATGCAAAAGCGAGGAAGATACTTGTATTTTTGGAAAAATAATTGTTTCATCAGGAAAGGAATCAATCTATTGAAGGAGAGAAGAATGATGGAGAAGAAAACAAAAGGGATCCATCACATTACAGCCATTGTGGGGAATCCGCAAGAAAATGTCGACTTTTACGCTGGTGTGCTGGGATTGCGATTGGTGAAAAAAACGATTAATTTCGATGATCCGGGCACTTATCACTTTTATTTTGGCAATGAAATTGGAAAACCGGGAACGATTATCACTTTTTTCCCGTGGCCAGGTGGAAGGAGCGGGAAAATCGGCGGCGGACAAGTAGGAGTGACTTCTTATGTTGTTCCAAAAGGCGCCATGCCCTTTTGGGAACAACGGCTGGAGAAATTCCACGTTCCTTTTTCCAAACTAGAACGATTTGGCGAACAATATTTACGTTTGAGCGATCCTCATGGGCTGCAAATAGAATTGGTGGAGAGAGAAGAAGGAGACAACAGCCAATGGAGTTTTGGCGGCGTGACCTCTGATGTCGCCATTAAAGGTTTTGGAGGAGCCGTTCTTTTCTCTGCCGATCCTGAAAAAACAGCTGAATTGCTCGAAAACGTATTGGGGCTTGAACAAGCAGGAGAGGAAGGAGAATATATCCGTTTTCGGTCGACAAGCGACATTGGGAATGTGGTGGATTTAAAAACATCTCCAACCGGCCGTGGTCAAGCAGGGGTCGGAACGGTCCATCATATCGCTTGGCGTACAGAGAATGACGAGGATCAGTTGGATTGGAAAGAACGCATCGAGAAACACGGATATCAAGTAACGCCTGTACAGGACAGAAATTATTTTCACTCTATTTACTTCAGAGAATATGGGAAAATTTTATTTGAAATGGCCACAGATCCACCGGGATTTGCTATTGATGAAGAACCGGAAAAATTAGGAGAAAATTTAATGCTGCCTGAGTGGTATGAACCGTACAGAAGCAAATTGGAACAAATGTTGCCGTCTATTCAAGTAAGAGAATTGGACGAGACTCAGAAGTGAAAATTTCTTTTTAAAAGCAGGACTAGACGATTGGGATTCGATCATTGGCCCTATCCGTAAGAAAATCGGAAAATGAATGAGCCGTCTTCCTTGTCATGAGGTATGAAAGGAGAAAAATCATGAGACATCTATTTCAACAAGGCCGCGATCCGGCGAAGCCCACTTTTCTTTTGCTTCATGGAACAGGGGGCAATGAATCGGACTTATTGCCTCTGGCCGGTATGATCGACCCGGATGCTTCCGTTTTAAGTGTACGCGGAAATGTGCTGGAGAACGGAATGCCTCGTTTCTTTAAAAGATTGGCGGAAGGCGTATTCGATGAAAAAGATCTTGTGTTCCGTACGAAAGAATTATATGAGTTTCTAGACGAAGCATCAAAGAAGTATTCATTCGATCGAAAAAATATAGTGGCTATTGGATATTCCAACGGGGCCAATATCGCTGGGAGCTTATTGTTTCATTATCAAGATGCGCTGAAAGGAGCGATTCTCTTTCATCCAATGGTTCCACGAAGAGGGATTGATTTGCCGGATCTGTCAGGGACAAAGGTGTGGATCGCAGCGGGCGCTAATGACCCCATCTGTTCTCCACAGGAATCAACGGAACTTCAACTATTATTAGAACAAGCACATGCGAAGGTTGACATTCACTGGGAGAATAAAGGCCATCAATTAACATTGGGTGAAATTCAAGCTGCTGCTAAATGGTATCAAGAAATGTTTTGATATTTAAATTCATATATTCTGATATTTTGTGCGAATTTTGAAAAAGATGATGATGCGAAATGGGTGCAGCTTTGTGGACGATAAGCCAATCAGTAATATTTGGCCCAATTGAACAATGACGGAAAAATAGCAACAACATTAACAATAGAAAATGGAAGCGGGTTGAATGGAATCGTTTTTGAAGAATAAAAACATTCTATCACACGGCAAGATATGAATGACCTCATTCATATATTTTCCAATATATTTTTCATGAACAATATTGTTACTTTACAGTTTTTTATTACAATTATAAAATTACTTACGTAAAGTAACTACGTAAATTCTGAAAACTGCTTTTTTACAGCTGAAGGCAAGAAAATGAATTTCATTATTTATTCGAAGAGAGGGAATCAATATGGAATTTCATCGCCCGCCCCATACTTTTGTGGGACAAGTGGACTTAAAAGTGGCCCATTTAGAACGATCCCTTGTGTTTTATCAAACCGTGATAGGCTTTCAAATACTAGAACAATCAAAAAAGAAGGCTATCCTTACGGCGGACGGCAAAACTCCTCTAGTCACCATTGAGCAGCCAGAAAATGTGATACCGAAACAGCCAAATAGAACTGGTTTGTATCATTTTGCCATTCTAGTACCAACACGTTCGGACTTAGCGAAAGTATTGCTTCATTTCATTCAAATCGGCTATCCATTGCAAGGGGGCTCAGATCATCTTGTAAGTGAAGCTCTCTATTTAGCGGATCCTGACGGAAATGGAATTGAGATTTATGCAGATCGGCCATCATCTACATGGAATTGGAACAATGGAGAAGTGGTCATGTCAACGGAGCCGTTGGATATAGAAAGTTTGCTTGCGGAAGGAGGAGATGGAGTGTGGAAAGGTCTTCCTGCCGATACAGTCATTGGACATATTCATTTACACGTTTCTGAATTGCAAAAAACGGAGTCGTTTTATCGTGAAGGCCTTGGATTTGATGTCGTAAACCGATATCGTCGCCAAGCGCTATTTATCTCCACCGGCGGCTATCATCATCATATTGGATTAAATACTTGGAACGGGGTGGGAATACCTGCGCCTTCAGAAAATAGCGTCGGATTGAAAAAGTTTTCTCTTGTCCTCCCAAGCGATGAAGCTCGAAATCAAATCATCGACCGGTTGCAGAAAATCGATGCTTCCGTAACAGAAGAAAACGGTGTATTCGTGACAAAAGATCCTTCAGGAAATCAGATTCAGCTGTTGATGTAAGTTTGAATCATTTTCCAAGATTTTCAGCGGAACTCCAATGCTCTCTGAGAAGTTGGTTTTTGAAACCGATAAACGTTCTTGCAGCACTTTTCCTTAAATCGGGTGAAAGAGTGCTGTTTTTTTATAACGGGCCTATGCATGTCTCTTTCATTCTATACGTGAAATGATTTGAGAAGGGAGAAATGAAAATTTTATATTTTGTCATAATAGATAAGTCCTGAACGGAGCATTGTTGATAGAATAATTCTTTCTAGCACAAAATATGGACTGAATATGGATGCTTTCCCATAATGGTGAATGGATTAAGATGTATGGATGTATCTCACCAAGCTATGTGAGTAAGAATTAGTGCAAAATAATTTACATTTTTGCATGAATGATTTAAGATGAAAACAATAATTTTTTCCTTAAGTAAACTTTTTTGTAGAAGTATTACTTTTAGGTGTTTATGCAAAAATGAGAGGATCATTCGTAATGAACAATCATGATAAGAATAAACAAATTATTTATACAGCCCAGGCGGTTTTAGAGGGAAAAATCAAAGGATGGAAAGGCATTTTTCCTTTCTTGGGTCCGGCGTTTATTGCTTCTGTGGCCTATATGGATCCGGGCAACTTTGCAACCAATATCACAGCGGGATCTAAATATGGCTATGCGCTGTTATGGGTGATCGTGGTCTCTAATTTAATGGCCGTGCTGATTCAATCTTTATCCGCTAAATTAGGAATTGCAACAGGCCGAAATTTGCCAGAGTTGGCGCGTGAACATTTTCCAAAACCTTTTTCCATCTTTTTATGGATTCAAAGTGAATTAGTGATTATGGCAACGGATTTGGCTGAGTTTATTGGTTCATCATTAGGACTTCATTTGCTATTTGGGATGCCTATGATTCCTGCCGCCCTTATCACTGCCATTGGATCTTTTGCGATTTTGGAATGTCAACGCCGGGGTTTTCGTTCGTTGGAGACGGTGATTATCGTCATGATTTTTATGGTGGTTTTATCGTTTACAGTCCAAATGGTACTGGCAAAACCTGATGTAGAAGCCGTTTGGACGGGCATATTGACGCCAAAGTTTAAAGGAGGAGACAGTATTCTGCTTGCTTCTGGCATTCTCGGGGCGACGGTGATGCCTCATGCGATTTACCTCCATTCTTCTTTGACTCAAAATCGGATAGTGGGAAAAGGAGAGCTAGAGAAAAAGAAAATATTTCAATTTGAGTTTTTGGATATTCTTGTTGCGATGTTCATATCGGGAGCTATCAATATGTCCATGTTGATTGTAGCAGCGGCGTTATTCCATAAAAATGGCTTTGTGGTGGAAGATTTAGATCAAGCCTTTTCCCTTTTTCACCATCTTTCCGGCCCTGCAGCTGCGACTTTTTTTGGGCTAGGATTGTTAATGGCTGGCTTGTCAAGCTCCTCCGTCGGAACGATGGCTGGTGATGTGGTCATGCAAGGATTTATGAACATAAGGATTCCTCTTTATGTACGGCGAATGATTACAATGGTGCCGCCGTTAGCCATTATTATGAGTGGCATTAATTCTACAAAGGCGTTGGTTTTGAGTCAAGTTGTTTTATCTTTCGGCATTGCCTTTGCCCTAATTCCGCTCATTCTTTTTACAAGCAAGCGAACATTAATGGGGATTCTTGTCAATCATCGCATCACAACGATCATTAGCTGGGTTGTCGCAGCGCTAGTCATTTTACTCAATCTTTTTATCCTTTTTCATACTTTCGTTTGAAGACTTGACAGACTTTTTGTGGTGAAAATGACATTGACAATTAAATCAGATAAGGTTTCATAAAAATCGAATGGGCAAACCTTTGCGAAATTCTGTAAACAAATAGAATTCGTAAAGGTTTTTTGCATGAATAAGTCTGAAAAAAGAGCTTTCCAAATGGGTCATCCCATTTCGTTCGCTATTGTCAAAAGACTGTTGGTCCACAAACAAGTACATGATCTTTTTCAAATCAACTTTTCTTTTTTCCATATTTGTTAGGATTTCTGCTTTTTCTGTCTTGAAACCAGGTTTATAATAAACTGTGTAATTGACGAAAGGAGTTATGGCTACAATGCCGTGAATCCAAACCGTTCGGGGATTTCTATGGCAATCAGCGATAGAGTAGTCCGAGCCTCTCTCTATTTTCGAAGAATGAGGTTGAGACATCCTCCATATTGTTATAATGGATAGAAATAAAAAAATTCCAGCAGAACTTTTAATGGGATAGATCGGTCTTTTAGAATGTCATCATCAAGATGACATTTCGTTTTGAGCGAACGGTGGATGAAGAGGAAGAATGAATGTACTATACCAATGATCGTCCATCTTCCAAACTTATATTAGGTATATCCGTTAAGGAGTACCATTATAGATACTTCCGGCAAAAACAAAGGCCACGTTGATGCCCTTGCAAGATGGAATTTTTGGAGGATGATCATGAAGAATATTCCATCAACGAACTTATTTTGAAAAATGGACAAATGGCCAATTTTTCATCAAAGGGAGAGTGCAACATCATGAAACCAGTGAAAAAAGCGATCATACCAGCTGCTGGGCTAGGAACGCGTTTTTTGCCTGCGACTAAAGCGATGCCAAAAGAAATGCTACCCGTTGTAGATAAACCGACTATTCAATATATTGTGGAAGAAGCCATTCAATCTGGAATTGAAGATATTATTATCGTGACTGGGAAAGGAAAACGCGCGATAGAAGACCATTTTGACCATGCATTTGAATTAGAAAAAAACCTCTATGATAAGGGGAAGCTCGATTTGTTGGAAAAGGTTCAACAATCATCGAACATGGCAGATATTCATTACATTCGTCAGAAAGAACCGTTGGGTTTAGGCCATGCGGTTTGGTGCGCTAGGAAATTTATTGGAGACGAGCCGTTTGCTGTGTTATTAGGGGATGATATTGTGGAATCGGAAACTCCTTGTATCAAGCAGCTTATGAATGTATATGAAAGAACAGGAGCATCCGTCATTGGAGTTCAGCCGGTTCCTTTAGAAGAAAGTCATCGTTATGGAATGATCGATCCAATTTATCAGAATGATAAACTGTATGCAATCAAACACTTAGTTGAAAAACCGAAAAGAGAACAAGCCCCTTCTCATTTAGCGATTATGGGTCGTTATATTTTGACGCCTGAAATCTTTTCTTACTTAGAAAATCAAGAAAGAGGGGCAGGGGGAGAAATTCAGCTTACCGATGCCATCCAGAAATTAAGCGAGGTTCATCCAGTACTTGGCTACTGCTTTGAAGGGCAACGATATGATGTTGGTGAAAAGTTAGGCTATATTTTGACGACGATAGAGTTTGCCTTAAAAAATGAAGAATTAAGGGATCCTATATTAGAAAAATTGAAACAACTGTTAAAACAAGAAGAGAGAATGAGTTAAAGAAAAAATAGATGGGGTGCGTGTATACGGAATGATGGCAAAATTAGATTCGAATTGGACGAAAGAACGAAAATGGATTGCTATTGCTTTTGCTTTCATTGGGGTATATCTCCTTCCTATGTTTGTATTAGGGGAAAATTCACATATTCGGGTTCATGATAATATGGATTCGAATATTGCCTGGTATAAAGTGTTAAAGCAAAGCGGGGAGTTATTTGGACCTATTAATGCTACCATTCCACAAGTCATTAACGGGTTGCCGCGTAATGCATATGGTACGGAGTTTAGTGGGATTGAATGGCTGCATCAATTGTTTCCTTCTATGTTAGCTTACGCTTTAAGCCAAACGATCACACGGGTATTTGCTTTTATAGGTATGTATTTGCTCTTAAAAAGGCATTTTGTGAAAGCAGACGATGCCTATCTTATTCGAGTAGGGGTGTCCCTTGCTTTTGCATTGACTCCTTTTTGGCCTTCCGGTATGTTAAGTACGCTGGGACAGCCGCTTGCTTTATGGGCCTTTTTGAATATAAGAGAACGAAAAGCTACTTGGAAAGAATGGCTGACGATTACATTACTCCCTTTCTATTCAAGTATTGTTTTAGGGTTTTTCTTTTTTCTTGTGGCCATGGGGCTCCTTTGGCTGCGCGATTTGATTGTCAAACGTGATTGGAATCTCAAGTTTTTAGGCAGTATCGCGTTTATGACGATGCTTTTTCTAGCAATTGAATATCGACTTGTCTACTCGTTAGTGTTTCCGACAGAGCCGACGAGCCGGAATGAATTTGTTAGTTCCAAGTTAAGCTTTTGGCATTCTGTTCGTCTTGTGTTTAAGAACTATTTTTTAGGGCATACACATGTAATGACACTGCACACTCTAGTGATCGTACCGCTTTCTTTTATTGTCATGGCGATCATTATTCAAAAGAAACAATGGAATCAAGAAAGAAACTATGTTCGTTTGTTTATCCTTAACTTCGTATTATCGGTCTGGTATGCTTTCTGGTTTTATAAAGGATGGGAGCCGTTAAAAGAAAGATACCAATTATTAAATACGTTTAACTTTGCTCGTTTCCATTTTTTGCGGCCGATGATCATTTACATGATGTTTGCGGTGGGTGCTTATATTCTCTGGAAAAAAGGAGTTCAATGGAAAAGATTTGTGAAGGTATGTTTAGTGCTGCAGCTTCTTATCGTTTTTGCCTTCAATCCGGAGATTTATTATCGAGCCAATCACACGCCATCATTTAAACAGTTTTACGCTACTCATCAGTTTGAAGAAATCGCGAAATATATTGGAAAACCAAAATCCTCGTATCGGGTGGCGAGCATAGGGCTTCACCCTGCCATAGCCCAGTATAACGGATTTTATACATTGGATACGTATAATAATTTTTATCCTTTATCGTACAAGCACCAATTTCGACGAATCATTGCGAAAGAACTGGAGAAAAATAAAGAGTTGGAGACCTACTTTGATCAATGGGGCGGCAGATGCTATATTTTTGTAAGTGAATTAGGAAAGCATTATGACTTCCGAAAAGACAGCAAGAAAAAAATCCACCATCTCCAACTGAACATTGATCAATTTAAGAAAATGGGCGGACAATATATCTTTTCATCCGTACCTATTATGAATGCGGAGGAGGACGGTCTTCACTTTTTAAAAGCTTTCAACGATCCAGATTCAGCGTGGAAAATTTATTTATACAAAGCAAAATAAAGAATTCTGAGGAGGAATTTCTTTGAATTACCCAGTTTTAACCATCGTCGTTCCTTGTTATAACGAAGAAGAAGTTTTTCAAGAAACGTCTAAACAATTAACACAGGTGATCAAAGATTTAATCAATGAACACCTCGTTTCAAAGGAAAGCAATATTTTATTTGTGG
>JADBKC010000198.1 GCA_014896555.1 Caryophanales bacterium | reverse complement strand
TAGGCGGAGAAGTTCATGTCGGAACCATGATGTTGACAAAGGGACTGTTTTTTGTGGGAGCGATATTGGCTGCTTGGAAAGCAGTTCCGTGGATTTTAGAAAAACTGGCGCGCCTAAAGGTGGAACAATCTGTCCTCTCTGCTGCGCTCATCATTTGTTTTCTATATGCATATCTCGCCGATTGGGCGGGAGTATCGGCCATTATCGGCGCGTACATGGCCGGAGTTGCGGTGAGTGTAACGAATTTTAAAAGTGAAGTGTTTGAAAAAACCGAAACGATTAGCTATTCCTTATTTGTTCCTATATTTTTCACTTCGGTTGGAGTATCGGCTCATTTTCATGGTATTGGCGAAAGCTTCTGGTTATTGGTCATTTTGAGCAATTTAGCGATTTTCACTAAATTAATCGGCGCATCATGGGGGGCAAAAGCGGCAGGATTCTCTTGGGGCAGTTCATTGGGAATTGGTGCTGCAATGGTGTCTCGCGGCGAAGTGGCTTTCATTTTAGCCGGTATTGGCCTAAAACATCAATTGGTCAGCCAAGAGTTGTTTACCGTTTTAGTTGTTGTAGTTCTTATTACCACGATCGCAACGCCGCCGATGATGAAATGGTTTTTTATGATGGGATCAAGGTGAGATCGATGTAAAGTATCAGGAGGGTTGAAAAATGGATCGCTCTTGGTCAACATTAACTCCTTTCACAAGAATGTAAAGACTGGGCGAATGCAAGTGTGTACTTAAATGTCTGCATTTGAAAATAAAAGAATGCAGTGGATATGCCCATTTGCCTTGTCAAGTAGAAGAAGGATGAGGGCTTATTTGTCTTTTGAATAAAAACATTTGTCTTTTTGGTATAGAAAACTCTTGATTCCTGAACAGAAAAAGTCCATAATGGGAATTAATGATTTGACTGAAAATTCTAAATGAGTAGGGGTTGTCTTCATGAAAGTGGTCAAATTTGGCGGAACATCGCTTGCATCAGCAGAACAAATTCAAAAAGTACTGGACATTGTCGTTTCTGATTCAAAAAGAAAGATTGTCGTTGTATCAGCACCGGGAAAACGGTTTGAGGATGACATAAAGGTAACCGATTTGCTGATTGCATGTGCACATAAGCAATTACGCGGCGAGGATGCGACAAAATTATTGGAAGCGGTAGTAGAACGATTCGAAAGCATTGCAAAGGATTTGGGGATGTCAAACGATATAGCGAGAGAAATCCGCGCCGATTTAGAGAAACGGCTACAGGGAGATAAACGTGATCCGGAGCGCTTTTTAGATAATATGAAAGCAGCAGGGGAGGATAACAATGCGAAGCTGATTGCCGCTTATTTTCAAGACAGGGGCATTGAGGCCAAATATGTCAGCCCGAAAGAAGCCGGGCTAATCGTCAGTGATGAGCCAGGGAATGCACGAGTATTGCCAGAATCCTATGAGCGCTTGTATTCGTTGCGGGATCAAAGCGGCATCATTATTTTTCCCGGATTTTTCGGCTTCAGTGAAAACGGCGATGTTGTGACATTCTCCCGCGGCGGTTCAGATATTACAGGTTCCATTTTAGCGAATGGTGTGAAGGCGGAGCTTTATGAAAATTTTACGGATGTCGATGCTGTGTATGCTGTGAATCCGAATTTTGTTTCTCACCCGACAGAAATTCAAGAGCTGACTTATCGGGAAATGCGGGAGTTGTCCTACGCTGGTTTTTCTGTTTTTCATGATGAAGCCCTTATCCCGGCTTTCCGCGCCGGCATTCCGGTCAATATCAAAAATACGAATAATCCTTCAGCGCCGGGGACGAAAATTGTGAATAAACGGGAAACGAAAAACGGTCCGGTAGTTGGCATTGCGAGCGATGAAGGATTTTGCAGTATTTATATTCAAAAATATTTAATGAACAGGGAAATTGGATTTGGCCGCAGACTGCTGCAAATTTTAGAAAATTACGGTCTTTCCTATGAACATATTCCTTCTGGTATTGACGATGTGACGGTTATTTTACGAGAAAATCAACTCAATCATGAGTTGGAGCAAGCAATTTTGCGCCAAATAAAGGAGAATCTAGATGCCGACGAAGTGAAAATTCAGCATCATCTTGCTTTGATTATGTTGGTGGGAGAGGGGATGCGCCGCAATATTGGAACGACTGCCCGTGCGGCAAGCGCTTTAGCGAAAGCGGGAGTCAATATTGAAATGGTGAACCAAGGATCTTCTGAAGTCAGCATGATGTTTGGGGTAAAGGAGGAAGTGGAAAGCCGGGCGGTCCAAGCTTTATATGAAGAATTTTTTGTGAGCGTCCCAGTCTGATTTCTTAGTAATTTAGTAAAGTAGCGCTGTTAAGCCGTCCGATGAATAAGCGACAACCGTTCGTCTTTTCGTTGTTTAAACTTATGAGTCGGACGAGTCCCTCCGGACGGGAAAACAATTTGCATCTCTTGAAACATTGGTGGTGTTTTGAGGGAACATTCCCTTATAATTGATGTTGTGGGAGGGACTTATTGCTGCCTAAATGGTTTTTTGTGGATTAGACCAACAGATAAAAACCCCGAAAAAGCACACTTGACCACTGTGTTTATCAAGCGGTGGGCCAATACTTATCAGATGATCATGATCTGATTTTTTCGCTTTGTATGGAATCATTTTCAAAATGAACAAACCTTTATTTAAGTTCTGCAAAACTCGGGTGAAAAAACCATAATAACAAAGCGATGACGGGTACTGTCAGTATGATAGCTTTGGCATAACTTCGATAGTGAAGGCGAAGCATAGTAAATAAGATTATGTTGAAAATAAGAGACCATTTGGCATTCCATCCGTTTTGATATATAAACAGCCCTTTCTTGTGAAAAAAGAATTCTACCATTGTAAAAAGGATAACCCATCCAGCAATGTACAAAATTAATTTTTTCCCTTCAGGCAAAAAAGATAAATAAAAATAAATCGCTACCGGTATGATCAAGAATGTGAAGATTAGATCAATGATCGTGTGGTTTAACCACTCTGTTCCAACAAAAGGGTACTCCCATAACGTATGGTTGTAAAAAAGAAAATTATAAAGCAAGTTGCAATTCACATAATACTGGATTGTTGGATAATATTTTTTCCATTTTGTCCATTCCGTCACAGGGATGGCAACAAGTAGATAAAGGACGGTAAAAAGAAGCAAATACATAAAGAATACCTCT
>JADBKC010000197.1 GCA_014896555.1 Caryophanales bacterium | reverse complement strand
CACGTGCTTCAACGTATGGATCTTCTTGATCAAAAAATATTTGATTCTAATCATAACGAAAGGGGCATGGTGATGTCTCAAAAAACGAGTAACTGGAAAGAAGACATGATGAATGAATTAACGGACATGGAAACGTTTTTAGAAAGAGAAAACTTTCCTAAAAAAGGACGCGCCCTCTTTTATCTCGGTGGCTTAATTTA
This sequence comes from Caryophanales bacterium, assembly GCA_014896555.1. Lineage (GTDB taxonomy): Bacteria > Bacillota > Bacilli > Bacillales > DSM-4216 > Bacillus_O. Next base: position 3,059 of record JADBKC010000197.1, on the reverse strand, counting down.
TAAAATTGGTATAGAGCAGTATAAGAAATCACACAAGAAAAAGCCAATCTTGGATAAAATTGATTATCAAGGCATGAGTGTAAAAAGCATCGAACAACTTTATCGTGACGTAGTTAAAAAGCTCAAGCAGTATAATGCTATTTATTACTCGACAGAACATATGATGTACAAGTTCCACGAGTATGCTGGTAACTTTGACGACGATTGGGATTTGAGTGAATCTAAAAATGTATTTTTTATACTGGCAGGCTACGCATACCAAGTTAAATTCAGGAAATTTGATAATGTTAAGACTGAGGAAGTTTTAGAAGATGTAGAAACGAATGAAAAAGGAGATGATCTTGATGATGAACAGTGAATTTCTCTTTATTTTCGAAGCGATTATGACGAACCCAAACGGCGATCCTGATCAGGAAAATAAACCGCGCATGGATGAGGTGACAAGAACCAATCTTGTAAGTGATGTTCGTTTAAAACGCAATGTCCGTAACTTTTTAAAGTACAAAAACTTTCCTATTTACGTTGATACTATTAACGATAAAAAAGTATCAATGGAAACGATGTTTGAACATATTCGTGATCAATGGATGACTGATGAAAAATTTAAGCAACTTTTGAATGAAAATGAAGAATTAAAAAAAGCTTGGAAAGGTATGGGCGGAGGTGAAGATGATTTTATAAAATACTATAATACGTGTGTTAAAGAAATCAATAAGAAAAAAGGTGATAGTAAAAGAAGGCTTGCTTATTTTAACGATTTATTCATGGAAACAATTATTAAAAAATCTCTCATCGATATTCGTCTTTTTGGAAGTGCCATGGCCATTGAAAATGTGACAAAAGAATACACTGGTCCCATCCAGATCAATTGGGGTTATTCGCTTCATCCGGTTGAACATGTAAAGTCAAATTCCATCACCACCATTATGAACGATGATCATTCAACGTTTGGTGAAAAAAATAAACTTTATTATGCTCTTATTGCTCATCATGGTACGGTAAGTAAAATTAATGCACAAAAAACAGGTATGACAGAAAAAGATCTAGAAATTTTTCGTAAGGCTCTTGTTCAAGGAATGCTTTCAAATGTATCAGATAGCAAGCAAGGACAAATCCCACTCTTGTATTTAGAAGTTGTTTATAAAGAGAACAATGATGTTTTCATTGGCGATTTTCGCAGATTTATTGATGTTCGCTATGATGAAAATAAACCCATTCGTAAGTTTAGCGATCTTGAAGTTGATTTTAAAGAATTCAGCAACGTCATTAAAGGTTTATATAATTATATTGAAAAAGTTATTTTATGGATAAATCCTGTATATAACATAGAGCAATTTAAAAACCTTTCTCAAATAGGAACTTTTGAGGAAGCTGATCTTTTTGAAACGCTTGATAAAAACGCGGAAGGTTGATCGATATGCGCGTGCTGTCGTTTCATATCTGCGGGAAAATAGCTCATTTTAGAAAATTTTATACCAATTCTACAGCGCTCAGTTTTACCGTTCCTCCCAGAACAACGATCATCGGGATCATTGCAGCGCTTTTAGGATTTCATCGAAATAGCTACTATGAATTATTTTCCTTTGATCAAAGTAACATTGCAGTTGCTATTAATGCTCCACTTAAAAAGACCATACAAAAGCTGAATCTCCTTCACGTAGAAAGTAAAAATGATTTAAATGGATCAAAAGGCTTTCCTTCACAAACACCAACAGAGATTATTCTTCCACAAAACATCCGAACCGATTTAATTGATTATAAAATATGGTTTACCCACGTGGACACATCCGTGTACGATACACTTAAAAATCTTTTAGACCAAGAACCTAATCTATACGGTACCAAAGGTATCCCTATTTCGCTCGGAACTGCAAACTTTACAGCTTTTATATGCTATGAAGGTGAATATGACGGTATAACAATTGATAAAACGGTTACCGCCCAAATATCTTCAATCATTCCGATTGAATACACGGTAGGTATAAGCCCTCCTGATGATAATCACCCAATTCGTCTCATTCAAGAAGACCTTCCGATTGAGTTTGATAAAGATCGTCACATTACAAAACGGGGTAAGAAGAATTTCATTATCAATCTTATCCCGGGTCCTGTTATCGCAAAAGTAAAGCGATATACTGAGCTATCGAATGGGGAAAACATCATGTGGATGAGCTAGGGTGATGTAAATGATATCATTTTATGCACATTATGATCCCGAAAATAATGTCGCCGAAGAACTTAAAGATCATTTGAAGATTGTGGCAGAGTCATGCCAAGATAGCGTCTTTCCTTATGTGTGGTTCAACGGAATCAATGAGAAGCATTTAAAAGAACTCATGTATACAATCGGTGCACTACATGATCTAGGAAAATATACATCTTATTTTCAAGATTATCTTGTTCATAATAAAAAAAGAACAGAATATACAAGTCACGCTTTTATCTCAGCACGCTTTGCATACGATGTAACAAAAGAAAGATTAAGTGAGCTAGATCTTCCAGAAGATACGATACGATTTCTTGCTTTTTTCACTTTAATTGTCGTTAGGTTCCATCATCAAAATCTCTGTACAAGAGTTGATTTTCCACCAACACCAGAAATAAAAGACATTCTTAATCAGCAAGCTCAAAGTCTTCTAAAAAACACTGCAATCATAGAAAAAGAAATGTCATCCATCATAGATCTTTCGAAGGAAAAACTCATCAAGTACAGTGAGCTTGACGTGTTTTTCAATGATCGATATATACGGCTTGCAAAAAATCTCTTGGCACAACAAAAATATCGAAGTGACCAGTGGTATTTTCTTTTGATTTATCTTTTTTCGATACTCATTGACCGTGATAAGCTTAGCTCTGCGGGTATCGAAGAAAAAACTGTTCAAAAAGCGTCTAAAACGGCCGTAGAAGCGTTTTTAAAGACGCAGGGTATGAATGGTATGGCCGCCATATCTATAATGCGTGAGAATGCCCGTAAAAGCGTTTTAGAGACATTTCACAATATGGATGACGAGACATTCTTAAACGAAAAGATTTATACTCTTACAGCGCCAACTGGAATT
>JADBKC010000033.1 GCA_014896555.1 Caryophanales bacterium | reverse complement strand
CAAGTATCTGATCAGGTGAAGATTCCGGTGATTGCAGCAGGCGGGATTATGGATGGAAGAGGTTTGCTGGCATCACTTATATTAGGAGCAAAAGCAGTTCAAATGGGGACAGCTTTTGTGACTTGCAAGGAAAGCGGAGCTCATGATCTGCACAAAAAAGCGATCTTGAACAGCAGTGAAGAACAAACAGTGATCACGTCGGCATTCAGCGGTAAGCCGGCAAGAGGATTGAACAATGAATTTATAAGGATAATGAAAGATTATGAGGATGATTTGCCGCCATATCCAATTCAAAATATTCTCACTCAAACGATCCGCAAAGAAGCCGCCAAACAAGGAAAAAGAGAATGGATGTCCCTTTGGTGTGGACAAAATCCACGACTTAGTCAACATATAACGGCAGCAGAATTGATCAAAATGGTGGTCAATCAAGTTGAAAACAGTCTTAAAGCAATGGAGATTCAAAAAGTTAACAGTGAAAAATAGTTTTCGTTTTTTATGTTTTCATTGATCACTGGATATACATATTGAAGGGATTCTTACGATTAAACTGTTCGCCTTGTATGAACACATGATGCACAAGCTCTCTCAGATCTCTTAATAGTGGATATAGACCTGCATTCTGACGGATAATCAAAATTTATTAGAAAGATCGGGAAGGCTTGTGCAAATCTATTTGTCAAAAGTGTAGAAAGAAAAAGGCTACCTTTCCATTTCCGTCATTCCCCCTTCTACTATTTCGAATCTAGTCTGTACTATTTCATCTTTTCGCTTACGTTGATTGTATAACTACACCCTCTTACTCATTTGGATTCCATTTTTAACTTTCAAACATTTATGAGAATAAAAGTAACATATATTTAGGGAAAAGTTTAATAAAGTTGTCAGTCTTCTTGTTTGAAAGTTTTGCTTTCACGAATATTGTATGCTTAATGAAGCAATAATCTTATTTTTCGTATGGAAAATTTTTGTCTTAACTATAATAGCATCAAAAACAGGCAATTACACGTCATATAAAATTTTATTTTTATGTCATAAAATATAACATTAATATTGACAGAAAATCAAAATAGTATTATGATATATTCAGATAAGAAAATATCACATATAAATTCAGTAAATTATTTTTTATCACAATTATATGCACTAATTTCTTCGCTTTTTTGTTTAGCTGAATAATAGTTGTTGTTTCGAGTGAAGAAGTATTACTTCAAGATGGCAACAATTATAAAATACATTGATAGGAGGAATACAACGTGAATGAATATTTAAGTCAGAAATTTAAGGTTGCTGCCGTACAAGCTTCTTCTATTTTGTACGACAGAGAAAAAAATTTAGAAAAAGCCATTTCTCTTATTGAGGAATCAGCCAAAAAAGGTGCTCAACTAGTCGTACTGCCTGAATCTTTTATCCCTGGTTATCCCTATCATATATGGTTAGGAACGCCGATGTGGTACCATGAGTTATTTAAAGAGTGGTTTCTCAATTCAGTAGAAGTACCTAGCAAAACAACAGATGCTTTATGTGAAGCGGCACGCAGAAATAATATATTTGTTGTGATTGGTATTTCAGAACGTGATGGCAACACATGCTACAATACTATTTTATTTATTGATAATAAAGGGAAAATCTTTGGAAAACATCGAAAATTGATGCCGACTCATGTAGAACGTGTTCATTGGGGAATGGGTGATGGAAGCTATCTTAACGTTTATGATACGGAATTAGGGCGCATGAGCGGGCTTGTTTGTTGGGAACATACGATGGATTTGGTTCGTCATTCCCTTATCGCACAACGTTCTCAACTGCATTGTGCCGTTTGGGTTGGTTTTTCAAGCATCACTGGGTGGGAAACACTTTTTGATATGTCCACGGAACTTTCTGCTCGTTATCATGCTCATGTAGGGGAATGTTTTGTTATCAATTCTCAAAGTACAGTTAGTAAGGAGAATGTAGAAAAATTAATGCAGACAGATTATCAGAAAGAATGGATCAAACCAGGAGGTGGTTGGACAGCTATTATTGCTCCTGGTGGATCGATCTTAGCTGGTCCATTAAAAGGAGAAGAAGGAATTTTGTACGCTGATGTGGATATGGGAATGATAGCAGATATGGCGCATTGGCATGATGCCACCGGACATTATTCACGCCCAGATGTAACGAACCTCTTATTAAACCGTGATCCTTATCAAATCACCCGTGAGTTGAAAAGCGTTCATAGTATAGGAAAAACAGGGATTGGAAATACATTTGGACAACCATCGCTAGATCAAGTGATGGATCGATTGAAACAATTAGAACAAAAAATTTTCAATAATGATTCAGAAGAGTTTGATAAAAAATTAATTGAATTTCAACGCGAAATTGCTCCAATCCTTTCTAGCCAAAAGTGAACTGACTTTCAGCCTATTTCGTAAAAGAAATGCTTGAATAAATGGGATGATCATACAAATCAATCATATTCTAAACGATGATGACAATATAAATCTAATACAGTAGCTTGAAAAAAGGCTTGCTGACATCCATTTTTCCTTCGTTGTTCAGTCTTGATCATCTGATCAGTCGAGGGAATTTGGGTGCCGGCAAGTCTTTTTTTCAGATTTTTTCGTTCGTTCTATCATATTGGTCGAGCGCGTCTGTAACATCCAAAATAGTGTCTGCCGGTTTCGGGCCTTTTTGCGAGAAATCACCCCTCTTAGTCTTTCGTCCATCCAGAGAACTCGCTCTGATTGGATTCCGATTCACTGTTTACAGACCAAGAATTTCCCATGTTCAATAACCTCTGAAAAAGTTCAATTTTTTGAAATTTGATATTGAGCCATTGTTTGTCTTCCTTTAGCAAAGGGGAAGCAAAATGGCTATTTTTCTGTTTCTCTTTTTCGCAATACGGGTTTAACTCTCATTTTTGCACGTCTCTTCTATTACTTCTCTCGCTCATTCCTTATTCGCCTTAGTATTGCAATGTTTATATTGATTTAACGTTAATTAATATCACATACATCTAACAAAAAATAATGTTATTGAAAAATAAGAATCCCGAAATCTTTAATTTCCAAGGTTGCGTTTGATTACACTCACTTCCTATTAAAGCGTTTTCTTTTGCTAATCCTATAAATGTCAGTTTAAATTACGCAAAATAGAAATAAATCTTACAATTTAGTATTGACAGAAAATTATAATAATAATATGATTTAATCAAGGAAGAAAATATGACATAATTGGATGCTAAATTTGTTTCTATTAAAGTTTTATGCAACCGTGACGACGGATCATCGCTTTTGGTAAGGAGGTGACTCCTGAAGATAGCGAGCGAGTAATACGGTTTCAATCGTTGATTGCATCTATCTCGAATGTGAGACAAAAGCAAAAGCGGCCGGACAAGAACGATATTGCGGCCAGATTGCCGCTATCCTTTATCGGGTGCTAAAAGAAAAGAAACTAGAGTTTTTCATTGTGGAACAGAAATTGGATTTTGCCTTTAAAATTGCCAATCAATTTCATGTGAGAGAAATGAGAGAACTGTAAAATCCGAGGAAACCGATCAATAGATTCGTTCATAGTTTCAAAGAATGCTTGACAAGTTAACAGATAAATTGAAAGGGGGGATGCCTTGGAGGGAGAATCAAACAGCATCAAAGTCGTTTGTGTTTGTAAGCCATACTTACTACAACCATTTAAAAGTATGAGGAGGAAAGTATATGAGACAAGGGGATATTTCCAGCAGCAACGATACGGTTGGAGTAGCAGTAGTCAACTACAAAATGCCTCGCCTGCATACAAAAGCGGAAGTAATTGAAAATGCCAAAAAAATCGCTGACATGGTCGTAGGGATGAAGCAAGGACTTCCAGGTATGGATCTTGTTATTTTTCCGGAGTACAGCACGATGGGCATTATGTATGATAGGAAAGAAATGTTTGAAACAGCAACGACTATTCCGGGAGAAGAGACAGAAATATTTGCTGAAGCTTGTAAAAAAGCAAATACTTGGGGGGTTTTCTCAATAACTGGAGAACAGCACGAAGATCATCCCAATAAAAACCCTTATAACACGTTAATACTGATTAACAATAAAGGAGAAATTGTACAAAAATACCGAAAAATTATCCCTTGGGTTCCGATTGAGGCTTGGTATCCCGGAGATACAACGTATGTCACTGAAGGACCAAAGGGGTTGAAAATCAGTCTAATCATTTGTGATGATGGGAACTATCCGGAAATCTGGCGGGACTGCGCGATGAAAGGGGCGGAATTGATCGTCCGTTGCCAAGGCTACATGTATCCGGCGAAGGAGCAGCAAATCATGATGGCAAAAGCTATGGCTTGGGCGAACAACACTTATGTGGCTGTAGCGAACGCAACAGGATTTGATGGAGTCTACTCCTATTTTGGACATTCTGCCATCATTGGTTTCGACGGTAGAACGCTTGGTGAATGCGGTGAAGAGGAAAACGGCATCCAATATGCAGAGATTTCGGTTTCCCAAATTCGTGATTTCCGTAAAAATGCTCAGTCTCAAAACCATTTATACAAGCTTTTGCACCGAGGTTACACTGGGACCATTCAATCTGGTGATAGCGATAAAGGGGTGGCCGAATGCCCATTTGAGTTCTATCATACTTGGGTAACGGATGCTGAGAAAGCAAGAGAAAATGTAGAGCAGCTTACAAGGAGTACAGCCGGGACAGCAGAATGTCCGATTCAAGGAATCCCAAATGAAGGGAAGCCGAAAGAAATCGGTGTGTAATGAGGTGTTTTAGTACTAACTTCACTCTTGAGATCTATTTTCATGATAATTAGTGAATTTTTAGAGAGGATACTACTAAAAAATTATTCGAAAATTCTGAATTGAGGAGGGGGGATAAATGACTGTAAAAATACCAACGATTGAACAATTAAAAAAAATGACTGAGGAATTTCATCTTCATCTTACAAATGATGAACTAGTTTCGTATCAAGAATTAATGAAAAGTACAATTGAATCTTACAACCGTTTAAATCAGCTTGTAGAACCTCGTCTCCCGGTTAAATATCCACGTACCCCAGGGTATCGTCCGAGTTCAGAAGAAAACCCATATAATGCCTGGTATTGGAAAACGAGCGTAAAAGGAAATTCTAATGGAAAACTAGCTGGAAAGACCATTGTTTTAAAAGATAATATCAGTCTAGCGGGCGTTCCTATGATGAACGGTTCTGCTATTTTAGAAGGTTTTGTACCTGATGAGGATGCGACCATTGTAACTAGAATACTCGATGCTGGTGGGGAAATTGTGGGAAAGGCCGTTTGCGAAGATTTGTGCCTATCTGGAGGCAGTCACACTTCTGCAACAGGCCCCGTCTTAAATCCGCACGACCTTACTAGATCAACAGGCGGCTCTTCTAGTGGAAGTGCAGCATTGGTGGCTGCAGGTGAAGTCGATATGGCAATAGGATGTGATCAAGGAGGATCAATTCGAATTCCCAGTTCTTGGTGTGGTGTATATGGTTTAAAACCTTCATATGGGCTTGTTCCGTATACTGGGATTTTTCCAATTGAACTGACGATAGATCATACGGGACCTATTGCTAGAACGGTTGAGAATGTTGCATTGTTGCTTGAAGTGATAGCTGGTGATGACGGATTAGATCCAAGGCAAAAGGGATTGGAGGTTAAATCTTACACTGAATCACTTGTTGGCAATGTTAAGGATATTAAAATTGGAATCGTAACAGAAGGTTTTGGTTGGGAAGGATTGTCCGAGGAGGATGTTGATCATTTAGTGAGAGAAGCCGCCTATTCATTAGAAAAAAGCGGAGCAATCATAGAAGAAGTATCTATCCCGTTGCATCGGGATGGAATTCATATCTGGAACGGGATTGGTACAGAGGGTCTGACATCCTTGATGGTGAAAGAAAATGGCATGGGAACGAATTGGAAGGGACATTATAGCACGAAACTTCTCGATGCCTTTGGTAAAGCACGAAAAATAAGAGCAAATGAATTTGCGGAAACAGTGAAACTGACAATGTTACTTGGCCAATATATGCAGGAACAATATAACGGCAAATATTATGCTATTGCGCAAAACTTAGCACGAACATTAAAACAAGCGTATGATAACGCACTAAAAACATATGATGTCCTAGTTATGCCAACGACACCAATGAAGGCAACAAAGATTCCTTCGCCGGATGCTTCAAGTGAAGAAACTATTAGAAGAGCATTAGAAATGATTTATAACACCGCACCATTTAATATTACAGGACACCCGGCAATGAACGTTCCGTGCGGAAAATCAGAAGGGCTGCCCGTCGGCATGATGATCATTGGAAGATATGGTGAAGATGACACAGTTTTACGAGTTGCACATGCCTTTCAATGTACACATGAGCGTATTGCTACAAATGCATAAATTGTACAACTAGTATTGTATGAAGAAAAAGTTCTTGTACAAAGTTCGGATCGAACAGTATGGTTATCAGTATTGCTCACAAAATGGCAGATGCAACCAGAATAGCCTATTTGGAGTTGATTTTGAGTTTGCAGGAGTATTAAGATTTTGATCCTCTCGAACTCTTTTAGTTGTTCACTCAAGTAAGAATGATTCCTTTAGGAAATATTGAAGCTATTCGTTGTGAAATGCCCAAAAGAATCTTTTTTATAGAAAAATTAGTACACATCTCGATTTGGCAGTAAAACTAGTTAAAGTTAGGAGGTAAACAAATGAATGGGATTCATGATGTTGGAGGCATGGATGGATTTGGAAAAATTATGTATGTAAAAGAAGAGGAAGATATTTATTTTAAACATGATTGGGAAAGACATGCTTTCGGTCTTGTGGCTGGCTGCATGGCACAAGGATTGGGAATGAAAGCTTTTGATGAATTTAGAATTGGCATTGAAAAAATGCGTCCGGTGGATTATCTGACGTCATCTTATTATGGCCACTGGATTGCTACCGTTGCATACAACTTGGTAGAAACGGGTGTATTGGATGCAGAAGAACTGGAAGAACGAACAAAAGTTTTTATGGAAAAACCAGATACAAAAATACCGCACAGGGAAGATCCAAAATTAGTAAAGGTAGTAGAAAAAGCCTTGCTTGAAGGATTATCTCCAGTTCGTGAGATATCCTCTATTCCCCGGTTTGAAGTGGGGGAGAGAATAAAGACAAGAAACATACATCCAACTGGTCATACAAGATTTCCACGATACGCCCGTGGTAAATATGGCATCATTGATGAAGTGTATGGCGCTCATGTTTTCCCAGATGATGCAGCTCACAGAAAAGGAGAAAACCCGCAATATCTTTATCGTGTACGATTTGAGGGCGAAGAATTATGGGGTGTAAAACAAAAAGATTCTGTTTATATCGATCTTTGGGAAAGTTACTTGGAACCTATTTCACACTAATTTTTATAAAGTTTGAAGGAGGAATTCAGTATGACTAATGATCAAAAGACTATGGATAATCAAAAAATAGATCCGCGTTTTCCGCATCATCATCCCCGTCCGCAATCGTTTTGGGAAGCTCGAGCAAAAGCTCTCGAATCTTTGCTGATTGAGAAAAGGCTTCTTTCTTCTGACGCGATTGAAAGGGTGATAAAACACTATGAACATGAACTTGGACCAATGAACGGAGCGAAAGTAGTTGCGAAGGCCTGGACAGATCCTGTTTTTAAACAAAGATTGCTAGAAGATCCAGAGACGGTATTGAAGGAACTTGGATACTTTGGTTTGCAAGGAGAGCATATCAGAGTAGTGGAAAATACGGATACGGTACACAATGTGGTGGTCTGCACCCTATGTTCATGTTATCCTTGGCCATTGCTTGGTTTGCCGCCTTCATGGTACAAGGAGCCAGCCTATAGATCTAGGGTTGTCAAAGAGCCAAGAAAAGTGCTTCAAGAATTTGGTTTAGATTTGCCGGATTCAGTAGAAATCCGAGTTTGGGACAGCAGTGCAGAAATTCGATTTATGGTATTGCCGCAAAGACCTGAAGGCACGGAAGGAATGACGGAAGAGGAGCTTGCCGAAATCGTGACTCGCGACTCTATGATTGGTGTCGCTAAAGTTGAACCACCGAAAGTGACCAAATGATAGGAGGAAAACTATGAAAAGTTGTGACAGTCAAGCTAAAGAATCAGTGCTTATGAATATGTCTGAGGAAGTCGCACCACCTAGAAAAAACGGGGAATTAGAATTCCAGGAGCCTTGGGAAAGACGCTCTTTTGGTTTGACCCTTGCATTATACGAGGAAAATCGGTACAGCTCATGGGAGGATTTCCGATCTCGCTTGATCGAGGAGATCAAGGGCTGGGAAAACTCTGTACAGAAAGATTATTCCGACTGGAACTACTATGAACATTGGCTATCCGCTTTGGAAAGACTAGTATTGGAAAAAGGGATGTTAAACAAGCGCGATGTCGATGCACGCACCAACGAATTTCTCACTGGAAAACGTGATGAAGTTTTTTATTAATCGCTAGTTAACAGTAGAGTCATTTATAAATGGGGCAACATAAAGTTGTCCCATTTATAAACAATCACATGGAGAAAATAATTGCTTCGTGAGATCGTCAATCTTTGAAAAGTGATTGTCATTGCTCCTAGATCTTTATTATGAATAAAAAACAGGAATAAAATGATTCAATGGTTTCATTTGGGACGATAAATCATTCGATTGAAATATGACTTTAAGATTTATAATTCCATTCAGAAAGTGAACATTAAAAGTACGAAAAAGGGGGATATTCTTAATGGCCACTTGGAATTTTTATCATTTAAAACATCATGTTCTTATTTGCAACGGTTCCACTTGTATGAGAAATGAGGCAGAGGAAGTGACACGAAGTATTCGTCAGGAAATTAGTCAAAAAGGACTTGAGAATATGATACATACGACAAGAACAAGATGTAATGGGCGGTGTCAAGATAAATGTGTTGTGGTGTTGTATCCGGAAGGAATATGGTACAAACAATTTCAACCTGGTGATGCTTCATCATTTGTTGAATCGTTAAGTAAAGGAGTGCCATATGAACAAAAAGTAAGCCACTATTACAAAAATGGAAGGTTTCAAAGAAAGGATCATACGGTAGAAGGTGTATTTAAAAAATAAATTCATTTAGCAATCATTATACTTGTCTTATGATCTATTGAGATTTCATCTATTTTATCCATGATTTTTATCATGTAAGGGGGGACAGAGATGAACGGAGCAAAAATAAAGAAGAAAAACCTCATCATCATGTATTTTGCACTTCTATTTCTATTTATACCGAAAAAGGCTTTCGCCATGCATATTATGGAAGGTTTCTTGCCAATTGAATGGTCTTTATTTTGGTGGGGGGTCACTTTACCTTCATTAATCATCGGTTTGCGTTCCATTAAAAAGAGAGTAAAGGAACATCCAGAATTAAAAATGATGTTAGGTATATCTGGAGCATTTGCTTTTGTGTTGTCAGCATTAAAAATCCCTTCCGTAACTGGAAGTTCTTCCCATCCTACTGGGGTTGGTTTAGGTGCTGTCCTTTTCGGACCCGCAACAATGAGCGTTGTTGGATTTGTCGTTCTTCTTTTTCAAGCATTATTGCTGGCTCATGGAGGGATCACCACTTTAGGAGCCAATGCTTTTTCGATGGCTGTTGTAGGCCCCGCCATTTCTTATCTTATTTATAAAGGGACTAACAAATTAGGCCTTTCTTTTTCAGTTGCCGTTTTTTTAGCTGCTGCTTTAGGTGATTTAGGCACGTATGTGGTGACATCTTTTCAATTGGCTTTAGCCTTTCCTTCCGAAGTTGGAGGTATAATGGCTTCTTTTGCTAAATTTTCCAGCATATTTGCTGTTACACAAATACCTTTGGCCATCAGTGAAGGGCTGTTAACAGTTGTAATTATGAATGTGTTAACAAAATATAATCTACAAGCCTTGAAGCTATTACACGTCTTATCCAAAGAGGAGGGTCGTTAATATGAAAAAGAATATCATCTTGCTTATCATGGTGGTGATCCTTGGTGTTGGCCCCCTCTTGATCCAGCAAGGGGCAAAGTTCGGCGGGTCTGATGGGCTGGCGGAAGCAGCAATTGGTAAAATCGCACCTGATTATAAACCGTGGTTCCATACACTTTGGAAGCCTCCAAGTGGAGAAATTGAAAGTTTGTTATTTGCTTTACAAGCAGCCATCGGAGCTGGGTTCATCGGATATTTTATTGGCTTCATGAGAGGAAAAGATAAGCAAGTTGATGAAAAAAGGTAAGAAGGTGTTTACATGTTGCTGATTGATAAATATGCTTATTTTAACAAGCTAAAGAATGTTCATCCGGTAGAAAAAATCACACTCTCACTTTGTTTGCTGTTGTTCAGTTTAATTGTCAAATCTCCCTTGATATCGCTCATCGTTTTTATACTTATGAGTACTTTTACTGTTGTTTTAGCGAGGATTCCGCTTTCATATTATACGAAATTGCTAGTATTGCCTTTATTTTTTCTGATTTCAGGAATAGTGACGATCCTTATTTCTTTCACCGAAGGTCACGCTGTTATTTCGGATGTTATATGGTCTACCCATATAGGCCATTGGCAAATTGGCATAAGTAATGAAAGTATAAAGCGAGCGGTCGATCTTGTCTTTGTCGTACTAAGCAGCGTAAGTTGTTTATATTTTTTGATTTTAACAACACCTATGACATCTATTTTTGATGTATTACGGAAACTAAAATTACCTTCCCTATTGATTGAGTTGATTACATTAACGTATCGATTCATTTTCGTCATTATGGAAGAATCCGTTAACATGTATCAGGCACAGTCTTCACGACTAGGCTATATCACCATTCGACAAGGCATGAAGTCCCTTGGGCTGTTGATTTCTATCTTGTTTTTAAAAGTCTTTGAACGCACGAAACAATTATCCATTGCCATGAATTCTAGATGCTATGAGGATGAGATTTTGTTTTTGGATCAATCTTATCGCTATTCCCCTGTCAATTGGTTGATCATCGCAGCCATATTCGCAGGAATGACCATCATATATATACAGTTTGGAGGAATCCTATAATGCAGCAAATTCTTTTTGATATCGAAGACTTAACTCATTGTTATGCGGATGGTACCGCTGCTTTGAGAAATCTCTCCCTTACGATTAAGCAGGGAAAGAAAATAGCCTTATTAGGAAATAACGGTGCTGGGAAATCTACATTGCTTTTACACTTAAACGGTATTCTGCAGCCGACAAATGGAACGGTTCATTTTAAAGGCAAAGAAGTGAAATATGATCGAAAATCACTTCTTTCATTACGCAAGCAGGTAGGAATTGTCTTTCAAGACCCGGATTCTCAATTGTTTTCGTCCAGCGTCATCCAAGATATTTCTTTTGGCCCGCAAAATTTGGGCTTACCAAAGGAAGAAGTAATACGTAAAGTGGAGTGGGCTATGGAACAGACAGAGACAACAAGATTTAAAGATAAGCCGACCCATTTTTTAAGTTTAGGACAAAAAAAACGTGTCGCTATAGCAGGGGTACTAGCCATGGATCCTGAAGTCATGATTTTGGATGAACCGACAGCAGGACTTGATTCTTATTTTTCGAAACAAATCATGAAGGTATTAGATCACATACAAAAACAGGGAAAAACCATTATTTTATCTACCCATGATGTGAATCTTGCTTACCAATGGGCTGATGAGATTATCGTCATGCATGATGGAGAAATCCTATGTTATGGCGAGCCGGCTACAGTGTTCGAACAAGATAAATTAATAAGAAAAGCCCACTTAGATACACCATGGATTATGGAAACCTTCCAGTTTCTCATACAAGAAAAGTTTTTTCCTTTAAATGAAACAATCCCTCAAAGCAAAGAAGAATTGTTTCAAAAGATTGGCTCTATAAAAAGTTGGAATTTAGGCAAAATTTCTGGATGAAAAAGACTCACAACCCGTCCATTCCTTTATACTTGAATCGGCCAGAAGCAAGTGAAAAGAAGGGAGTTGCGTTCACTATGAATTTTACCATGAACATCCTTAATAAAAAAGACTGCCCGGTAAAAAAAGTATAGAAACGTTTGGGAGACGTTCTTATTTTTGCTCGAAGTGTAGACAAAAAACAAAGGGTGTACATGACTATCAATGACAAAAAGCGAAACATCTAAAGGGGGTTAAGCGCATGAAAGGCATCGATATGCTTGTACAAGCGGAAAACGATTAGAAGAAAACCGTTTTGTGCATCGATATCAACAGACAACGATTGAGTAGAACAAGCTGACCATTCGATTCATTACGGGTAAGACCTTTAAGGAGTTGGAAGACATCTACGGCACCTCCGCCACTACCATTATGAGACGTATGATCGCTTGCACAAAAGGAAGTAAAGAAAGTAGAGCCACTGCACTGTGATGGCGATTGATAAATATAAGGGGTCATGATCAAAGAAAAATTTTAAATTTAAAAAACGGCTTATGAGTGCCATGCTTTGTCGTATCGATTATCTAGAATTGAGGGTCATGTAAGGGCAATTAAGGAAATGGCTGCAGAAGGGCGTGATTGTCCAGATATTCTTTTGCAAATTGCAGCTGTGAGAAAAGCGCTGGATAATACGGCAAAAGTGATTTTTGCAGATCACATAGAAAATTGTCTTGTAGATTCCTTTCATCATTCCTATTTGAATCCCCAAAACATAAACACCTACAACACGAATGCCCACATCCCCAAAGCTGAACTGTACTTTGGACTTTTCGTGTCTCCTGCTCGTGCCATATTCTTATTCTATCGTTTTAGAAAGAATTTGCTATATTAAGGACATGAATGAAAAATAAGGATTTGAGTTTGTTTTCCATGTTTGGTTAGATCAGAATAAGGACAACGATCACTACGCGGCAATGAGAAGGTGAATCGTAGGACACTTTGCTGAAGAAGTGTGGTAAAATGAACATGAAAGATGGAGAATAGAGAATTTTAGTTGTCATTCGATGAATTTGACGCAATATGATTGGATGATAGAGAATGAATGTGGTCGTAAGTCTTCTTCTGTTTTCTTACACCGAGCGAAAGTCAATTTCTAACCGGAATCTCGTTTTAAATAATTTCAAATATAAAGAATCAATTTACAAAGGGTACTCGAATATAAATAAAACGATGGTAAGAGTTTTATGCAAAAGGGGATTTTAGTATGGAACATCAACATAGCCACGGAAGTCATTCACATGCACATCATGCAAATCGAAAAGCATTGCTATATAGCTTTTGTTTAATTTTATCTTTTTTGATAGTGGAACTGATCGGTGGAATCATGACGAACAGCCTTGCGCTGCTATCTGATACTGGGCATATGTTAAGTGACGCAGCGGCACTAGGCTTTAGCCTATTAGCTTTGAAAATAGGGGAAAAGAAAGCAAATGAAATGAAAACATACGGATATAAACGGTTTGAAATTTTAGCAGCATTGCTGAATGGGCTGACGCTATTACTTATCTCTGTCTTTATTTTCTATGAAGCTTACCATCGCTTTTATCAACCACCTAAAGTAATGAGTTCTGGAATGTTGACAGTCGCAGGAATAGGGCTGATCGTGAATATTTTAGCTGCATGGATTTTGATGAAAGGGGATAAGAGTGAGAACCTAAATATAAGAAGCGCCTTTTTACATGTGATAGGGGATTTGCTTGGATCCATCGGGGCGATCGTTGCAGGACTTCTAATATTGTTTTTTGGTTGGAACATTGCAGATCCGATAGCAAGTGTATTGGTCTCAGTTTTAATTATGATAAGTGGTTGGCGCATAGCGAAAGACTCTATCCATATTCTAATGGAAGGAAGACCGTCTAATATTGATTTACAAGAAGTAAAAAATCAATTATTGTCTTTGTCGGGAGTCACCAATATTCATGATTTGCATGTATGGTCCATTACTTCAGATTTTCCGGCTTTAAGTTGTCATCTTGTCGTTCGTTCTCAGATTGATCGGGATCAAGTATTATATGAGGCAAAAGAGAAGCTTGAGAAGCATTTTGGCATTCAACATACCACTATACAAATAGAAGAGACGAAAAAATGTACGGAACTAGATGTCTGCAATTAATCTCCCTTTTTTGACAAGGGAGATTTTTATTTTAGGCTCTATAATATTTGTTGGGGTCTAGGCACAATTTCGGATAAAAAAAGACACGCAACCGCCATTCCTTTATACTTGAATTGAGCAAAAACAAACAAAAAGAATGGAGCTGCGTGCACTATGAATTTTATCATGAATATCCCTGGATTAAAAGACTGCATAGTGACAAAAGTAGAGGAGCGATCTGGAGAAGTTCTCATTTATGTAGAAATGGAACGGAAATCTCATCGTTGTCCGAAGTGCGGACAAAAAACGAATCGTGTACATGACTATCGGTGGCAAAAAATTAAACATCTCAAGTGGTTTGAGCGAATGACGTATATTTGGTATAAACGTCGTCGATATGTTTGTACATGCGGGAAACGATTTTCAGAAAAGAATACTTTTGTGAAACGATATCAACGGACATCCAATGAATGGAACCAAGCTGTAGCTATTCGATCCATTACAGGTAAGACGTTTAAGGAAGTGGGGGACATCTATGGAACCTCCTCCACTACCGTTATAAGAAGATTTGATCGCTTGGCCCAAACAGAAGTAAAACAAGTAGAGTCCCTGCCGCCTGTGATTGCGATGGATGAATACAAAGGAGATACAAAGGAAGGAAAGTATCAGGTAATTATAGCGGATGGTGTAACGAAACAACCACTGGATATTCTTCCGAATCGGAAGAAGAAGACGATTAAGAGATATCTTCAGAAATATGGACACCAAGTACAGGTGGTTATCATGGATATGAGCCCGTCTTTTAAGGCGGCCGTTCAAGACGCATTAGGAAAGCCTGTTATTGTCGCCGATCGTTTTCACTTCTCTCGATATATCTACTGGGCATTAGATCGTGTCAGAAGACGCGTTCAAAATAGCTTCCATGAATATGACCGTAAGAAGTGCAAACGAATGAAACACATTTTTTATAAACACTCAAAGGACTTAACAGAGCAAGAAAAGTGGTATTTAGAGCGATATTTGAGTATGTCAAAAGAGCTTCAAGAGGCTTATAAATTGAAAGAGCTCTATCAAGAATGGTTTACAAAAGCAAAGATGATCGGGAAAGAACAAATCGCAAAAGTCAAACAAGAGTTGGAAGCCTTTTATCAAAAGGTAGAAGAATTAGGCATTCTAGAGATGATGAAAGCAATAAAGACGCTTCAAAACTGGCAAACAGAAATTCTGAATAGTTTTGTTTATGACCAATCTAATGGATTTTTAGAAGGAATCAACAATACCACCAAAGTTCTTAAGCGAAATGGATATGGCTTTAGAAATTTCAAGCGATTTAGAGCAAAAATTTTACTGGTACATAAGTATAAAGGAATAGGTGTACATATTGGATAAGGGTGGCGACATGACGTCACCACCCCAACATTTGACATAGAACCTTATTTTATACATCAGCTATTATGGCAATTCTCGTTAAAAGAACAAACGCCATATTAAAAAGATTTTCAATGAAAAATTTTTTCATATGAATATTACTTTTTATGGTTATAGAGGCACTTGAAACGATTCAATTGAACATACTATATTAGTAGAATTTTCGCTTGCTTATATAAGTATATTGTTATATTATGATTGATGGATAAAGGAGGGGTAAAATGAATCGAGTAGTTGCGAGTGTGGATGAAGTCGCGACACTATTAAAACTATTAGGCGATAAAACAAGACTTACCATAATGGCACTATTAGACAATAAAACTTGTTGTGTGTGTGAGTTGGTTGAAATTTTTCAGATGAGTCAACCTGCCATTAGTCAACATCTTCGGAAGTTAAAAGATGCAGGTTTAGTAAAAGAAACAAAAAAAGCCCAATGGGTTTTTTATTCCATCAATAAGGAACATGAAATGTATTCACTTATTCAAGATATATTAGCTCATGTTCCTGACCAGCAAGAAAAATTAAAGGAACTTGAAGAAAAAGGAACAAGAATTTTGTGTGAATAACGATGAGGTGATTTTTTGCTTTCTGTCCTGTTAGCATCATTGATTTTTCTCGTAACTTTAGTATTTGTTATTTGGCAGCCCAAAAACTTATCGATTGGTTGGTCTGCATGCGGGGGCGCTCTGCTCTCTATTATGGCAGGTGTAGTAGATTTTCAAGATGTCGTAACTGTAACAGGAATCGTGTGGAATGCGACTCTTGCTTTTATTTCTATTATAATCATATCAATGATTTTAGATGAAATTGGATTTTTTGAATGGGCAGCATTACATATGGCAAAAGCGGCGAATGGGAACGGGGTAAAGATGTTTATCTTTGTTTCTATTTTAGGAGCCTTAGTGGCCGCCTTTTTTGCGAATGATGGGGCCGCCCTCATACTAACACCCATTGTTCTAGCAATGGTACGAGCTTTACAGTTCGATGAAAAGAACGTGCTGCCTTTTATTCTGGCGAGTGGTTTTATCGCGGATACAACCTCATTGCCGTTTGTGGTTAGTAACTTAGTCAATATTGTATCCGCCGATTATTTTCATATTCAATTTGTTGAGTATGCATACCACATGATCATTCCTACCGTTTTCTCGTTAGGAGCTAGTATTTTAGTGTTATACTTGTATTTTCAAAAAAATATACCAAAACAATATGATGTATCCCATTTAAAGAAACCAAGCGAAGCCATTAAAGATCAAAAAATGTTTAAGATAGCTTGGGTTGTATTAAGTATTTTATTAGTAGGCTATTTTATTAGTGAATTTACAAAAATTCCTGTGTCTCTCATTGCAGGAGTGGTCGCACTTGTTTTCTTGTCCATTGGAAGAAGAACCCCAGCTGTTCACGTCAAACAAATACTAAAAGGTGCACCATGGGAGATTGTCTTTTTTTCCATTGGTATGTATGTTGTCGTCTACGGCTTAAGAAACGTAGGATTGACGAATGTACTGTCTGATGCGATTCAAGTCGCAGCAAATAATGGTTTATTTGTAGGAACCATTTCAATGGGGTTTATCGCAGCGATTCTTTCATCGATTATGAATAACATGCCGACTGTCATGATTGATGCTTTAGCCATTGCTAATACAAACACAACTGGAATCATTCGTGAAGGACTCATTTATGCGAATGTAATTGGTTCTGATTTAGGACCTAAAATTACTCCAATCGGTTCTTTGGCCACCCTCCTTTGGCTTCATGTATTATCGACGAAAGGAGTCAAAATTACTTGGGGAACCTACTTTAAAAACGGGATTGTTTTAACGATACCAACGATACTCATTACACTGATTGGGCTTTATATATGGCTACTTATCATATAAAAAAGGAGCATACGAACATGAAGAAGAAAACCATTTACTTTTTATGCACTGGAAACTCTTGCCGCAGCCAGATGGCAGAAGGATGGGCTAAAAAATATCTTGGCGATGAATGGGAAATATATAGTGCTGGCATCGAAGCTCATGGATTAAATCCGAACGCAGTAAAAGCCATGAAAGAAGTAGGGATTGACATCTCGAACCAAACATCGGATGTCATAGATCCTGATTTGTTAAACAAAGCAGATATGGTTGTAACATTATGCGGTCATGCGGCGGACAATTGCCCGGTGACACCACCACATGTGAAGCGCGTTCATTGGGGATTCGACGATCCTGCAAGAGCGGAAGGAACAGAAGAAGAAAAATGGGCTGTATTCCAGCGCGTTCGCGATGAGATTGGGGAAAGAATTAAGCGGTTTGCAGAGACGGGTGAATAAAAAGTTTTACAGTCAAAAAAACTTTTGTAAGAGCTATTTTTATACTTTATCTAGGGGGATAAGGTGAAATATCGTATTAGTGAACTCGCTGACAAATGTAACGTTAATAAAGAGACCATTAGATATTACGAAAGAATAGGCTTAATCCAAGAAACTTCACGAACAGACTCGGGGTATCGAATGTTCTCGGAAGAGACTGTGAAACTATAGGCTTTATTAAACGTATGAAGGAATTAGGGCTTTCTTTAAGTGAAATTCATAAATTACTTGGTGTTTTAGATAAGGATGAAGTTCGATGTACGGATATGTATGACTTTGTTTGTCGAAAATTAGAGGAGATTCAACGACAAATGAAAGATTTAAAGCGTATTGAAAATATGTTGAACAACTTAAAGGAACGCTGCTCAAATGAAGAAGAGCTATATGACTGCCCCGTTATTGAAACTTTGATTGATGGTGATGGTTAAAAGAAAGGTGAGTTGAGAAATTTGTTTGACGCTCTAAAAATGTTTCAAACCACTGATAAACCATTATTTGTAGAGGGAGGAATAAAATTTGTTGAACCGAAAATATCGTTTACAAGTGGATGGAATGACATGTTCAGGGTGTGAGAGGCATATTGAAACAGCTCTAAACAGCATAGGAGCGAAAAATGTAGATGCAAATTTTCAACGTGGAGTAGCTGTTTTTGAATTGCCAGAACA
This sequence comes from Caryophanales bacterium, assembly GCA_014896555.1. GTDB lineage: Bacteria > Bacillota > Bacilli > Bacillales > DSM-4216 > Bacillus_O. The sequence goes on along the minus strand of JADBKC010000033.1, from coordinate 7,700 downwards.
TATAGATATCGAGAAAGATAAAGAAGCTGTGAATAAGACTCATTATAAGGCGGGTGAAGCTGAGGCTATTCATCAACAAAAAGGCTCTGTTATTGATGATGAAGGTGACTATCATTATGACTTCATTGTTATTGGTTCTGGAGGAGGAGCTTTTTCGGCTGCGATTAAAGCCGTCGAATACGGTGCAAAAGTGGCGATGATTGAGCGAGGTTCCATCGGAGGGACTTGTGTCAACATTGGCTGTGTTCCATCCAAAACACTGCTGCGTTCTGGAGAAATCAATCAATTAGCAAAAAACAATCCATTTATTGGTTTAAGCACTTCGGCTGGTTCGGTAGATTGGAAAAAACTAATGGAACAAAAAGATGAACTGGTGAAAGAATTACGTCAGAAAAAGTATGTTGATTTAATTGATGAATATGGGTTTGAACTAATACAGGGAGAAGCAACATTTATCAATGAAAAAACAGTAGAAGTAAACGGTAATAAAATAACAGCGAAACGCTTTTTAATCGCAGCAGGGGCTTCCCCATTGATTCCTAATATTCCTGGATTAAAAGATGTTGATTACTTGACAAGCACTTCTTTGCTAGAGATTAAAGAACTACCAAAAAGTCTTGCTGTTATTGGTTCTGGATACATCGGATTGGAGTTAGGTCAGCTCTTTCACCATTTAGGAGTGGAAGTGACGTTAATGCAGCGTAGTCAAAAAATTCTTAAAGAATATGATCCTGAAATTTCAGAAGCTGTAGAAAAAGCATTATCCGAACAAGGTATTCATGTTATTACTGGTGCTACATTTGATCGTGTGGAACAGAATGGGAGTATGAAACAAATTCATGTTACTGTAAATGGTGAAAAGAAAATAATTAAAGCGGAGCAGCTACTTGTAGCAACTGGGCGAAAACCAAATACGGCAGAACTAAATCTTCAAGCAGCAAACGTAGAAGTGGGTTGTCGTGGTGAAGTGAAAGTGGATCACTATTTACGAACCTCCAATCCTAGAATTTATGCTGCTGGAGATGTCACAATGGGACCACAATTTGTTTATGTTGCTGCATACCAAGGTGGAATTGCTGCCGACAATGCCATCGGCGGCTTGGGGAGAAAAGCAAATCTTGATATTGTTCCAGCCGTTACATTTACGAATCCATCGATTGCTACGGTAGGATTAACGGAGGAAAAGGCTAAAGCAAAAGGATACGAGGTGAGAACTTCTGTTTTACCACTTGACGCAGTTCCAAGAGCTCTTGTGAATCGCAAAACGACAGGTGTATTTAAACTTGTTGCTGATGCAAAAACATTAAAAGTGCTAGGTGTCCACATTGTTGCCGAAAATGCTGGTGATGTGATTTATGCAGCCACATTAGCTGTAACATTTGGGTTGACGGTCGAAGATTTACAAGAAAGTCTTGCACCATATTTAACGATGGCAGAAGGATTGAAATTGGTTGCCTTGACATTTGATAAAGATGTTAATAAGCTGTCTTGCTGTGCTAGTTAAAGTTCCTTTTTATAAACATATGTAGGCTTTTTGACTACTCTCATTCAGCTGATGAAGGGGGTGGGATAACGGATGTTTTTTAAACAAGTCTTTAGTAAGCTCCGTTGAATGATCCGACGGAGCTATAATTGTTTATTCTCAAGAAATAAATAATATTTTTCGTCATGGGTTAGAAAAATTTTCGTCATTTCGCGAAATAAAAGTTGCATTTTGCAAATAATATGATATAAATAAGTCAGAGGTGAAAAAATGGAAAACATTAGAGAGTTGTTTCAAGTCATGACACGTCGTTTCGGATTGCTGAATAAAAATTGCTGTTCTATTGATGCTGTAGATATTTCTCTCGTTCAAAGCCAAATTCTTTATGAAATTGACAAAAGAGACTATCCTTCCATGCAGCAAGTGGCGGAAGTTTTAGGAATGGATATTACAACGTTCAGTAGACAGATTCAAAATTTGGTGAAAATGGGGTTAGTAAAAAAAACGCTACTTCCTGAAGATCGAAGGGTATACACGTTATCGTTAACCACCAAGGGAAAGTTTCTAGCAACCGCCATTGATCGAGAAATCAATCGATATTTAGACGAAGTATTTTTACATATGACAGAATTTGAGAAAGAAACAGTGATTCGTTCGATTCAATTATTGAATGAATGCATGGCAAAGACAAGTCTATGTTGCAAACCGATAGAGATAAGCAGATAAAGTTTGATCGTAAAAAACGGGTAAAAAGTTGCATTTTACAAATAAATAAGCAGAATTTGAAAGTAATGATCAGAGTTTGATGGATTTCAGCCTTTATAGGGGTGATAAGTGGTTGCTAGTTCCGCTTGGAATTCTTTTGGTATATCTGTTTTTCCACGATGATTGTATTTTCGCAAAAGTTGATTGCAAAGTATATGGCGGTAAGGAACTGTCATGTCGCTGTTGATTTGTTCTGCTTGTGTAAGTGTGATGGAGCAAACATATTTACACAGTATTTGCATTGTATGTTCGGTCATGACAATAGACGTTATCAAGATTTTTCATCTTTTTCATTTAAGGAGTGATCACTCATGAATTACGTTCATAACGATCAAATCCGGCAAAATGTCCGCAGCCGCTATAAGCAAATTGCGGTACAAAATGTGGATTCTGGAAGCTGCTGTTCAGCCTCTTCTGGATGTAGTCGTACACCTGATGAGATATCGGCAAAATTAGGGTACTCAGATGAGGAGTTATCTACTGTGCCGGAAGGAGCCAATCTTGGACTTGGCTGCGGAAACCCGCTGGCAATGGCGGAGTTGAAACAAGGAGAAGTAGTGTTGGATCTTGGCAGCGGTGCTGGATTTGATTGCTTTTTGGCGGCACGTCAAGTTGGAGAGACTGGTCGCGTTATTGGTGTGGATATGACGCCAGAAATGATCAGCAAAGCCCGAAACAATGCAGCTAAAGGGGGCTATACCAACACCGAATTTCGGTTAGGAGAGATTGAATTTTTACCAGTAGCAGATGGTACGGTTGATATTATTATTTCCAATTGTGTTATTAACCTTTCTCCAGACAAGCCCAAAGTGTTCAAGGAAGCTTATCGAGTGCTGAAACCAGGAGGTCGCCTAGTTATTTCCGACGTTGTAGCGATGGCAGAACTTCCTAAGGCAATCAAAAATAATATGGATGACTTGTATTCGGGCTGCGTGTCAGGAGCGGCTTCGATTCATGAGCTGGAGTCCATTTTACAACAGAGTGGATTCGTACAGATCACCATTGAGCCAAAAGATGAATCAAAGGAGTTTATCAAACAATGGGTGCCTGGAGCGGATATTACAGACTACATTGTTTCTGCGATTATTAGAGCAACTAAACCTTAAAAACAGGTCTTACTGTTCCGAACTCGTTTGACATGAAAAAAGAGTTGAGCTAATCGTTTCACTCTATTAGCTTCTAATTGTTTGTGTTAAGCCAACTCCACCTAGTACGTTCTCGTAAAAAAAGGGTGATATTGAAGATGAACATTCGCAGTTTTCGTAAAGAAGATTGGTTGCAAGTGAAGGAAATTTACGAGCAAGGAATTGTGACAGGGAAAGCAACGTTTGAAACGTCAGCACCTTCGTTTGAAAAATGGAAATCGACCATTGCCTCAAATTTATGTTTAGTCGCTGAAGACGAAGAAAGCATTCAAGGCTGGTGTAAGATTAGTAACGTATCGGATCGTTGTGTGTATGGCGGGGTAGGTGAAGTCAGTGTGTATGTTCGAGATGGTAGTAGAGGGAGAGGAGTTGGTAAACTACTTCTACAAACCATGATTAAAGAATCAGAAGCAAGAGGATATTGGACATTGAGTGCCGGGGTTTTCCCTGAAAACATACCAAGTTTACGTTTACATCAAAGTGTAGGATTTCATGAAGTCGGCATACGACAACGTATTGGCAAGTTAAAAGGTGTATGGCGCGATGTTGTGTTACTCGAACGACGTAGTCAAATTGTTGGGATCGATTGATGATTTAATAAGAATAAGGGTAGAACCGCTCTTATTTTCACAAATTGATTTCAAGTACATTCATGTCATTTAGCAATGATTATCTGATTTAAATCCATTTTTAGCCGTTATTTGAAGACTGCTTTACCTAACAATTTAGTTGATTTAGCACTATAGAAATAAATTGAGTCAAAAACAATTTGATTAGATTTAGGAATGCGAATTTTTGTTTGAAAAATGTTAATATTAAGATAAAAGTTCAGTTACTTTAACCTGCTCTCAAAAGATACGAATCATTGATCAACCTACTCATGCTTAATTAGAGCTTATTGGAGAAGTTATCCTAAGGAACGATTAAAATGTGGAATGGACTGGTTGCTTGATTCAATAAACTATAGATAGAAAACTGTTTTGAGTTCACACAAAGCGGCAGCAGAACAATGCGATGCATTTCTTAGTAAACTAAATGGGCGAAAGGTGGAGTTTATTTAACGGATCGTATTAAGCGGGGGCAGGTGAGAAGTTCTGAAAAACAAAAGGAAGGATGAGCGCAACTTTTTAATAGTAAAAATAAAATCTTTCTTCCGTATCTTCATATTGCGGAAAAAAAGCGAAAAACAGTACCATACCAATGATCTTCAAGTGAAGGACAGAATGGTTGCGAAAGTAGGAATCGCTTTAGGGGGCGGTGCAGTACGCGGTCTAGCCCATATAGGTGGTGTTAAAAGTTTTAAAAAAACATCAATTACCCATTGATTTTATTGCAGGAACGAGTATGGGCGGTGCAATTGGAGGCTTAGTGGCCGCAGGGATTGATATTGAAGAAATTGAAGAGTTTATACTGAATACGCCATCTTATCGATTGATGGATATTGGAATTCGATAATGCGGAATTTTCGCTGAAAAAAAAATATACGCCATGTTGATTCGATTTTTAGAAGAAAAAGGACTTGATGATATTAGAATGGAAGATCTAAAGATTCCATTTCGGGCAGTATCGGTAGATTTGATCAAAGGAAATGTGTTTGTTTTCAAAGAAAGGAGCCTTGTTTTGGCTATTCGAGCAACCACATAGGTGCCTAGTCTTTTTTCTCCTGTTCATTATCAAGGCAAAGTATGGGTGGATGGAGTTTTAAATAATCTCTCGGCTTACTTGCTTGTCAGGAATGGACAGGATCCTTGCTGTAGATGTCGAAAGGGAACATGATGAACAGGAACCCAAAAATATATTTGAAACGGTTTATCGTTCGTTTACAATAATGATGACCGTACAACGCCGTGTCAATCTTATGTATGCAGATGTCGTTTTCCGTCCAGAAGTAGGACATATTTGAGTGTTTGACACAAGTAGAATCCGAGAATGCATTGAAGCTGGTGAACGTGAAGCTCAACAGAAGATTCCAGAAGTACTATCATTTTTAAAATAGAAAAATGGAGGTTGAAGTGAAAATGGATTTAATCAAAAAAGGGTTGTCATTTGGACTGGGATTAGCTATTACAAGCAAGGAACAGGCAGAAAAATTTGTGAATGATTTGGTAAAAAAAGGGGAATTATCTTTAGAAGAATCGAAAGACTTGGTCAATCAGCTGATTCAGCGAGGGGAAGAAGAAAAAAAAGGATTGCAGCGCATTGTACGTGAGCAGATCAAACAAATGTTGGACGAATTGGATTTAGCGACAAAGGATGATCTTCAAAAATTAGAACAACGAATTCAAAAATTGGAAAATGGTGATAAGTAGAGGAACCCTATATTGGGTTCCTAGTCTTTTGAAGGGGATATAGGATGATTGGGAAAAGAATGCGTCATATGAGTCGTTATCGTGATATAGCCATTACGTTAATTCGCAATGGTTTTGGAATGGTGGTCGAGGAAATCGGTATAGCTCAGTTTCTCTCGCTCCCTCAGCGTCTATTTTTCGAGAAAAAGGAAAAAGTTTCCAAGTCTACTGGCGAACGAATTAGGCTAGTTCTAGAAGAATTAGGTCCTACTTTCGTGAAATTGGGGCAAATCGCAAGTACTCGCCCTGATTTGATTCCTGAAGAGATCATCAGAGAATTAGAAAAACTGCAAGACCGGGTTCCACCTTTCTCTTTTCAAGAAGTGCGTGAAATTATTCAACACGAATTAGGAGAAGAACTGGAAAACATTTTTCGCCATTTTGATGATGTACCGCTCGCAGCTGCTTCGATTGGACAAGTTCATCGGGCCACTTTACGAACTGGGGAACAAGTGGCAGTAAAAATACAACGTCCAAATATTACGACTGTCATTGAAACCGATTTGGAAATTCTTCAAGATTTAGCAACTTTAGCTGAACAACGATGGGAAATGGCAGCAAAGTATCAAGTCCGTGATATGGTGGATGAATTCTCCAAGTCCCTTCGTGAAGAGCTCGATTATACGAATGAAGCGCGTAATGCGGAGAAAATCTCCAATCAGTTTAAAAATGATGCTACCATCTATGTTCCAAAAGTATTCTGGGAGTATTCCACAAAAACAGTATTAACGATGCAATATGTCGAAGGGGTAAAATTCAATGAAATAGACCAGCTCAAAAAAAATGGATATAACTTAAAAAACTTAGCTGAACGTTTCGCAAAGGGAATTTTTCAACAAATTTTCATCGGTGGTTTTTTCCACGGGGACCCACATCCTGGAAATGTATTAGTATTACCTGGAGAGGTAATCGCTTTTCTAGATTTTGGAATGGTAGGACGACTTACTCCTGAGATGAGATATCATGTTTCTTCGTTAGTTATTGCGTTAATGCGTCAAAGTACAGACGAGGTGATTCAATCCATTAGTGCAATGGGTTTGATTCCGGATGATGTGAATTTGATGCAATTGCGAGCTGATGTGGAACGTATAAGGGAAAAGTATTATAGTGTTCCATTAAGTCAAATTAGTTTAGGAGAGGCCGTAAGTGACTTATTTCGTTTAGCCTTTCAACATTCGATCAGAATTCCGGCCGACTTGTCGTTATTAGGAAAGACATTGCTGACGGTTGAAGGAGTAGTTGAAAATCTAGATCCTGAATTTAGTATCCTCGATATTGCGGAGCCGTTTGGTCGTCGGCTGTTAAAGGAACGATATCATCCAAAAAATGTAGCAGAAATGGTTTGGAAGCAAGTTTCTGAATATGGGGAGTTGATTTTGGATTTTCCGAAACACATGAAAGAATTCACCTCTATGGTCAAACGGGGAAGAATTCGTATGGAGATCGGCATCCCTGATATGGATCTTTTATTAAAAAAGTTGGATCAAATCAGTAATCGATTATCTTTTAGCATTGTTTTATTGTCATTCAGTATTATTATGGTTGGGATCATCATTGGTTCTTCCATGAGTAGACAATCCACATTGTTATGGAGATTTCCTGCCATTGAGATGGGGTTTGTAGTGGCGACACTCATGTTTTTTTGGCTGCTGTATTCGATTTTTAAATCAGGGAGGTTTTAACGAATTAGAAAAGTGGATTTTCACCAGTGGAGGGAATGCCCCCCCGCTGGTGGAAGTTTCACTGTTTGTATCTCAAGACGATGGGAATGCCTTTTTTCATTTTGTCAATGACTGAAGTTGAGATTGGCAAAACGGTAGTGTTGTAGCGGATTCATTCTATAAGACTTTTGCGATGGGATAGATGTACGCAACAAGGAAATTGGGTTTTTTTAGGCAATATGATTGCAATTTATACCCCTTACCCGTATAATGTATATAGAAGTGTTATAATAACGAG
>JADBKC010000032.1 GCA_014896555.1 Caryophanales bacterium | reverse complement strand
CGGGTCGCGAATGCGTTCGCCGTTAGGATTTTCCCCATCTACTATGGAGCGTCCTTGCGGTGAGCGATCCAGCATTAAGTTGATGGTCCGATTGATGTTTGTTTCAGAATTTCTCGTATTGGCATCCATGGACGCAAGGTTTTCAACGTCTCTTCGCAAACTTGGATCGTCCGTGACATAAACGTGATACCAGCGAGGAACCACGCTCATTGCCGTCCTTTTCACTTGATCCGCCGTTTCAGAACGGGAAGTATGGGCGTTTTGAAGGCGATCGTAGGCAACAAGCACTTCCTCATCTGTTACAAGCGTGGAACAGTCTTTTACATCCGGAAGTCCAACACTCAGCCGGCTGATCGTGTCAGCCACCTGTTCTCTGTCCATAGTGTACATGTCCCGATAAGAAATGGTTTTTCCTTGAATCGGGCTTTTTTGATGGCGTACATAGCCAAACGCTTCGTCACGGTCATCTGTCATGACATTCCTGTATGATTTTCGATCATTCTTATCAAAAAGATCTTGATCGTTATTGACATTTAGTGTATTTCCATTTCGGTCGAAAATCCCCGAACGATCACGATCAGCGGCTTCATTATGGCAACCGGACAAAACCGCCAAACTTAACAAACATCCTGCAAAGATGGTTTTTTTCATGTTTTTTATCCCCCCTGGGCATAGGATAACCATGTTTTTTAAAATTTCCTTTAGTAATTTGTGGGGGATTCGTTATGTTATAATGTAACAAATAGACTTTTTTTGCATTGAGGAAAGGGTTCAGAACGAGGTGAAAAGCATGATTTGTGTGAATAATCATTGCTATGAGGTAATAGAGGATTACAAAAACGGCTTTCAAGAAGAGGCTTTTCGCCACCGCTATAGTGAGATATTAGGCAAATATGACTACATTGTCGGTGATTGGGGATATGGACAGCTGCGGCTGAAAGGCTTCTTTGATGATCAGAGCCAAAAGGCAACTTTTGATACGAAAATAAGCACTTTGAAAGAATATTTATATGAATACTGCAATTTTGGCTGCGCTTATTTTGTCTTGAAAAAAGTGAAAAAATAAAACGGAAAATTTTCAGTTTACGGCCATTTCTTTTCATTGATCGGTTGAGTGTGGATCTTCCGACAGTTCTCATTCAAGGCTTTCGTCTTTTTAGAGAGGAAAGTGAATAAAGCGTGTCCTTTCAGGGGGGATTTTCTTTAATCCCCCTGATGGTTTGTTTCCAAGTGTGTGGAACTGCCCCTAAATGCTCGATTGGTTCCAAAAACCATCAGTGACCACAGTTGGTTTTTGGAACCTTATCCCTTTGGATTTAAAGGGTCGGCATTGTGGTTTGTGGTGTATGGTGGTTCTTCCGTTCGATCAGGGTCATCATGAGGAAGGTGGGCGCCGGGGAATTGTCTCGGAAGCCCTTCGTGAAGCGATTTAAATTCGTAATTAAACGCACTGTGTTGCCGCTGTCCTTCTTCCCACGGAGTCGATTTATTTTCCACCGGGGCATCTTTACCTCTCGGAGACCCATAAGGTCCTTCGGGCACTTCTTCAGGTATTAAGAAATTTTTCATGGTTTCGACAGCAGAAAAATCTGAATAGGCTTGATCTTCTTTGTCCACTTTTCCAACTCGACGAGTCATGACGGCACCTCCGTATTTGTCTATACCGTTAGTATGGACAAAATCGGGGTGATCATTCGATTAAATCATTTCATATAGAAGCTCACGGAGTTCTTGGGCATCTGCTTCACTAAGATGGTACACTTCTTCTAAATAGCCGGGCTCCTCCAAATCGTCCGTACCGATAATGGCAAACCGGTTTCCGAGCAAATCCAAAACCAACTTTTTTCCGTAATATCGATCTGTTTGAATAATTGCCAGATCGAAACGCTGATTTTCTCCCATAAAACTGATATAGCGTATGTTCGTTTTTTCTGTTTCGTCATATAAAAAAAAGCGTTCCATAACCCCATTCCTCCCCTTCGACTAAGTATCTTGATTTTACCATGAGACAGCGAAGTATGGTACAATGAATAAGGCAGAGAAGAGATAAGGGCAGGTGTTGAACCGTGTACTTTGTGGATCGAAACAAAATCGAAGACAGGCTGGCATATTTGGAAGCTCGTTTAAGCTTAATGGAAACACAGGCTGACTGGAAGACAGGACTAGAGAAGGCAGCTTTAGAGCGTGTAGCGCATTCAGTTATTGAAGCGGTCATTGATACTGGCAATGATATCATAGACGGATTTATTATGAGAGATCCGGGAAGCTATGACGATATTGTGGATATATTATTGGATGAAAAAGTGATAACAGAAGAATTGGCTGCCTCTTTAAAAGAGATCATCAGCCTCCGAAAAATGCTTGTTCAAGAATATACCACCATTGATCATCAGAAAGTGGACCAAGTATTCAGAAAAAATCTTGGATTATTAAAGCAATTTCCACTCAAAGTCCGGTCGTATCTGAACAATGAATTAGGTCCAGTTTCTGCTTTTAAAAATCAGTGATAAGCGCTTTCTTTACGGAAGCGCATTTTTTGAATCATGATTTGAAAGGGGTTCATATGAAAGCGTATAAGGGCTATTTAATAGACTTGGATGGAACAATGTATAGAGGAACAGAAAAAATCGAAGCAGCTGGAGAATTCATTCATCGATTGAAGAAAAAGAATATTCCCTATTTGTTTGTAACCAATAATTCGTCGCGAACGCCGGAACAGGTGGCTGCCAAATTAACAGAATTTGACATTCCGGCAAATAAGGAACAAATCTTTACGACATCTATGGCGACAGCGAATTTTATGTATGAGAAAAAACAAGGCGCCTCTGTTTACATGATTGGGGAAGAAGGACTTCGAGAGGCTTTGCGGGAAAAAGGATTCCGTTTTGTGGACGAGAACCCTGATTTCGTCGTGATCGGAATTGACCGATCGATCAACTACGAAAAATTGGCCCTTGCCTGCCTTGGCGTCCGCAACGGAGCAACGTTTATTTCTACAAATGGGGATATTGCTCTTCCAACGGAAAGAGGTCTTCTTCCTGGCAATGGAGCACTGACATCCGTCATTTCCGTATCTACTCAAGCAGAACCGATTTTTATTGGGAAGCCGGCACCGATCCTTATGGAACAAGCACTTGAAGTATTGGGCACTTCCAAAGAAGATACCATAATGGTGGGAGACAATTATGACACAGATATTCTTGCAGGAATCAATGCCGGTTTGGATACGCTCCTCGTCCATACGGGAGTCACTTTAAAAGAACACTTGGCACGTTATGAAGTAAAACCGACCTATACAGTTGATTCTCTAAGCGAGTGGCCAATATAAAACGAGGACGAATAAAACACCTTTAGCCGGTTGTTCCTTAGGCTGTACTGTACAACAGCAAAGGAACAACCGGCTGTTTCATTTGAAAGTGCCGATATTACACACTGGCGTCATCATCGCCAGCTCGGTGGGCAAGTCGGCTTGAAGCCGCAGCCGCAATAGCTCCTACAATGTCATCTAAAAAGGTATTCACTTTTCCAGTAGACTTATCGTTTAAATATTCTAAAATACCTGGCTTGATTTTGTCGATATAGCCGTAATTTGTAAATCCTATCGAACCGTACACATTCACGATGGAAAAGGCTAATATTTCATCGACTCCATATAGTCCTTCATCTGTTTGAATTATCGATTGTAACGGTTCTTCGAGCTTTCCCTGCTCCGCCAGCACATCTAATTGAATGCCTGTCAATATGGCGTTTTGTACTTCGCGCTTTCCAAGTACTGCCTCTACATTCTGAACGCATTCTTCCAGCTGCAAATTGGGATGGTATTTTTTTTGTAAAAACAATACCAGTTTTGCAATATCCTCAATCGTTACCTCACGTTTTGTCAGCCATTCGCGCGCCATTTTTTCCGTCATGTTTAATACATCTCTTTTTTTCATTGTCATACCATCACCTTTTTCTGAAATATTGGTAAGTATATTTCTTGTCTAGCGAGATTGTTTTACAACTCTCATGTCCTCCATTTGGAGAAGAGAGACATAAAGAGTCCGATGGTTCATTCGCCCTTTGCATAAAGACAATAGAAATAAGTCTGGAAAGCCCGTTTCATCGACTTGCAGGAGATGGATTGCAAGATTATAAATCGATTTGAAAGAGACGCAATTATGGAAGCCTGATACATATATATTACTAATATGTTCAATCTAAATGTTTTCAAATTTTATGTTCCATATTACATGTATGAAAGCCTTTGGCGTGGAAAGGGAACAGACGGGGCCAGTGGCTAAAGGAGGATGAAAATGGATTACTCTCAATTGTTGGAGCAATATTACGGCATCCAGACAGAAGCCCTCTATTCAAACCAACCTATCCGATATAAAGCAAAGGGTTATCTATATACTATTATAAATGCCACAAAATTGACACAGGAAATGCTCATCGAATTTCGCCAAATGTCTCTGCATCTTCAAAAGTTCGGTGAAAGAGGCGTGTCTTCATTTTGTATGTCCAAAAACGGGAAATTTTTAGCGACGGTGGATGGACAGGACTTCGTTGTCCTGCGTAATCCCCTTAAAAAAGGAGGGAGAAGCTGCAGCAACATGGGCAGAAAGTTGGCCAAATTTCATTACAGAGGCCGATTTATCCAAGAAAAGATGACTCAAACGAATCGAATGGGGACATGGCGGTTTTTATGGGAAAAGAGGCTGGAACAGCTTGAAGGCTTCTATCACCGATTACTTCAACAATCTCCAAGCGACCCGTTTGACATTTTATTTGTGGATATTTTTCCATATTACATGGGGATGGCAGAAAATGCGATTCAATATGTAGCTGATACAGAATTGGATGAAGATCCATTCGAATCGGATGCAGGGACCATATGCCATGAACGTTTTCGACCTGATACTTGGGGAAAAACGGATATCATCAAAAATCCTTTTGATTGGGTTTTTGATCATGCGGCAAGGGATATTTCCGAGTGGATTCGTTATCAATTTTGGCATCAGCAGTCGAAATATAAGGCCGAGATCAAACAATTTATAAAAGGTTACCAATCGATTCAGCCGCTGACAGTGTTTTCTTGGAGATTGATTTTTGCAAGGCTCTTGTTTCCGCTTCACTTTTTTGAATGTGTGGAAGACTATTTTATGACATCTTCTCCCCAAAGAAAAAAGGAACTGGAAGAACAATTAACACGCTATATCCGCGATTCCAAAGAATATGAACATTTTTTAGCTTCTTTTTATCAATTGGCGGAAGCACCTGTAAAACGAATTCAAATTCCGGTGGTGCCGTGGCTCCTACTTTAACGAAAAAAACACTATGCTTAAAAAAGACCAACTTCTCACCGGAATGTGAAAGTTGGTCTTTACTCTGCGTATTATTTTCGCTTGTGTGAAAACAATGGTGATGAAATCAATCAAAGACTGCAATTCAAAAAAAAAGATGATTCAAGGAAAAGAGTTTCTCCCTTCGGACATATGGATAAGGACAAGCGTTTTTAATGTCTGGTTCTGCTTAGTCAAGGGATCATCTTTCTCCTGATCAACCTCAAATTCCATCATTATTAAAATACTTGTTCGACTTCCACGATTCCAGGGACTTCTTCTAACAATGCACGTTCGATACCTGCTTTTAATGTAATAGTCGAGCTTGGACAACTGCCGCAGGCGCCCAATAGTCGAAGCTTTACAATTCCATCTTCAACGTCCATCAATTGACAGTCGCCGCCGTCGCGAAGCAAAAATGGACGTAATTTATCCAACACTTCTTGCACTTGTTCTTTCATTGCCTGATCGGACATGTGTATCGACTCCTTTCTACGTATATTATAATGACTATGATGAAAAAAATCTATTATCTTTGTTTCGTTTTTGAACGATTTTGGATAAAATGAAGATGACAGGCGGGCAAAGGTTTTGCTGGGGGGAGAGCTGTGAAGAAGCCGATTGAAATTGTCGTATACGGTGCAGAACAGATTTGCGCAAGCTGTGTCCATTTGCCTTCATCGAAAGATACGTTTGAGTGGTTGACGGCGGCTTTGAAAAGAAAGTTTCCGAATCAGTCTTTCAGGATGACGTATGTGGATATTTATGATCCGCCTGAAGACAAGGAGAAAAAAAGCTTTGCATCCCGAGTGATTGAAGAAGATCTTTTTTATCCTGTGGTATTAGTTGAAGGGAAAATCGTCGGAGAAGGGAATCCACGATTAAAAGCAATTTGCGAAGAATTTGAAAAATACGGATACAAAGCGCGATAATTCAATGTAATGAGCTGAAAAGAGGTTGATCTACTTCTAAGGGACGGAAACCCTTCCTCATATTGAAGGAGAAAATGTCCGTATATTCATTTACTATAGAGGGACGATCTTCAAATGACAACTTCTTCATTTTTTAAAAGCCTAGTTTTTCCCGGCTGTTCGTCTAATAGCCGGGATTGTTTCGATTAACCGTTATGATATTTGTATAGCCATAAGACCCCAGACTTTAAGAAACGGGCAACGCGGCCGGTAATAGCACGCTCTGCTAAAAAGCCAAATCCTTCTTTTTTTCCCAATGATCCTAAAATTCCTTTCAGCTTAATTTCAGGCATTGTTTCCGGAAGGGGTTCGTTTTTCCAACGTTTCAATAAGACTTGAACAATTTGTTCTGCCTGTTCTTCCGCTAATTGGGCGCTCGGTGCATAAGGGAGGCTTGCACAATCTCCTACTACATAGACATGTTCATTATTTGGAATATTGTGGTATTGGGTTAACTTAACACGACCAGAGGAATCCTTTTCCACGTCTAATTGCCTAACCAGCCTATTTGCTTGAATACCGGCAGTCCAGACAATCGCATCACAAGCAATTTTTTCATCATGGTTGTATAATGTATTGGGCTCCACTTTCGTTACATTGGCGCCATTAATAACCTCTACTCCATGTTCAGTAAACCATTTTTGTACATAGCTGCTTAATCGTTCAGGAAAAGTCGATAAAATTCTTGGACCTCGATCAAATAATTTTACCTTTAAATCAGGACGGCTTTCCCGAAGTTCGCTTGCCAGTTCAATTCCGCTTAGACCTGCTCCCACAATGCCGACGATGGAACCAGCGGGCATATTGTTTAAGCATTGATATGTATTCCTCGCTTTTTCAATGGATTGAATACTATGTGTGTACTCTGCTGCACCAGGAACCCCATGATATTTGTCCTCGCAACCCAAACCGATTACCAGCTCATCGTATGTGATCGGATCTTGTTCTTTTAGGTGAATGGTTTTGTTATCTAGATCAATTTCAGTAATTTCTGCAAAAACATGCGAAAGCTGTGGATGAGTAGGAAAGGGAACCCGAACATGCTGGTCGGAAGTTGTTCCGGCTGCCAAAGCATAATATTCCGTCTTTAAACAATGGTAGGGCACTTTGTCCACTAGTGTAACGGCGACATCCTCCGGAAGAGTTGGCAACAGCCGGAGCATTATTCGCATATTCCCATATCCTCCGCCAAGTAAAACTAAGTTTCTCATAAAAAATTACCCCTTTTGTTCTACTAGTCAGTTTTAAAACCCTTTCAATAAGAAAAAATATCTATAAAAATACCTCATACAAAAGTATAACGAAAGTTCATCTTTTTCACAACAGCTTATTATGGCATTTCCACAATGAATCCATTTGGCAGGATACATTTCTTTTCTGTCTTGTGGATCAATAGTACAATCAATCTTGGGGTGATGATATGAATCCAATCATTGAATTCTGTGTCAGCAATTTAGCAAGCGGTGCGCAAAAAGCGCTTGAAATATTGGAAGAAGATCCTAATCTGGACATTGTCGAGTATGGCTGTCTTAATTATTGCACTCTTTGCGGAGAATCCCTTTTCGCACTTGTCAACGGTGAGCCTGTTAGAGGAAACATGCCGGAAGAGTTGGTGAAGAATATATATAAACATATCGAAGAAAACCCGATGTTTTAAAAGAGGACGCTAATGATGGGAAGTTTGTTGTTTAAGCGGGGCTAGAGAAAGTGGCAAAAATAATCATATAGATGGAATATAGAGTGTAGAGGCAGATTCAAAAGAATAAATGTTGACGAGAAATCATCTTTGTCATTTCTTTTGAAGGCCTTTCTATTTCCTCGCATCTCTAATCTTTTGCCACTGATTTTTTGCCATTTCCAAAATTTTCTGTTCGGTAGCGAATTTTTGCCGTCCAATGACTTTGGAAAAGTAAAAGGTGGCTTCTTCGTAGAGCCCTAGTCTTCTTTTTAATTCTCCAATCAAATATAAGATTTTCATTTCAGACATCTTTGTTCGTGAAAAGTCTCCATTTGAATAGGAATCTTCATATTGCTTGACGGCGATTGCTAAAAAACGCTTTTCTTCTTCTTGAGATGATAATAGACGGTATAACCAAGCCGTACGCAAAGCCAATCCACCCAACGTGACGTATTTTTCATGCATTAAGGTGGCGCAATAGTAAGCCAGTTTGTAGCTGTTAATCCCCTCTTTTATGCTTCGATGCTTCCCATAGTCCTGGTACACCCAGCGCGAGCAAACTTTCTCTTTGATTTCATTTAAAATGGCAGTAGGAAAATATCGAGAAAATTCTTCTGTATAAGAATAGCCGCAGTGGGGGCACACGTTCACAAAGTAAACGAGCGGGTTGATTTCAGAATCTTGATAGATAGGGGAAAAATCAGTATCATAGGAAACCACTTTTATAAATCGGGAACGTATTTTAGTGGTGGTGAATATTTTTTTGCAAAGAGGGCATTCTTCTTTTTTTTCGTAAAATGGTGTGATTTCAACCAAATTTGTTCACTTCCCGGGATTTTTTGTCATTTCCTATAATCGGTCTTTTTTCATTATGTAAAACTTTTTTAATAGGTCTTTTTTATTATACAAAACTTTCAATTGAAAGGAAAATGAAAAGATCATCCCATAAACTGATTTTATTATTGAAAAATTCGTTCGATTTATTCGTGTTTTCAAACGGCTCTATTGAGGAAAAACAAAAAACAGATTATACTACAAATAACATCGGGTTCCATCATTATGATTTTGGACGGTTTTTACGCTCAATGAATCAATATCGAAGGAGGTTTTTATGATGGAAGGAGTTATTAGTCTTACGGAAGCTGCAGCTTTTCAAATAAAAGATATGATGAAAGAAAATGGAGAAGAAGGCGCTTTTTTGCGTGTGGCTGTTAGAGGCGGCGGCTGCAGCGGATTGTCTTACGGGATGGGTTTCGACCATGAAGCGAACGAAGACGATATCCAATTTGAGCAGCATGGTATTCAAGTATTGGTTGATAAAGAAAGTGCGCCGATTTTGCAAGGAACCAAAATTGATTATAAACAATCATTGATGGGGGGCGGATTCACAATCGATAATCCAAACGCCATTGCCACATGCGGCTGCGGGTCATCGTTTCGAACTGCGCAAAACGTTGGAACGCCGGAAGAGTGCTAAGTTTTCCGGCACGTTTTGAAACGGCAACATTATCGGTAAGGGTTGTTAATTCCAGTAAAAAATCCACAGTTCTTGCTTGTATTTTTGAATAAAATCAACCCCAAAATTTGCGATGTAGGGGTGTTAATAACGACCTCTTTTAACGGTATGTGTTAAATCGTTGAAGGAGGTCGTTTCTTGATGTTAAAAGACAGATGTCTTTTAACTTTGGAATCAGCTATTTCTTTTTCCCGCCTTGATGTTCTGATGATGACGCCCGGCTCGAGCCCATGCCTTTTTAAACAGAAGACGTATATTGAACTAAGCAGGGAGTGATCACGAGGAACCTTAAGAGGAGGTTGGGCTGGAAGGGAAAGGAATCGGAGTTTATACTCCTAAGAACAGTCGCTTCCATCGCTTCGTCTCTGATGATCGGATGCTGTGGGTAGATGGGGGCATTTGATCAAAAGGGGTTCATTATTTTTAATAGCAACCGTCTTCATCAGATGTTTGAACGAAATCTAGACGAAATCGATTGGATCAATCCGTATAACTTCATTGTCTGGAAAGCCTTTGTTGGTAAAAATGTAAAATCTTATTGATATGCGTAATAATGTTTTTAATTTTTCATAGGCATCCTCCGGGCTAAATTTTTATCTAATTACTGGCATCGAGCGAATACCACAAAAAGGTGTGAACCATTTCATGCCACACCCTTTTGTTTTGGAGAAAAAGCAATCCGTTACAGCTCTTGGATTGAAAACTATTTATCGATTTTCCAAAGGTTTGAAATCAAAAACGAACCGTCTCCAAGATTTGGAAAAAGGATCTCGGCGGACTATATTTTTATGAGCTATCTGCACGATGAAGCTTGTTTTGATACTTAATTTTACGGGAGGTACCCTAAATAGAACGGACCCGTTTGAACATCAGCCCAATCTTTTATCCCCACTATTCATGATTGTTCAAATAAAGACGTACTGTGCATAGGCTGAACGCGGGATTTTGGATCAATAAAAGCTTTTGCATTGCTGACAGCCGTAGGAGCTTCGCCGAATCCGCTTGCGATCAAATTCACTTTTCCTTCATATGTACAAACGTCTCCGGCCGCATAAACCCCAGGAATATTGGTTTCCATTTTGGAATTGACGACAATGGAGTTTTTTTCGATTTCGATTCCCCAATCTTTGATAGGACCAAGTGAAGAAACAAATCCATAGTTGACGATCAATTCATCCACTTCAATCGTTTCTTCCCGTTCTCCGCGTACTTCATTAAGAACAAGCCCTTGGATGGTTCGTCCGTCACCGACTATTTTCGCTGGAACGAACGGTGTTTTGATTTCCACGGTAGAAGCTTTCAGTTGTTCGACGCTGTGTTCGTGGGCGCGGAACTTATCTCGGCGGTGAATGATCGTTACTTTTTTAGCGATCGGTTCCAGCATCAATGCCCAATCGACTGCTGAATCTCCTCCACCGCAAATCGCTACATTTTTTCCTTTAAATGTATCCAGATCGTTTACGAAGTAATGTAGGTGATTTTCTTCATACTGTTCCGCTTCTTCAAGCTCCAGTTTTCGAGGTTGGAATGCTCCAATCCCGGCAGTGATAATAACAGATTTTGTATAGTGTATTTCTTTATCTGTCGTTAATCGAAATGTTCCGTCATCCAATTTTTGAAGATCAGTGACGGTTTGTTCCAAGCAAATGGTGGGCTTAAACAGCGACAATTGTTCTTTGAGTTGTTCAACTAAATCGCGTGCTTTAATTTTGGGAAATCCGGCAACATCGTAAATGTATTTTTCTGGATAAAGAGTAGCCAGCTGGCCGCCAAGTTGGGGCAAGCTCTCAATTAATTTTACGGACGCTTGTCTTAACCCTCCGTAAAAAGCTGCAAACAAGCCGGTAGGTCCACCGCCGATAATCGTCATATCGTATATGTTCGAGTCTTCTTTCAAAACAATCTCCCCCATTTCCATATACTAGCAGATAGCTTTGCATACATCGCTTGATTGTCAAATGGTAGTTTTATTAAAGACCATTTTATCATACTCCCATTCAGAGTTTCCATTTTTCAATACAACAAGAGAAAATATTTCAAAAAACACCAAAATTCATCATCTTCTTTATAAGGGATATCATTTTGAAAACTTCCTTTTAATTGTAGGATATGGGTTGAAAAGTATATGTAAAAGGAATATTATTTATAAGGGAATAATGTTAAGATTTCATGACAAATTTCGAAAAAGTTGTTGTATGCCCCCGTTCGTGAAAAATATCACATGTGATATTTTTCATTGCAAAAAGAAAATAAACTTTTTCGAATTCACTCATACTAAAAGAAAAAGGTGGAAGTGATAACAGTGACTAAGCCAAAAATCGTTGTACTTGGCGCTGGTTATGGTGGATTGATGACTGTAACGCGCCTCCAAAAGATGTTAAGCCCAAACGAAGCGGAAATTGTTTTAGTGAACAGACATAATTATCACTATGAAACAACTTGGCTTCACGAAGCCTCTGCTGGAACCCTTCATCACGACCGGGTACGCTATGCGATCAGCAACGTGATAAATCGCAGCAAAGTCAATTTTGTTGAAGCTACTGTTGAAAACATTAAACCAGATGAAAATAAAGTAATTCTTAATAACGGGGAATTGGACTACGACTATCTCGTTGTCGCTTTAGGGCCTGAATCGGAAACATTCGGAATTAAAGGCTTGAAAGAGTATGCTTTTGCGATCACGAGCGTGAATGCTGCCCGCCGTATACGCGAGCATATCGAAACTCAATTTGCTACTTACAACACTGAAAAAGAGAAAAAAGAAGAACGTTTAACGATCGTTGTCGGCGGTGCTGGATTTACTGGAATCGAATTTTTAGGGGAATTGACCAATCGTATTCCTGAACTTTGCCGAGAATACGACGTTGACTTCCAAAAAGTGCGTATCATCTGTGTAGAAGCGGCACCAACTGTTTTGCCTGGTTTTGATGCAGAGCTTGTTCAATATGCAATGGAACAGCTGCAAAAGAAAGGCGTTGAATTCCGAATCGGCACGGCCATTAAAGAGGCAACTCCTGACGGTATTATCGTGGCCAAAGGGGAAAATGAAACAGAAGAAATTAAGGCGGGAACCGTCATTTGGGCTGCGGGAGTTAGAGGAAACTCTGTCATCGAAAAAGCAGGTTTTGAAAACAATCGTGCCCGTGTGAAAGTGGAAGATGATTTGCGAGTCCCTGGCTACAATAATGTGTTTATTGTGGGAGACTGTTCGCTTGTCATTAATGAAGAAACGAATCGTCCATATCCGCCAACTGCCCAAATTGCCATGCAGCAAGGTGTGGTGTGCGCGAAAAATATCGTTGCCTTAATAAAAGGTCAAGAAACTCAAAAATTTGTTTTTGACAATAAAGGAACGGTATGTTCTCTTGGCGATGACGACGCGATCGGAGTTGTGTTTGGCAGAAAGCTGAAGGGCACAAAAGCTTCCTTTATGAAAAAAGTCATTGACAACCGTGCATTGTTTATGATTGGCGGTTTGTCTTTAGTACTGAAAAAAGGAAAGTTCAAATTTTTCTAAGGAACAGTTAACTGATCCCATTTTCAACAAATGACAAAATGATTGACGGCAATTCATTATAACGACAGAACGGTGTGAGAAGCCGTTCTGTTTTTTTGTAATCATCGAAACCAAAATTATAAGCAGCACGTGGCTATCCGTATAAATTCGATGCTTTTAAAGTGGGAAACACGCCTTTATGATCCAAAAGACTAAAAACAGAAAATAATGAAAATTTGAAGAAAACAAATGATTCGGAATATTGACGTATACACAAATATTCAGTACACTTTTTTTAGTCCTATGGGGGTGTTTTCTAGTGCATGTTGCCGTTTTATTCATATCGATGCTGCTGTTTTTTGTACTTTTTTTTGGAATTGGTTTTATTTTAAATATGCTGCTTAGAAAGACATGGATTATGTCGATTTTATATCCTCTCATTGTGTTGATCATTGTAGATGGGATTAATACATTTTCTTATATAACGCATTCTAGAGAGGCTTTCAGCACGTTAGGAGAAAGGTTGGTAGGACTGAAGCCGGCTGATATGATGATCTTGTTAAGCGGCTTAGCCGGGGCCGTTTTATCGGGAATTGCGATAAAGGAATTAAGGAAAAAAGGATACCGGATGTTTTAAAGGGGGTAATCCAAAAGAACATCACTCTTTTGGATTAGCCCCTTTTTTACTCGAAAAAATCCTTATTTTCACTATTATTCAGTAGCAACTTGAATATCCGTTTCCAGTTCTATTTCCACATTTCCTTTGATGGCGCGTGAAATCATGCAGGACGATTCTGCTTTTATGGCAAGACGTTGTGCTCGGCTGATATCTTTGGAGGTCGCATTACGATGAAGGACTAATTTCGGACGATGGATGATTTTTTTATAAGTCATCATGCCGTTTGTTATATCCACTATCCCTTCCGATTCCAACGTTAGTTGTGTTTTCTCCAGCTTGCTTCGTTCCAGCATGGCTGCCAATGTAATGATATAGCAGGTTGCTGCCGCTCCTAAAAGCATTTCATCTGGATTTGTCCCAACCCCGGGGCCGTCCATTTCTGCTGGAATCGAAACCTTCGTCTGTAAATTTCCTGCTTTTATTTCCCCAACATCATTTCTGAGGCCAGGCCAGTTTGCTTTTAAATGAAAATGATGTTCCGCCATGTACATGCCTCCAGATTTCTTTTGGCATTATTGTAGCACAGTTTGGAATAAAAGGAGGGATGACTGGCCTTTGAAATAGCTCGTAAAAAGGATGTTAGGCTACTGAAGGACCAATTGAAGTTTCTCTTTAGACCAGATCCTTTATTGCTAAAATGGATGATTCTTTTGGATCTGTGTTCTTCTAAGTCTCATCCGCTGCCTGTATCGCTAACTATTGAAGCAGACCTGTTTTCTTCAAGAAATCATTTTACGTGTTCACTCCATCCATCACCATGTTTCTTCTCCATTATTGAATAATATGGCAATCAATTGGAGACCAATAGGGTGAGGGGAGTGAAAAGATGGGACTCATAAAACGAATGTCCAAAAGGGTCTTTATGACAATCTTATTTTTTATCGCTCTTATGGCCACCTTTGAAACAATTTCTGGAGTAGATGCAGCTATGATTGGAAATTGGGCTCTTAAACATACGATTTTATCAAAGATGGAAACGTGTGAGCGGAAGCCTGCAGCGATGTCTATGAATAGGCTCAATCAGTCGATCGCAAACCCGGTTCAAATGAATACACAACCGGAAGGGGAGGAACAAAGCCATACATTAGAAAAAGATGTTGATTGGTCGCAATATCCCCAAAAAATGGTGATTGCGACAGGTTATACAGCTGGAAAAGAATCAACAGGAAAATCTCCCAGCCATCCTAGCTATGGAATTACATATTCAGGCGTCAAGGTAAAACGAGATCTTTATTCAACTATTGCCGCTGATACGACGATTTTTCCGATTGGAACCATTTTGTTCATTCCTGGATATGGCTATGGAGTGGTAGCAGATACCGGGAGTGCAATCAAAGGAAATCGGATTGACCTTTATTACGAAACGGTAGACGATGTTTATAAAGAATGGGGGAAGAAAAAGCTGGCCGTTTATATTGTCAAAATGGGAGATGGAACCTTAACAGAAGAAACGCTGGCTTCCTTAAATCAAAATAAAGCTTTACAAGTATACCGGCAGCAATATATAAAAACCCGCAATGAATAAAAATTTCGAGAGTCAAATAGGATCCCCTTTCCATATTGAGCCTGTACAGAAAGAGCGTTATGGAAGGGGTCCATTTGTCTTGTTCTTTTCTTCCTAGTAAATAACAGTTGGAAGTGGACAACTCCAAATATCCATGATTATTTCATTTCTGGTGGTTTATTTTCTGCCAGGGTTATAATGGTGTTGGAGGTGTTAAAAGATGTTTCAATTTAGTCATGAAAATCCGTTTCAAATAGAATCGCCTTGTTTGATCGTCGGTTTGCTGGATAAGCCGCTCAAATTTGAAGGGGTTCTTAGCGAGTTGGATGAGGCGTTTCAAGGTCAATTGACGGAACTTGTAAAGACTGGGGATCTTTCCGCCAAATATAAAAGCGTTCAACTGATCCATACATTTGGTTTTGTGCCGGCCAAAAGAATTTTATTTGTCGGTTTAGGAAAAGAAAAAGAACTCACAATTCAGAAATTAAAAATGGCTTTTGGGAAGGCTAGTAAATATTTAAAAAATACACCGGTTCAAAAGGCAGCGATTGCGCTTGATACGTTTACAACGGACAGATGGGATGCTGTTCAAGCGGCATGCGCATTCGGCGAAGCAGTTACGCTTTCTACATATGAATTCCGTCATTATAAACAAAAACCAAATCTGCCAGAACCGCGGATAGAAGAAATCACCATTTACACCAGCCAAAGAAGCGAGGAAATCGAACAAGCAGCCAAAACAGGGTACATACTTGGAAAAGCGACGAATTCTGCCCGTACGCTCGTCAATATGCCAAGCAACTTGCTGACTCCATCCTATCTTGCTTCGTATGCCAGCCAATTGGCGGAAAAATATGGATTGGAAGCAGAGATTCTTGGAAAAAAAGAAATCGAAAAACTAGGAATGGGCGCTTTTTTGGCCGTCAATCAAGGTTCTAAAGAAGAACCGAAAATGATTACGCTAAAATATCAAGGAAAAGAAAATTGGGAAGATGTCATTGGACTCGTTGGAAAAGGCATTACATATGATTCGGGCGGCTACTCGCTCAAAACGAAAAGCGGCCTTGTCGGCATGAAAACAGATATGGCGGGAGCTGCAGCTGTACTAGGGGCAATGGAGGCAATCGCTGAATGGAAACCGAAACAAAATGTGGTGGCTGTCATTCCAGCTACAGACAATGTCGTGAGCGCATCGGCATTTCGGCCTGATGATGTCATAACCTCCATGAATGGAAAAACGATCGAAGTTTTGAATACGGATGCGGAAGGGCGTTTAGTACTTGCTGATGCCGTTACCTACGCAAAACATCATGGCGCTGAATATTTAGTCGATGTTGCCACATTGACGGGCGGAGTGATTGTTGCGCTTGGAACAGATAAAACAGGAGCGGTCACCAATGACGAGGGGCTTTTTGAACAAATTTTAGAGGCTTCTTTTGAAGCTGGAGAATACATTTGGCGGCTGCCTTATACAGAAGAAGATAAGAAACGGGTTCGAAACAGCCGAATGGCCGATTTAAATAATTCTCCCGGCAGAGAAGGCCATGCGATAATGGGAGCTGCTTTTATAGGAGAATTCGTGGAAGGAGCTCCTTGGGTACATTTAGATATTGCCGGAACGGCCGATACCGATAAAGATTACGACTTGGGACCTGCGGGGGCAACAGGCGTCATGACAAGAACGCTTGCTTTATTTGTCGATCGGTTTGAAAAAGAGTAAGGATGCGGTGCTTGAGTTTCGTACTGCCGCTTTTCAAAGTTAAATTTTTGGCGGGCCTATACAAAGACTTCCGTCTGTGCATAAGAATAGTGTAGCATTGAAAAAGGAGGTACCTTATATGTATCCATATCGCTTTTTTCCGGGAGGGCCGTTTATCGGTGGACTACTGGGCGGCTTGCTAGGTACGGCGATAGCGGTGCCATTGTTTAGACCGCCATATCCTTTTTACGGTCCGCGCCCGTTTTATCCATATCCGTATTTTTAAACAGATGAAAGAGGCTGGTGTATGGAGAAAGGGAAGCCGCTCGATGAAACATGGAGCGGACTCCTTGTTATCCAGCCTCTTTGAAAGTTTGCTATTCTCTTGCATACCGAGCAGGTTTTTTGTCAAGAGAATGCAGTGAAAATAGTCAAAAACCTAAATTATTTCTTCCAACGCAGCTCCAGCTGTAAACGGCAGCACTCTTTTTTTTGGTCTTCATCTAAACGATCAAAGCGAACTAGAAGCCCATCCGGGTTAAAATAAATTTCGGGCCGAATTCTGATGCCGATCGATTGAATCATTTGTATCACTTTGTTTGTTTGCGACCGTTGAGCAGCGTCCATCAGCTCTCTTGCAAAGGCTTCATTTGTGGCAACAGCATTCAAAAACAGTTGTGCGTCTCTTAACAGTTCCAATGATCTTCTGGCGGATAGGGTGAATTGCTTGATCTGGACGATAGGAAATTGTCGGTTGTATGGGTGATCATTTGGACGATTAGGAAAAGACTTTGGATCGTTATGAGGCGGGAAAGGAGGAGGTTGGTGCATATATGATTCTCCTTCCTGATTCAAGAATGTCATTCTGTGGAAAAGATATGTGGCAGTAAGGATGATTATGATATAAAATAGTAGGAAATATTTGAAAAAGAATGAATTTTCAATTATTTGGAAATAGGGGGGTACATGGAAGTGAACTATGAACAAGGGTTGATGGCCAATCTTGGAATGAAGATAATCGAAATGAAAAAGGGGAAAGTGGTCATGACCATGCCGGTAGATGACCGCACTCGACAGCCATTAGGATATCTTCATGGAGGGGCTTCTGTTGCATTAGCAGAAACCGCAGCAAGCTTTGGAACAGCGCAACTCATTGACCCGGAAACACAAATCTGCTTTGGACTTGAAATCAATGCCAATCATATCCGTTCCAAAACAGAAGGAACTGTGACAGCCCATGCAGAAGCAGTCCACATTGGAAGGTCAACATGTGTTTGGGAGATCCGGATCGTCGATGAAAACGACCGTCTTATTTGTTTATCGAGATGCACAGTTGCCATTGTCAATAAACGATGATACATAAGAAAGCAAAGGAAACGTCGACCGTTTATTGTACAGGGTTTTTTAGAAACTCTCAAGAACGGCAGGCAGTTGGGAGATGGAGATCAGATTTTTGCACGATTGAAAATGGAAAAAAGGGATTTTTTGACTGCCATTCTATAAATAAACGAAAAATCAATGTTTTTCTATATAGCTCTTGTAAATGTAGAAAGGCTCTTGCATAATGAAAGTTGATTCGAGAAAAACAGGAGCGACTGATCATGAAAAATACTTATTTAACTGGCTACTTGCCTTTTTTGTCGATTTTATTATTCAGCTTGTCACTAGCGATTTATGTGGAAGACACCATCATGAACTTTTTGAAACAGATTGGCATTTATCAAGGAATGCTAGGCATCATTTCGGAAACAGAGTTAAAGCTTGTTGTCATGATTGGATTGATCGCAGTGTTTTTCATGGTGCTGTCGGCTTTAAAAATAGTCGCTGAAACCATCAATGAACTGGCTTTGCTCTTTTTTTCTGTAGATACGGACGGAGAAGTTTTAAAAAATGTCCGAAATGGTTCACTTATTTTTTTTGCCGGCGGGTTGGTTTCGTTGTGCAGTTATGCATCCATCATTGGGATTGCCGCCATATTTCTTTTAACCGTTTTAATCTATTTTATTTATTTCGTTTATAAAATCAGCCCTTCGTTAACAACATCATTTCGGCTCGTCGGTTTTATTTGCTTCCAAATTGTCGTTTGGGGCTTTATCACGTCCTCTCTACTCTATATGATTCTGAAAATCTATAACACTGCGATGGCTGGATTGCCTATTTAAATGACGAAAAAAGTCAGCTCCTTTTGATCCCATTTGGGTGACGGAGGAGCTGACCTTTTTTGTTCCAATGATTTTTCGGTTTCATAAACGGAGAATATTGGATTATTGCATAATCATTCGCCAAATGAGCAGCTGTGGTCCGTCATGTTCCAACGATTCGATGCTTGACGGTGTATCCCTTCCTACCCAGACACCTGCTGTATATTGATCCGTCAGTCCGACAAACCAGAAGTCGTGGTAATTGTTGGTCGTTCCGGTTTTCCCTCCCACATAAGGGCGGGCGATTTTCGCTTTTTTACCAGTACCGTTTTTTACGACTTCCGCCATTAATGCGCGGATTTTCGAAACGGTTTCTTTCGACCAAATTTTGACAGGTTCATCGTTCCACTGGTATAAAACATGTCCTTTTAAATCCGTCACCTTTTGGATGGCTCTAGGCTTTTTATAGCTGCCATCAATAAAGGAGGTGTAGGCGGATGTCATTTCCAGCGGAGTCATCCCGTAGGTAAACCCTCCGATAGCCGCTGACGGATTTTCGTCTTTTTCTGACACCTTTTCAAAACCAAATTTGTTCAAATAGGAAAAGGAGTTTTTAATTCCCGTTTGCATGAAAATTCGGACAGCAGGAGTATTAAATGAATTCGCAAACGCTTTTTTCAGAGTGACGTATCCATATTCTTTTTTGCTGTAGTTTGTCGGACAGTAATTGCCGATGCAGACGTTGTTGGCATTGACAAGACTGGATAATGAAACATGGAAACGGTCGATATACGGCCCGTAGTCGAGCAGCGGTTTAATCGATGATCCCGGTTGCCGGTAAGCAAGGTATGCCCGATTGAAATCCGTATGGTGAAAATCTTTTCCCCCCACTAATGCGATTATGCTTCGATGTTGATTGTCGATGACCGCAGCAGCACCTTCCACATTGGTATAAGACAAAACGGAAGAAACAGCGTGTTCCGCTTTTTGCTGTATGATTGGATTTAAAGAGGTATAAATCATAATTCCGGATGATAGCACTTTATTTAAGCGGTTTTCCAACTGTTTTTCGATTTGTTCTTTTTCCTTAGGATTTGCATGGGCCAGTTTTTCTTTAAACCCTTCTTTTTCCGCAATCAGTTCTTTCAATTCTTCTCGAACATAGGTGGAATAATTAGGAAATTCATCTATTCGCTTTTTCAATTTTAATGAAATGGGTTCTTTTTTGGCCGCTTCAGCTTCTTCAGCTGTAAGAAAGCCGTTCTTTTTCATTAAATCAATCAATCGTTCCTGCCGTTTTTTCGTATTCGCAAAGTGGGTAAGAGGATTATATAAGCTTGGATTATTAGGTATCGCCGCCAGAAAAGCCATCTGCGCTTTCGTTAAATCCTTTACGCTTTTTTGAAAGTAAAACTGGGAAGCGGCTTCCACCCCGTATACTCCGTTTTGAAAGTAAATAGTGTTTAAATAAAGATTGAGAATTTGGTCTTTCGTTAATTTTTTTTCCAGTTCATAGGCATAAAACACTTCGGATAATTTTCGACTAAACGTTTTGTTGTAATTTAAATATAAATTCCGGGCCAGCTGCTGGGTGATGGTGCTTCCGCCTTGCTCGATTTGATGAGAACGAGAATTGACGATCATCGCCCTCAATACGGCGAAAGCATCTATGCCGCCATGTTCGTAAAATTGCCGGTCTTCAGATTGCAAAAATAATTCCTTCATGAAATCGGGAATGTCTTTGTTGCTCACGACAATTCGATAAGGATTGCGGATTTCCAAAAACGTATGGCTATTCTGGTCCAAAAATTTGCTTTCTTGAGAAAGATCCACCGTATGTATCGGAATCTTCTTTTCTACGGCTGTGTCAAAACTTTCGACATGCTGCGCTTCCTGATTGGCAAAATAAAAAAAGTAAACCGTAAGCGCCATCAGAACGGCAATGAAGGAGTAGCCAAAAATGGTTTTCATCAATGCAGACCTGCCTTTTCAATACTTTTTCGAGTAAAATGTCAATGTTCTTTACTCCACCAATGATAATAGAAAGAAAGCTAAGAATAAAGTAGCAAGTAGAATTTTTGCCTTCTAATAGGGTTCCTTTTTGAAATCTTTTATTCTTCCATTTTAAAAAGACAACGGTTTTTTGGAATGACGAGCAACCTGATATAATAGCTTAAATAATGCAGGAAAGTGTTGTGCGATCAGGGCAATTGGAAGAAGGGAGAACAGTGCTTTTTGAAAAAGCCCCTTTTTCTAATATAGGAATGGAATGAGAAGGAAAAACTCCTTTTTATCCAAAAATAGTAATATCCCTGCTTCTAATAAGTGCTAAGAAGCTCATCACAGATTTCGTCTCACCGAATATAAACTCGCTGTAAGGATAGACAAAGTGAGTAGCTCCACTATCGGTTTAAGATAAGAGAAAACGGGCACCTTCTTTAAGAAAATTTGCCTATTTTACGTAAACAGCTATTAGAATTCCATTCATTGTCATTCAAAAAAATAAAAATTTTTTCACAGAATCGATGCTATTTATTAGTATAATAGATGCGGGAGGAAAGAACTGAGTTTGATATTTTGGAGGCATTATGAAGACAATTCTTTCTTTAGTTATTCCGGTCATCGTATTTTCTTGTTTGTTTTATATGATTCCTTTATCCATGAGTAAACGCCATAAACGTTATATGGTGATAGCAAGTATTTTTTGTTTCTTAATTGCCAAGGTAGCGTTCATGATTTTTCCGTATGCAATCGCCGCGGCGATCGCACTCTTATTTATTTTATGCTTAACCATTCTCTTGTATCCAAGGGAACCGTGGTTTGAAGACAATCCAGGAATGAATCAGGCTGAAAATTTAGAGCCAAAGTTTGACTACGATGATTTGAGAGAAAAAGCAGCGATGGCAGAAAATATTGACATACCTATCCAACCAAATGCTGGATTTGAAGAAGGTCGTCCAAATTTTTTACGTGATGAAATAACGGCTCCCCCAATGGAAACGGAATATGATGTTTCAACGATTACGGCTTTAAATGAGGATGAAAGCATGCAAGAAATGTATCAAAAACGGTTTGAAGCATTGGAAGAGGAAGCAAATCCCTCGCAACAAAACGAGTCTTCATTTGAAGACATACTGGCTCGGCGCACAAATAAAACGGATGAAAAAGGTGATCCGTCATGAACAGAACAAACATGGTTCGCTTTTTCGCTATTTTACTGATTTCGACCGCTGTTCTAATGGCTCTTTCCAACATCACAAATTTGGCGGTTGCTTCCTTTTCAAAAAAAGAGCCCGTTTTTGCCAAAGGTACATATATTGGTCCAATGAATATCTCCTCTTTGAATAAAGAAGAAGCAGAATCGAAAATCACAGAAAAAGTATTGAATTGGCAAAAAAAATCGCAAGTAACGTTTACTTTTTTTAATAAAACGATTCCCGTTCCGATGAGTGTGGTGCATTTTAAGGTCCATGCCTCTCTTGATGCCAGTCTAGATGGTGAGAAAAATGTACTGTTTACAGAAGTGGATGAACAACCCCTTAAAACCATTTTATTTAATCGATTGGAAAACCCTGAATTAGTAAATTTAGTGGATTTAGAGAAGTTGAAGCAGCTATTGAAGGAAAAAGCTAGTCGTTTAGATTCTTCACAGCAAACAGAAGATTTAGTTCAGTATTTGAAAACGTCCCATAATAAACCGGAAATCATCGCCTCAAAAAGGATTGTCGTCAATGATCCAGCTGACATAGAGGACTGGATGGCGACCAACTCCACCATGACGCTTAAACCAAAGAAAATCTTTTCATTGAATGATTACATCCAAAATCTGGACAATAGAGACGTTTCCTTTTTCATCCATTGTGCTTCTGCCATCTATCAATTAGCGCTGCCAACGAATTTACAAATCGTAGAAAGACATATTAGCGATACTTTGCCAGATGGAATCGAATTAGGTTTTGAGGCAAGAGTAGACGGTTCAAATGCTGATTTAAGAATCTATAATCCAAATCATACAGCGTTTGTCATCAAAAGTGAGAAAATATCGAATCACGTATTAAAGCTCAGTTTAATCGGCCCAACCGATCCTTTTACTTACAAATTGGTGAAGAAAAACGTAAAAGCGTATGCACCGAGAACAATCATACAATACCGCCCGTTAGCAGAAAAAGCGGTCAATCGAAATGGCCAATACGGGTATTCGGTGGAACTTTATAAAGAAGTGGCATTGGATCATATGGTATTCTATGAATCTCTTGTATCCAAAGATTTTTATTTGCCGACCCCAAAAATCGTCGTGAAAAACTTGGAACAACCGGAAAGTACAACAACGACAGATAGCACATCTAGCACAGAGAATGGTACAACAGGACATTCGTCATACAACGGAACCGACAATACTTCCCAAAATACATCAACAGGGAATACATCGAATAACCAATTTCAAACCGATAATAATAGCAGTTCACCCAATAACAGATCCTATACACAGAATCCATCTTCTTCACAAAATACGAATAAGAGCAATGTCAATCCAGCCAATCATAATCAATAAAAGAAGAGGCCAAAAAACCATCCATTTGGACGATGAACAGTCTAATGGATGGTTTTTCCTTATTTATAGATGACATCTCCTTCTTCAACCGTCACAATTTTATTATCGCTACTGCCATCATTTTGAGAGTCTACTGGTTGGTTTAGAACATAGATTGTCCCTTCTGGTTGATTGTCGCAACTACTTTTATTGTAAATGACGTCAGCGTTTGTCCTGATATTTTCTGCTTTTCCATGTACACAAACTTTTCCGCCGAACGGCCAGTCTGAGACCGTTAAACTATCAGAATATAGGTTGCCATTCACAGTCAGAGTAGAGCCAGGACCAATGGTTGCACTTGACAAATACATGCTTCCATCGACTTCCATTTTTGAATACCAAAATAGTTGAAGATATTTTACATATAAGTTTGAGGAAAATAATAACCTAGAATTGGACGCGTATAATTCGTTCACGCTTGCATTTCCCCCAACGGTTAAACTTGAATTCATGAAAGCGTGTATCTCATTTTGAGCATACATAGCGTTTCCAATCTGTAAATTTCCTGTAAATAATAAAACATCGTCATTAAATAAGGCGCTATTGCCAATTTTGAACTTCAAATTTAGAGGTATATAAAGATCATTTTGAAATATTGCATCATGAGATACATCAATATTTCTTAACAATAAGCTGTAAAATGGGAAGTTATAATTTCCTATATAATGAGATTGTAAGTTGATATTATAATTAATTCTAAAGCTCTCGTTGCCGAAATTCAAAAAACTCGGATCTTTCAGTACGTCAAAATCACTTATATTCGTAAAAATTTTTTTGGATCCTGAATGGTCGTTGGAACGAAAAGTGACGGTATAAGTCTTTTGCAAATCTTTTTTTTGTTTACCGTCATAAAGGCCGTAGCTATCAACGGTTATCGTGATGACGCTATCGTTATTCTTCTTAACAGTGGCTGTATGGACATTGAGTTGATAGGCGACGTGGTCATTAAGAGAAATTGGATTCGTTGGTGTGCTATTTTGTACTTCATTTTGAAGCTCATCTGTTGAATGAAACTCTTTTTTATCCATGATTTGGTCAAACATCTTTTCAAATAATGTCATCCCCATTTCAGCTGCATGTTTTGTTTGCATATTTTCTTCAGATAGAGTGGCTTGTTTCGCTGATTGAATGATCAACGGAAAAAGAGTGATCACAAAGATCATCGTTAATGTAAGAACGAGCAAGACAATGATGAGCACTTGACCATCGTTTTTCTTCATCAAAGGTGGGCCCTCCTAATGAATACGTTCAAGCGTTGTTTCCACTTTCACTTGTTGATTGGAATGATTTCGATCTTGGACATGCAAAAGAATAGGAATCGGTGCTGCTGTTTGAAAAGTGATGGAACCTCCTGGCTGAAGTTCATTAGAATTTATGGTGATTTCATAATGATTTTGATCGTATGTGTATGTGTGATCGTTCGCTGCAATGGTTAATTTTTGGCTATCGCTGCTAAGACTAATCGTCATTTCATCTTGTTTTTCGCTCAGTTGATTTAAGTTGGATAAAATGATATTGGCCTCTTGTTGAAGCCTCGCTTGCGCCATATTGTTTTTATAAATGTTTATGGCTGAAAACAATGCTGCGAAAGCAATCGCAATCACGATGCTGCTCAGCGTAATGGCTGCCAACAATTCAATTAATGTGACCCCTTTTTGATCATTCCATTGTTTTCTTTTCATGACGATGCCTCTTCTAAATATACAAATGTTTTCGCAAGGATTTTCTTACTGTTTGCCTCTATCACAGAGATTTGAACGGGAAGTAATTGCGCTTGATTGGCCTCTGGTGTGCTTTTCAACACTGTTGCCTTGACTTCAAAGGGAGATTGATTGAGATGGTAGGCGCTGATATCCACTTCATCCCCTTCTTTCGCATTTTTTGGAACGGTTGCTTGATTGGAACGCAATGTAGAAACCGCTTTTTTGGCTAGATGAATGGCCTGTAATTTTTCGCGATT
Organism: Caryophanales bacterium; assembly: GCA_014896555.1. Lineage (GTDB taxonomy): Bacteria > Bacillota > Bacilli > Bacillales > DSM-4216 > Bacillus_O. The sequence goes on along the minus strand of JADBKC010000032.1, from coordinate 1,515 downwards.
TGACGTATTATAGGCAGTAGATTGAACGTAAATGCCGAACAAGCAAGTAAACACAATCAACAGTAATGTCGTTGCCGCCAGCACCTCAATTAAAGTAAATCCTTGTTCATCGTTTTGTCGACATTGAAACATTTGCCACATTCCTTTTCGCAATATGGTATTAAAAGTTCTCATTCTATTTTATAATGAATGGGAAAAAACTACTATAATTGTTTGAAAGTAGGTTTTGAAATGGAACGAAAACGACTGGGCGATTTATTATTGGAAGCGGGAGTTATTACAGAAGAACAATTACAAGAAGCACTCAAAAAGAAGAAAAGTAGACAAAAATTGGGCGATGTACTAGTCAGCTTAGGTTATTTGAATGAACAGCAATTAATCGAAGTATTGGAGTTCCAGCTTGGGATTCCGCACGTAAAATTACAATCTATACCGATTGATACCACTCTATTAAAATTCATTCCGAAAGAATTTGCTTTGAAAAATTTAGTCTTTCCAATTGAGAAAAAAGATCGCGAGCTAACAGTGGCGATGTATGATCCATTAGACTTTTACACGATTGATGATTTAACGCTGTCCACTGGATTGCAAATTCGAACCGTGATTGCCACGAGAGAAGATATAATTTCATCGATTTACAAATATTACAATGGAAAGGATCAGTTGAATGAAACCGCTGCGGCGAGCACCAATGTATCTGAGGCAGCGGAGGAGTCCGTCGTTGTTTTAGTCAATGACATTCTGGAAGCAGGCATTCAATTGAAAGCGAGCGATATTCATATCGATGTACAAGAATCGAAATTGATCGTTCGTTTCCGGATCGATGGTCTATTAAGGACGGAAAGGATTTTATCAAAGTCTATACATTCTGCCTTAATCGCAAGAATGAAAATATTGGGCAATATGGATATTACGGAGAACCGGCTGCCGCAAGACGGAAGAATGAAACTCTCGAAGTACAAAACGATCGATATGCGCATTTCCATTTTGCCAACCATTTATGGAGAAAAAGTGGTGATTCGTCTACTGGATCTACAGAATATTCGAAAAGATATCACAGAGGTCGGATTTAATAAAATCAACTTGCAACAATTTCAAAAGTTGATTGAAAAACCTTCCGGACTTGTGATTATTACGGGCCCAACCGGTTCAGGCAAAACATCGACATTATATGCGGCTTTAAACCACTTAAACACGGAAGAGGTGAACATTGTCACGATCGAAGATCCGGTTGAGTACGAACTGGAAGGCATTAATCAAGTGCAAGTCAATCCATCGATCGGTCTTGATTTTTCTACAGGATTGCGCGCAATTTTAAGGCAGGATCCGAATATTATCATGGTGGGGGAAATGCGAGATAAAGAGACGGTTGAAATTGCTATTCGTTCAGCGTTAACGGGACATCTTGTTTTCAGTACGATGCACACGAATAGCTCCATTGCTACAATCCCGCGCCTGCAAGACATGGGAGTAGAATCCTATTTAGTCGTCTCTGCTTTACAAGGAGTTTTATCA
>JADBKC010000196.1 GCA_014896555.1 Caryophanales bacterium | reverse complement strand
TGCTTTTTTCAAAGAAACATAATAGCATTATGTTTGGCTTTGGCGGCTGGAAAACCCGGCAAGCCGGGCTTATTTGGCAAAGGAAAGGAGCCTTCTCATGGATTACTTGCCCTCCGGCTTTCTTCAAAAAATGAAAGCGTTGCTGAAACAAGAAAGCGAAGCATTTTTCGCTACATATAAACAGGAAAGAACAGCTGGCCTGCGTATGAACCCGTTAAAAGTTTCTTTCGAGCAATGGGAAGAAATCTCCCCGTTTGAAATGGATAAAATTCCCTTTGTGGAAAACGGCTATTATTATCGCCAGGAAGATGCTCCTGGAAAGCATCCGTATCATGCAGCTGGCCTTTATTACATACAAGAACCAAGTGCCATGTTTGTGGCAGAGCAGCTTGAACTCTCACAAGGCGATATTGTTCTCGACTTATGTGCAGCACCAGGCGGAAAAACAACCGCTATCGCAGCTCGGCTCGGAAAGAATGGTGTTTTACTATCTAACGAAATTTCGGCCAAAAGGGTCAAAGCATTATCAGAAAACGTGGAACGCTTCGGGCTGGCAAACACAGCAGTCGTCCATGAGACTCCGGAAAGGCTTTCCGCTCAGTTTGAAGAATGTTTCGATAAAATTATTGTGGACGCTCCGTGTTCTGGAGAGGGGATGTTTCGAAAAGATCCGGAAAGCTGCCAGTATTGGAGCGACGATTATGTGAAATCATGCCATCATTTGCAGCTGGAGATTTTATCTCACGCTTACGCCATGTTGAAAAAAGGAGGCATTCTTCTCTATTCGACATGCACGTTTTCTCCAGAAGAAAACGAACAAACAATTGAACAATTTGTCAAAACGTTTCCTGATATGGAACTAATGCCGATTCCGCACATACATGGTGTTTCTCCTGGCCGTCCGGAATGGACCATGACTCATTTTTCCGACATCACGAAGACGGCTCGCCTTTGGCCGCACCATCTCCAAGGGGAAGGACACTTCGTCGCAAAACTAAGAAAAACAGGAGGAAATGAACATTCCGCCCCCATCATGAAAGGGGAAAAGCTGCCTAGGGCACAAGCGAAACTGTTTCAACCATTTGTCGAACAAACCTTTCTTCACTTTCCGTTTGAATGGGACCGGCTTCTTTTGAAAAATGACCGATTATATTTTGTGCCGGAACGAATGCCGGATTTAACATCGCTAAAAGCTGTTCGAATAGGACTTCCCATTGGAGAATTTAAGAAAAACCGTTTTGAGCCGCATCACTCACTGGCGCTTGCCGTTCAAACAAAGGATGTCCGGCACCATTTCGAACTTGGACAAAACGGAACTCTTTGGGAACATTATTTGCATGGGGAGACGATTCAAACCGGAAAAGACCGCGGCTGGATCCTTTTAACCATCCATGGCTTTCCTCTAGGCTGGGGCAAGGAAACGAAAGGAATCATCAAAAATTTTTATCCAAAAGGTTTAAGACTGCACCGATAAGAAATCCGCCAACGTGGACATATGTTGCTTGATAAATGGATCTTTTAAAAAGGGGCTGTCCAAAAAGTCAGGGTAACTAACTTTTTGGAGCCCCTTTTTCTGATGATTTTGTTTTACCCATCGATCGTTTTCTTTCATTGCACCGGAACGAGCAATGTGAACGAAATTCGATTTTTTGGTAGATTAAATTCATTCACTCGGACGCTTACATTGTTTTTCAAATTCATTTTTTTTGTTGACACATAAATCATTTTTTGGTTAGGGAATATCCGAACCCAGTTCGGAAAATGATAAGAATCTTGGGCAATTTTCAGTACATAGGACGGCGGCAAATTTAATTCGCCAAGCGACATCCCCTTTTGCTTTAATATGAGATCGCCGTTTTTCAACGCTTTCGGTTCAAATGTCATATGAAAGTGAACCGATGTAGAAAAAAAGTCTAATTTTCCCGTTAAATCGACATCATCCTGAAGCTTCACATAATAATCAATAGGAGTGTCCCCTTTTTCTTTCTCAATGTACGAGTTAATCACTTTGTTTAAATCCTCTTTATTCGTTTTCACGTGAAATGGAACCGTTTTTTCCACGTTTTTTTCCTTAGGAAGTTCTTCTTGATCCACTGGCCATAAAATAAGGCCGATAAAGATGACGAAGATAGAAAGGACCACGCCCAATAAAAGAAAAAAAGCTCTTTTCCACTTATTCACTTTCATTTACAGTTTCTCCTCTTTCTCTGACACAATTTTCCCATTCGTTAATTCTTCTAGCTTTCTCCCATTGATAGTTTGATAGATCCGATTCGCCATCAATTGGTACCCTTGATCATTCGGATGAAAATGATCATTGAATAATAAATTTTCCTTCTGCTTATAAAAAATATCATCGATGCTGACGAAAACGGTGTGATGAAATTTTTCTACTACTTCATTGCTGGCTGCATTCCAATGATGAATCACTTGATTAATTTCTCTTATATCAGAAAACCATTCCAAGAATGGATTGTAGAGGCCGATCAGGACAATCCCTACATGAGGATTGTATTGGCGTATAGTCTTTAAAATGGCAAACAGCCGCTGTTGGTAAGGCTTTTCCTCTTGTAGAAACACGTTTGCGTTTAAATTCGTGAAATGATCCCGAAGTATCTTCATGACATCATTTCCACCGATTGTAATGAAGACAATATCCGCTTTTTCTATGGCCGATTTGATTTGGCTCGTCTTCAAACGTTCAAGCAACTGGTCTGATCTTGTCCCTTTTACTCCATAATTTTGAAATTCGGCGCTCCTAACCATTTTCAATCTTTCCAAGTCTTTTTTCAAGTATGGAATATAGCCGCCTTTATTCGTACTGTCACCCACCCCTTGGGTTAAAGAATCCCCAATGGCGACCACTTTCAAATCTTTAGGTACCACTTTTTCAGCTGTTTGTGAATGAACTGCTTGTTCGGATCCCCCCATATAGGAACAACCTGTTACCGATAATAGTAAAGTAAAAGCGAAGAGAACATAGGCTGCCGATTTCACTGAATGGTCTCACCTCGCTACTGATGAAATCTAAGCTGTATTTTCCACGATGAAAAATGAAATGCCATGATGTTAGCAACGGAAAAAAGTTTCACTTTATTATAACACGATAAAAAGTTTCCATAATAAAGATTTCCCTCCGTTTCGGGTATTACTCCAAAGTGAAGGTCCTTCATGCCCTAAAATGCTAAAAAGAGTGCATAACTTCATGCACTCTTTTTAGAAAACATTTAATATTATGGTCCACAAACGTCTTTTGATTTTGTATAAGCGAAAATAGGATTATGCGTTGTTTTTAAGGATACTGGATCCGTATAGTTGTTCATAATCCGGCCATTTTAAAACTTTTTTCAAGTAATCACGAA
>JADBKC010000031.1 GCA_014896555.1 Caryophanales bacterium | reverse complement strand
GGCTCTTTGCTTGGAAAACATCGGAAATTAAAGCCAACCGCCTCTGAACGAATTATTTGGGGAGAAGGGGACGGAAGCACGCTGCCTGTGTTCGATACACCATATGGAAAAATAGGCGCGCTGATTTGCTGGGAAAATTATATGCCTTTAGCGAGAATGGCTATGTATGCGAAAGGAGTTCAAATTTATATCGCTCCGACGGCAGATGCGAGAGAACTTTGGCAGTCTACCATTCGCCATATTGCCGCTGAAGGCAGATGCTTCGTGTTATCTTGCAATCAGTATGTGACGAAGGATATGTACCCGACTGATTTAGCCTGCTATGAAGAGCTGGAGTCCGCTCCTCATGAGATGAGCTGTGGCGGAAGTGCTATTGTCGGCCCGCTTGGAAACTATATTCATGAACCTGTCTATGGCAAGGAAGATATCTTAATCGCTGATCTTGATTTGCGTGAGATCGCCTATAGTCAATTTGATTTTGATGTCGTGGGGCATTACTCAAGACCGGACGTATTCCAGCTGCTGGTGAATGAAGAGAAGAAAGACAGCGTGAAATGGGTATGATCCGTGTCTTTTAGACGGGATGCTCTATACAGAATTCCCGCCCCCTATCTTGCACATGAAATGGGAGCTGATTGTGTATGAAAACATCTTTTCGGTTATGACCATTCAAAACCACTTTGGTATGCCAATTGCACATTGAGGATGAATGATAAAAATGTAGAAGTTGGGAGGTGAAACCTTCAATGGGATAGGAATAACCTAGAATATCTTCTGGGGGGATTTTACGAAAAAGAATCGTATGGAAAAACGTGGTTTTCTCCCGTGATCTTAAGGAATGGAATGCAGCTTGACTCGTAAAATTTCGTAAAGAACTTTTCGCAAAGTTGGAGAAACGACAAAGGCTAAAGTCAATAAGAAAGGGGAAATAGGCATGACCGATATTATAGGAAACAGAACCATTCCACAATTATTAAATGAAATGGCCTCTTTTTATCCAAAGAAAACGTTTGTCATCTTTGAGGATCAACAAGAGAAGACATGCTCGCTTACTTATGAGGAGTTTCGCGATAAAGTCCATCGTCTTGCCCATGCCTTGCAAAAGTATGGCATTCAAAAAGGGGATAAAGTCCTTCTTCACCTGCCAAATGGGATCGACTTTATGATTTCGTGGTTTTCTGTTACTTCCATCGGAGCGGTGATGGTTCCTACCAATATTTTATCGACGGCTGAGGAAATGGCTTATTTGCTCGAACATTCCGAAACGAAACTTGTGATTACAGAAGAGGAGTACGCCCATAAGTTTACGAGATTCCGTGATCAATTGAATGGATTGTTTTTAGCAAGGAGTGATGAGGACATCCACGGAGTGAGCCTTCAAAACATCATCAAAGAAACAGAACCACTGACTACCCTTCCTCATTTGTCCAGCGATGATATTGCTTCCATCTTGTATACGTCAGGCACGACATCCAAACCAAAAGGAGTTTTGCTTACTCATGCCAATTACATTTATGTGGGAGAAATCATGTCCAAAACGCTAAGGATGTCTCCGGACGACCGCGTGCTCATCGTATTGCCGATGTTCCACGGGAATGGGCAATATTACTTAGCGATGCCGGCATTGACCGTTGGAGCCAGTATCGCGATAGCAGAACGATTCAGCGCCTCCCGCTACTTTCAACAAGCGAAACGATTGCGGGCAACGGTCGGATCGTTGTTTGCCGCCCCTTTAAAAATGATTTTAAAGAAGCCTTATCGGTCTTCAGATGCTGAACACTCATTACGTCTTATTATTTTCGCGCAGTCTATTACAAGGGAACAACTCCGTGAGTTTGAACAACGATACCGTGTATCTTTGCGGCAATTATACGGCATGACGGAAACCGTCGGCACCCCGCTCATTAATCCGTTGGACGGCTATTACAATAACATCAGCATGGGGCGACCGACGATTGGTTATCGAGTCAAGCTGGTCGACGAAAACGGTCATGAAGTAAAAGACGGCGAAGCGGGGCAAATCATTGTGAATGGAATTCCGGGGAGGACCATCATGAAAGGCTATTTTCATAATGAAGAGGCGACAAAGAGCACTATAAAAGACGGATGGCTTTATACCGGCGATGTCGCACGGAAAGATCCCAACGATGGATTTTTTTACTTCGTGGATCGTCAAAAAGATATGATCAGGTGCGCTGGTGAAAATGTAGCAGCCAGTGAAGTAGAAGATGTGATTAATCAATGTGAAGGTGTTTTCGAAAGCGCTGTCATAGGTGTTCCTGACGAAATAAGAGATGAAGCCATCCATGCTTTTGTGATTGTTAAAGAAGGCCACGAGCTTTCTAGCCAAGACATACTCGATGTTTGTAGACAAAAGCTTGCCAAATTTAAAGTTCCCGAAGCCATTCATTTTGTCGATGAGTTTCCGAGAACCTCCGTCGGTAAAATTCAGAAACATGAGTTAAAAAAACTCATCCTCAAGAAGGGGATTGCGAAAGGGCAGTAGTGAAAAAACCATGATCTTTCAAGATTAGTTCTTGCAGAATGAGTTTGTCTTCGGTTGATATGATTCCTGATTGAGAATATGGAAAAAGGGCTGCCTTGACACGAGATATGTTTTAGCAGGAGCAAAATCGCTAGTTGAATACGATAGAAGAAAAGGAGAGCAAGAATCCTTGATAAGGGGCCGGCTCTCTTTTTTCTTAATAGCAATAGAAGTTCCGTCGTTTCTTTCTTGCAATGTGGAGATGGACAAATTCACGATAAAAATGACAAATATTCGATAATCTTGCCGAAAATTCGGCACAAACATGAAATGAGACATGGAAGGAGCTGTGTTTTTCGTTGGCACATTTTTTGCATGACTATGGATGAAACATTTTGTTAAAGGGGAGATGGGAAAATGAAAGCAGCAGTTGTTAATTCGTTTAAACAAAAATTGGAGATTAAAGAAGTGGAGAAACCAACATTAGAGTATGGGGAAGTGCTTGTGAAAATTGAAGCATGCGGCGTATGCCATACGGATCTTCATGCGGCTCACGGAGACTGGCCAGTAAAACCGAAGCTTCCTTTAATTCCGGGCCATGAAGGAGTAGGAATTGTAGTCGAAGTCGGTGAAGGGGTTCGTTCAATTAAAGTCGGAGATCGCGTCGGCATTCCTTGGCTTTACTCTGCATGTGGCGAATGTGAATATTGTTTAAGTGGACAAGAAACTCTTTGTCCTCATCAATTAAACGGCGGATATTCTGTAGACGGCGGATATGCGGAATATTGTAAAGCTCCTGCCGACTATGTAGCGAAAATTCCAGAGAATTTGGATCCTGTGGAAGTGGCACCGATTTTGTGTGCGGGGGTTACAACGTATAAAGCGTTAAAGGTCTCCAACGCGAAACCTGGCGAATGGGTTGCGATATACGGTATCGGAGGACTAGGCCACATTGCGCTGCAATACGCCAAAGCAATGGGATTGAATGTTGTAGCAGTAGATATTAGCGATGATAAATCGGCATTGGCTAAAAAATTAGGGGCCGATATTGCGATCAATGGATTAAAAGAAGATCCGGTCGAAACAATTCGGGAAAAATTGGGCGGAGTGCATGCTGCTATCAGTGTGGCAGTCAACCGAAAAGCGTTTGAACAAGCTTACCAGTCTGTAAAACGAGGCGGAAGTCTTGTCGTTGTTGGATTGCCAAATGATGAATTGCCGATTCCGATTTTTGATACCGTCTTAAATGGAGTAACTGTAAAAGGTTCTATTGTCGGAACAAGAAAAGATATGCAGGAAGCTTTAGATTTCGCTGCACGCGGAAAAGTTCGTCCGATTGTCGAAACCGCTCCATTAGAAGATATTAATGAAGTATTTGAAAAAATGGAACAAGGGAAAATTAATGGTCGTATCGTATTAAAAATTGGGGAAGACAACTAATTCGTCTCATTTTAAATGGCAGGGAGCGAGTCACAGGATCCCTCCCTGCATAATAAAAAACGCTGAGATGACGATAAATCGAGGTCAAAAGTTTGTACGAAAAAAACTTGTAAATTCTTCATTTAACATACATCTATTGAACGGAATGGGCTCCTTTTTCTTTTAATAAATATCGAAGTTTTCGCACCGATATATTCAGCTGTTCAGCCGCTTTTTTTCGATTACCGACTGTTTGCTTTAACGTTTTCATGACGAAAGATCGACCTATTTGCATTTCTAACTCTTTTACTGACGACAGCACCTGTTCTAAATCGACTTCACGGTTGTTTTTCCATAATTCCAGAATATAGCTTGTCCATTCGTTTAAATATGTTTCTAGGTCGGTGTCGTCATCATTATTTTTTTCGTTGAATAATTCGATCTGCGGCGAAGGGGCAGCCGTTTTCATTTTGTCCGGCAGATAGTGCGGAGTAATAATAGTGGTTTCACCTTCTGCCAATGTGACCGCTCTTTTGATGACATTCAAAAGTTCACGGATATTACCCGGCCAATGATATTGTTTCATTTGTTCGATTGTATCTTCAGAAAATGAGAGATTCGTCTGTAATTTTTGTAAGAAGAACTCTATGAGAAGAGGGAGATCTTCTATCCTTTTTCTTAATGGAGGCAAGGTTAATTTGACCACATCTAAACGATACAATAAGTCTTCTCGAAATGTTTTTTCGGCTGCGGCTTGAGCAAGATCGACATGGGAAGCGGCAATGATTCGAGTATTTGTCCTGCGAATGGCTTCACCACCTACTCGAATAGACTCTCCTGTTTCTAACACTCTCAAAAGTTTTACTTGAGTCGAAAGAGAAGCCTCCCCAATTTCGTCCAAGAATAAAGTTCCTTTACTCGCAATTTCAAAAATTCCTTTTTTCTCTTTTACTGCTCCTGTAAAGGCTCCTTTTTCATGTCCAAATAATTCACTTTCCAAAAGGGTTTCTGAAATCGCTCCGCAATTGATTCCGAAAAAAGGCTGGTCAGAACGCATGCTGGCGCTGTGGATAAAATGCGCTAACACTTCTTTTCCAGTACCTGTTTCTCCTTCAATCAGCACATTCACATTTTTCTTGGCAATTTTGTAGGCTAGTTTCACTAAATCATTCATTTCTTTGTTTTTTCCTATTATAAAGCCAAGTGATTCTGACAATTTGTACACGTCGCTGTCAGACGACGTTGACCGAGTGTTTAATAATTCTTCAATCAATGTTTCTAATTGGTCAAGATCGTCAAACGGTTTTTCGATATAATCACTGGCTCCATTTTTAATCGCTTCGATCGCTGTTTTCACCGTACTGTATCCGGTCATGATAATCACTTGACAAGACGGGGTTGTTTTTTTCATCTGTTTTAATAAATCTAACCCATTGGCATCAGGCAATTTTACGTCGATGAAAGCAAGGTCAAATGACTGTTCTTGGATGAGATGTCGAAAATCTTCCCCATTGAATCCAATCTTTACGTGAAATCCTTTTTCTTCAAGAAAATGCAAAAAGAATGTACCGACTTCCATCTCATCATCAATGACAAGAATATTGGCCATATCTCCCAACCCCCGAACGTCTTCTTATTGTTTTGCAGGCAGCTTTAAAAGAAACAGGCTTCCTTTTCCAAGCTCGCTTTTCACTTCAATCGTTCCACCGTGAGCTTCCGCAATCCCTAAGCTGACGGAAAGACCAAGTCCGGTTCCTTTTCCGGGCCGTTTTGTTGTAAAAAATGGATTGAAAATTTCTTGTAAATGCTGTTCGCTTATTCCTTTTCCGTTATCTGCGACCGAAAGAAGAACCCATTGTTTCCCTTTTTCTTTGATCGCCGTTGTGTGAATCGTAATCACTTTTTTCGGAACGTCGATCTCTTCTAAAGCATCTTTTGCATTGATTAATAGATTTAAAATGATTTGTCCGATTTGTTGTGCGTTTCCTTCTACAGTGCCAATGGAGTCATCCAGCGTTTTTTGGATCGTAATATTTTGTTTTTGAATCTGATAGCCAACTAATCCTAATACTTGCTCGACGGCTTCATTGACAGAGCAATCTTCAAACCGATATTCATCTTGTCTTGAAAACGTCAATAAATTTTGAATAATGGTTTTGCATCGTTTTCCGCATGAAAAAATATCAGACAACAGTTGATAGGAGCGATTTTCTTTTGAAATGGATCTTAATAATAATTGGGCATTTCCTAAGATGGCCGTTAATGGGTTGTTGAGCTCATGGGCAATTCCTGCCGCCATTTCGCCAATGGCCGCCAGCTTCCCCGACTGGACTAATTGGGCTTCAATTCGGGATTTTTCGGTGATGTCGTTGATATAAACTATAATGGCATACATGTTTTGACTATCATTCAAAATTGGATAGGAGTGGAGTTCACATACACGTTGTTGTATATGAATTTGCCGATGAACGGGTTTTTTCGTTTGAAGACTTTCCAATATAGGACTGTCATGAACATCAATGGATAATAGCTGATGGATATTTTCGTTCCTTTTTTTCTGTGATGGCAATGAAAAGAATTCTTTTGCTGAGTCATTATAATTTAAAATATTTCCGTGTAAGTCAACGACCAGTATCATTTCGGAAACGGCTCGAAATGTTTCTTCCCATTCTTTTTTACTTGTGAGCACTTCCTGATAAAGCTGTGCATTTTCAATACAAACAGCCAATTGATCGCCCAGTTGCTGAAAAAAAGAAAGGTCATCATTTTCATATTGGAGGATATCTTTGCTTCCTATACTTAATAGACCGATGATTTTTTCTTTACTCGTTAAGGGAATTAATAAAACGCTTTGAATTCCTAATGATTCATACACTTTGTTTTCAATAAAAGAATTGTTTTTACTCTGAACTTGGTAAAAAGTCATTTGAAGGGATTGAATGACGTTCCAATAGAGAGAGTTTTCTTTCGGCAGAGAAAAACCAATCGGAAAATATAAGGACTGCGGCGGGTAAGCATTGCTTACAATTAATTCTTGATGTTTATATAAAGATAAACTCATTCTTTCGAACGGGAAAATTTGATTTAATTTATCAAAAAGGTTTTTCAGCAATTCATCCATAGACATATCGATATTAAAACTTTTGGTCACATCGTTGATGATTTCTAACTGCATATTTTTCTTTTTTAATTCCATGACCATCTTTTTTAATTCGGTATAATAACTTTTTTTGGAAGATTGGACCCCTGTTAAAAGACTCATCATTTTTTTCTGATCGTGTATCTTCATGGGTCACCAAGCCTTTCTGAGTAGTTCTTCAATATCCTCAACTGTGATGTCTCTCGGGTTTGTGATCATACAGGCGTCATTTAATGCAATTTGGCTCATTTCTTGTATCGCTTCTTTTTCTATCCCCATATCGGACAATTTTTGAGGAGCTCCTATATCAATGGCTAATTCTTTTACATAGTTAATGGCTTTATTTCCTGCTTCCATATACGTGAGGCCTCGCGTATCGATTCCAAGAAATGAAGCAATATCGGCAAATTTCTTCGGATTGGCAATCAGATTGTATTCCATCACATGGGGCAGCAGCACGGAATTGATATCGCCGTGATGAACGGGAAACCGACCGCCGATGGCATGGGACATCGCATGTACAGCTCCTAAAATGGCGTTGGAAAAAGAGAGGCCGGCTTGCAAACTAGCCATTGCCATATTGGTTTTCGCTTCCATATTGAGTTTGGATGCAACAGAAGGGCGCAAATATTGTGCTACTAACGAAATGGCATTTTTTGCTTGAACATCCGTTAATGGGGTGGAGGCTAAACTGACATACGATTCAATTCCGTGGGATAAAACATCTAAACCAGTGGAAGCAGTCAAATGGGCACTTTTGGTTGTTAATGTTTCAGGGTCGACAATCGCAATATCCGGAACGAGTGATTTGGATACGATGGTCATCTTTTTTTGTCCTTTTGTATCTAATATGATCGAAAACTGTGATACTTCTGAACCGGAACCTGCCGTTGTGGGGACCATCACTTGCGGGGGGAGAGGCTTTTGAATTTTATCGACACCTTCATAGTCATGAATATGACCGCCATTTGTGACGAGGATCGCAATCGCTTTTGCCACATCGATCGAACTTCCTCCACCTATCCCAATAATGGCGTCGCATTCATTGTCAAAATACATGGCACAGCCATTTTCTACTTCTTGATCTTTTGGGTTCACCGTGATGTCATAAAATATAGAATATTTCAGTCCAGCTTGTTTGCAGCTATTCATCACAACTTCTAGCCAACCAGCTTCCATGACACCTGGATCACTGACAATGAAAACGTTAGTGGCGCCAAGCCTAAGACAACTTTCACCGACTTGATGAATGGACTGATTTCCAAAAATCACTTCCGGCATGACAAATTTATGCATCATCATTCTGAATCCCCCAATGTATTCCCTATACTTTTTTCCTTTCATCTTTGATAACCTAAAATCCTATAGTCTCATAGTTGATTCGGAAAACAAGAAGATGGTCCAACATGAACAGGAGCAGGGATCTAATTACAAAAATGAGAATATAAGAGAGAAGAAACGATTTCATATGTGAAAAAGGGCATAAGTGACATGAATGCTTGTACACTTGAAAACGAAGTCCTTAGTGAAATCATGTACTTACCATGTTGAAACAAAGAGAAGTAGCGGCATGTCAGCTACTTCTCTTTGTTTCATGATAACGATAGAAAACAAGTCATTAGATGATTGGAAGTTTCAGATTTCTTCCATTCACGTCGAAAAGAAAATGGTTTTTGGGAGAGTACCAATCAATCGTTCGGCAAAGGTTGTTCATCCGGAAGAACGGTTTTGGCGATTGTTTGATCGAGTGCTTCAAAATCATAATAATGAATGGATTCATACAATTCTTTTCGCGATTGCATATTGTCCAGTTCACTTTTTTGCGTACCGGTTTCAAGAATGGTTTGGAAAACCCGCTCATAGGCTTTTGCCGCCACGCGAAGCGAAGTAACCGGATAAATGACCATCGCATAGCCGAAAGCTGCGAATTCTTCCGCTGTATAATAAGGTGTACGGCCAAACTCTGTCATATTGGCAAGAAGAGGGACCTTAATGGCTTCCTTCATTTTCAAAAACTCTTCTTTTTTCGTAAGAGCTTCCGGGAAGATAGCATCTGCCCCTGCTTCTACATATCGCTGTGCCCGTTCTATCGCTCGGTCGAGTCCTTCCACGGCATAAGCGTCCGTCCGTGCGACGATCACAAGAGACGGAGCCACTTGTTTAATAGCCTTGATTTTTTGCATCATTTCCTCATCGGAAACAAGTTTTTTCCCGTTTAAATGACCGCATTTTTTAGGAAGATCTTGATCTTCAATTTGAACGGCCGCCACACGGGCTTCGACCATTTCACGAGCCGTTCGGGCCACATTGAGGACACCGCCAAAACCGGTATCAATGTCTACAAGAACAGGGAGATTGGCTGCTCGAACGAGTTCACGCGCCCGGCGAGCCACTTCTTCGGATGTCACGATGCCGAGATCAGGAAATCCTTGGCTTGCTGTAAACGCTGCACCGGATAAATAAAGGGCTTGAAATCCGACCTTCCTCGCCATAAGGGCCGCCATTCCGTCGTGAGCCCCTGGAATTTGCAAAATTTCTGGAGCGTTCATTAATGTACGAAACCGTTCTGACAGTTCTTCTTGTGTTGATTCGTGTTCAATAATCCAAACCATAAAACCACCTTCTTTCAATGAGTAAGACCATTCGTTTAACTGTTTGCATTTGGAATTAAAAAGGGAACTGCCTCCGCTCCGTTTCGTTTGAAGCGGAGGATTGGAAAAGACAACAATAGACCATATACAAATCGCTGTTCCTACGTTCAGGAGTCGTTTGTACTATTACCTTGTTGGCACATTTCTTGGCTTTCGAAATCGGAATACAACTCCTGCTTTCATTTTGGCGATGAGAAGCAGGAGAATTCTTTCGGAAAAATGTTAAAGGACAAAAAGATCGACAAATTCATGAACATTCATTGTTTCAAGGCGCTCTTGATCGGTAGAAACTTCCATAATGCGATTGATTTGTTTGTCTGTGAACCGGGTTTTGAGGTTGTTTGTATATTTTTTCAAAAGTTTCGGTATTGCTTCTTCTCTGCGGAAGCGGTGGCCAATTGGGTACTCTCGAACGACTTGGCGTGTTTCCGTTCCGTCTTTAAAGCGAATTTGAACAGCGTTCGCGATGGATCGTTTTTCAGGATCGAGATAGTCTTTGCTGTATTGTTTATTTTCCACGACAGTCATTTTTTCACGAAGTGCATCGATTCTTGGGTCGGATGCGATTTCGTCTTCATAATGATCAGCCGTTAAGTCACCGTAAATGAGACCGATAGCCGTAATATACTGGATGCAATGATCGCGGTCGGCCGGATTGTGAAGCGGTCCAGTTTTATCAATAATACGGATGGCCGATTCGTGTGTTGTGATCGTCACTTCTTCAATCTCATCTAGACGATCTTTTACTTCCGGATGAAGTTCAATCGCACATTCGGCAGCCGTTTGGCCATGAAATTCGGCAGGGTAAGAAATTTTAAACAGCACGTTTTCCATGACATACGATTCAAACGGGCGGGCAAGCTTCAGCTTTTGTCCTCGAAACAAAACATCTTCAAATCCCCAATTTGGAGCAGACAGAGCCGTTGGATAACCCATTTCTCCTTTTAATGACATCAGCGCTAGGCGAACGGCCCGGCTTGTTGCGTCACCGGCAGCCCATGACTTGCGCGAACCGGTGTTAGGAGCATGACGATATGTACGTAAGCTCGAATTGTCGATCCAGGCGTTGGAAAGGGCATTGATGATTTCTTCTCTTTTTCCTCCAAGAAGCTTTGTGACAACAGCTGTCGAAGCGACTTTCACAAATAAAACATGGTCAAGGCCAACACGGTTCAGGCTGTTTTCAAGAGCAAGCACTCCTTGAATTTCATGAGCTTTGATCATGGCTTCCAGCACGGTGCGCATTTTCAATGGCTCTTTTCCTTGGGCGGCGTTTTTGCGACTGATATAATCCGCAACTGCTAAAATACCGCCAAGGTTATCGGAAGGGTGTCCCCATTCAGCTGCAAGCCAAGTATCATTGTAATCAAGCCAGCGAATCATACAACCAATGTTAAACGCACCTTGTACCGGATCTAACACGTATGAAGTTCCTGGAACACGGCACCCATTAGGAACAATTGTACCAGGAACGATCGGTCCCATAAGTTTAGTGCATTCTGGGTAGCGAAGAGCGAGAATTCCGCAGCCAAGCGTGTCAATGAGCACATAGCGCGCGGTTTCAAAAGCCTCACTACTTTTCATTTCTTTATCCAATACGTAATCTGCAATTTCATTGAGCAAAGGGTCAACTTGTTGTTTTTCATTATTTTTTACTAAAACTTCACTCATCCGCCTCTTCCTTTCTAAAGTAAAGTGATATTATGATAAAAGGAGAGGAATTTCTGCCCAAATTCCTCTACTGGCAAGCGTGAATTTGTTTATGTTCAGTTTGTTTGCAGATGACGCTCGCCGACATACTTGACGCGCGGCCGGAACAGACGGTTGTTGTTATGCTGTTCAATGACATGAGCGCATAACCCCGCTGTTCTGGCAGCAAAGAAAATTGGTGTGTAAAGATCAATCGGAATATTCAGCATGTAATAGACGGGAGCAGCATAATAGTCCAGATTAGGGTATAGACCTTTTTCTTCTCTCATGATTTTTTCGCCTGCTTCACACATTTCAAGCAGACGCATATCGCCGCGTGCTTCGCTTAATGATTGAAGCGCTTTTTTCATCAGCAATGCCCGTGGATCCATTTTTTTCATATAGACGCGATGGCCAAATCCCATGATCCGCTCTTTATTCGCTAATTTGCGATGGAGAAGGTTCTCATAGTTTTCTTTCGTTCCGGCCTCTTCCAGCATATACATAACCGCTTCGTTGGCTCCACCGTGAAGGTGCCCTTTTAAAGAGGAAACGGCTCCTGTCAGCGCACCGTACAAATCAGCATATGTGGAGGAGATGACTCGGGCTGTAAAAGTGGAGTTTGGCATTTCATGTTCGATATAAGCGACGAGCGAGCGATCAAATATTTTCGCTTCTAGTTCTGTCGGTTTTTTTCCTGTGAGCATATAAAGGAAATTCGCTGTGTAAGAAAGCTCTGAATCGCTTGGAATGACTTCTTGATTGTGCATTAATCGATAACTGCTTGCGACAATGCTTGGTACTAGACCAAGCAGCTTGATCGTTTTTTGTTTATTAGCGGATTCGCTTCGATCGTCAATAAGAGGATCAAAACCGGATAAAACCGAAATGCCAGTTCTAAGAGCATCCATTGGGTGGGTTGTTTTTGGAAGGCGCGCCAATATTTCAATCAACTCTTTTGGAAGCTCGCTATTGGATTTAATTTGCGATTCAAAGTGAGTTCTTTCTTGTTCAGAAGGGAGCTTTCCTTCAATTAATAAGTATGCTACATCAAGATATGTCTTGGTTTCTGCCAGCTCGATTAAATCATACCCGCGCACAACAATCTCTTCATTTTCCACATCAAGAAACGAAATTCCAGTTTCAGCAGCAATAACACCTTCTAATCCAGGTCGAAATTCCAAATTATTTCCCTCCTTCAGAATATTTTCAATTCTTGGCTGCTACATTTCTGGATGATTGATTAGTCCAACTGAAAAAACTCATTGATACTTTTCTGCCTTGCATCATCTGTTTTGACAGAGCGAATGTTTTGCTGGCATATACAAACGGCAATATCATATGGATAATAAACTGATATTGCGCAGAAAGAGTGTGTTTTAGCGGTATCAAGATTTGATCCCAACTCATGAAACGCTTTCAAAATGTGTAAAGTGAATAAATTTCCCCTCTAAATCAGGGAGTTTCTAATCGAATAGAATGCGAATCTAATAAGATATTGAAATCCTCATGGGACTTCTTGAAAACGTCTATCTTTCTCCGCTCTCAACACCCCCTATCTTTTATAGGTTCCGGTGTCTTTTCAATCAGGCAGGTTTTCTGATGATGTTTATTGCTTCCTGACACATTCCATTGGCACTCCGATGCAGTCATAGGTGGCTAAGCCAGCTGCTTCTATATCTTAGTGGTGGATAATGCCGGCTATTTCTGCCGGTCACAAACGATTTCTGACTGCCTTGCCTGATCAATAACACAATATTCCGTTTTCAATTTTACTATATCATATTTTTTTAGACAAAACAAAAAATTGCAAATTTTCTTGTGGTGATAATTTTAGAGTAAATCAATGCATGCTTCTTCTTGATATTCTTCATCTAAAAAGCAGAAAGGACAAAGAGGGGAATAAGAGGAGGCGCTTCATTATAAGAATAAAGTATTAAAACTATTCTGCTAAAAAAAGACCGCAAATTGTTCTTAGAACAGTTTGCGGTCTTTTCGTTCGAGAGAGGTAACTCTATTCTAGATTAGCGTGTCTTCCAAACATCGTATTGGAATCCAATCCTTTTTTCTCCATGATTCTCAAGATGATGGCATCATAAAACAATAACAATGTTTGTTCGAAAAGTGACCCCATTGGCTGTATCGTTTTATATGTGTGATCTGATTGGTCTTTTGGCGATCCAGGCAACTTTACGGTAATATCCGCTAGCTGGCCAATAGTGGATTCGGGGAAAATGGTGGCTATTGCAATAGTTCCGCCAATTTTTTTGGCTTTTTCTGCCATGGAAACTAAGCTTTTTGTTTCTCCTGAACCAGATCCAATGATTAAAATGTCTTCTTTTTCATAGTTGGGAGTTATGGTTTCGCCTATTACGTAGGCATCTAATCCCATATGCATCATTCGCATGGCAAAGGATTTCGCCATAAATCCTGATCGTCCTGCACCAGCTACGAAAATTTTCTTTGATTCCAGAATTTTATTGACCAATTTTTCTGCTTCTTCATCCGCAATGAAATCAACGGATCCACTTAACTCATTTAAGATTTTAGCTAAATATTGAGTCGTTTTCATAGGCCTCAACCTTGTTTGATCATTTCTTTCATTTTAGCGGCTACTGCTTTTTTATCTTCTTGTCCAGCGATACCGCCGCCTACAATGACAAGATCCGGTTGTGCTTTAATGGCTTCTGGCAGTGTTTCTAATTTAATGCCGCCTGCAATAGCCGTTTTTGCATTTTTTACGACAGCTTTAATTTTCTTAAGGTCTTCAAAAGAGTTTTTTCCAACTGCTTGAAGATCGTAGCCAGTGTGAACACAAATGTAGTCTACGCCCATTTGATCAACTTCTTTTGCCCGTTCTTCTAAATTCTTCACTGCGATCATGTCGACGAGAATTTGTTTGCCGCGTTTTTTTGCTTCTTCTACGGCACCTTTGATCGTCAAATCTTCAGCGGCTCCAAGAACGGTCATGATATCAGCGCCAGCTTCGGATGCTTTCATCACTTCATACGCAGCGGCATCCATTGTTTTTAAATCAGCTAATACTCTTAGATTTGGGAATGCTTCTTTCATTTGTTTAACGGCTTCAAGCCCCCAAATTTTTACAACTGGAGTGCCGATTTCGACAATATCAATATATTCCTCAACTTCTTTTACTATTTCTATTGCTTCTGGAATGTCAACTAAATCTAATGCTAATTGTAATTCCATTCTTTTTTCACTCCTTTGATTTATTGATAATTTACACGTTAGTAATATGCCCAATGGGTCACTTTTTCTTGACCAGCAATAGTGAATTTCTATTACCGGCTACATTCGTTAGTATAAATCGTACGATATTTTTTTAAAAGTACGCACTTTTTTTTTACATAGTGTCAAAAAATATACTAATTGTTATAATAGATACGGAGGTGAGAAGAATGACGCGTATGCGGGATAAAACGTTTAACTGTGAAAAAGAATTGACGCTCGCTGTGATTGGCGGAAAATGGAAGATGTTGATTTTATGGCATTTAGGCAGAGAGGGAACGAAGCGATTTAGTGAACTGAAAGCTCTTATGCCGGGCATTACCCAAAGAATGCTGGTGAACCAATTGCGTGAGCTTGAAGAAGATCAGATTGTTCATCGTGAAGTTTATCCTGTTGTTCCGCCAAAAGTAGAATATTCATTGACAGAGCACGGAAAAAGCTTAATGCCCATTCTTGAGTCCATGTATCAATGGGGAAAAAACTATATGGAAAATGTTCTTGGGTGTCATCTGGAATCAAAAGAAGCGGTAAATAAATAAAGTACATCCCTCAATGAATGGAAGAAAACCATTCAGACGTGAAAAAGCCATGAACAGAACCTTGATAGGTCCCTGTTCATGGCTTTTTTTGTCCATCTTTCAATTTTCCTTTATGACTTCGCAACAAAATCAGTATATGTATCTTCATAGTATATTTTTTATCACTATGTTTAATTTTTGTAACTATGTTTTATTTTTATCACTATATTTATTTTTTGTAACTATATTTTATTTTTGTCACTATATGATAAAAAAGTGCGTACTTATCAATTTGAATGATACGTATTATACTTACCACTGCAGCAAATGAAACAGGCTGGAGGGAACGCTCTCGGTGTTTAAAAGGCGTTGAAATATAGATTCCGTCTTAGTATGGAAATGGTCTCGTCAATGTAGATCCATTCTTTCTTAAACATTGACTTTTGATAAAATTGACGACTTTCCGGATGCTCAAAATGAATAGACGGATGTATGGAAAATGTCTTAACCATCGCAGATTCAATTGGAATCTGTTTTTTATATCAGACCAGACAACAACGAATCACCGAGAGATAAAAATAAAGAAATCCAACGTGTTTTTCGTTAGAGAGTGTTAAATGGGGGGATGAGAAATGGATTCTATGACCTTTGTCTTGTTTGGAGCGACAGGGGATTTAGCGAAAAGAAAAATATTTCCAGCTTTATATAACTTATTTCTCGATCAAAAAATGCCGAATGTATTTTCCGTCATTGGTGTAGGTCGAGGAGAATTGTCTGATGACAACTTTCAAACGCTTGTAGAAGATTCATTAAAAACATTTTCTAGACGTTCCATCATGGATTCGTCCCAATTGGAAGAGTTTCTAAATGCCTTCCGCTACTGCCATTTAGATGTAACCAATGCGGAAGGGTTTAAAGAATTGCTTGAAATCGTCCAACGGCGTGAGAAAGAATTGAATATTCCTGAAAATAGATTGTTCTATCTATCCGTTGCACCAAAGTTTTTTGATGTGATTGCGACGAACATCAAACAAAGTGGGTTAGGTTCCACAAAAGGATGGAAACGTCTCATTATTGAAAAACCTTTCGGACATGATTTGAAATCGGCTCAAGATTTAAATAGAAAACTAAGCAGAGCTTTTGAAGAAGAAGAAATTTATCGGATTGACCACTATCTTGGCAAGTCGATGGTCCAAAACCTGGAAGCGTTGAAATTTGCCAATCCTGCGCTTCAAGCATTATGGAACAACCAACACATTGCCAATGTACAAATTACGGCAAGTGAAACGGTTGGGGTAGAAGAGAGAGCAGGTTATTATGACCAATCCGGCGCTCTTCGAGATATGGTTCAAAATCATATGATGCAGTTGGTGATGATGACGGCCATGCAGCTGCCAAACCGATTTAAAGCCGAAGACATCCGGAAGGAGAAAAGAAAAGTCTTGGAAAATCTTCGTCCATTGCGGAAAGAAGACGTCATCCAACACGTCGTTCGAGGACAATACGGCCCAGGGGAAATTCATGGTGAACCTGTTGTTGGATATACAGAAGAACCTGGCATTGATGCTTCTTCCACAAACGATACATTTGTGGCGGCTCGTTTATGGATTGACAACGATGTATGGCGCGGGGTTCCCTTTTATATCCGAACCGGAAAAAGAATGAAGGAAAAATCGACCCGCATTGTCCTTGAATTTAAACATTCGCATACGGTTGAACCTCAACAAGCGGAGCCAAACTTATTAGTGATTCATGTCAATCCGGTGGAAGGCGTCTCGTTCCAACTCAATCGGAAAAATCCGGTCCACCGCGATCAAATCGAACAGGTCCAAGTCGATTTTTCAGCCGATCAGAAAGATGTACCCGAAGCTTATGAACTGTTGCTATTCGATGCCTTGCTTGGGGACTCGACGTTCTTTGCTCATTGGAAAGAAGTAGAGTTGTCTTGGAAATGGGTTCAACCTATTTTGGAGGCATTTGAAGAAAATGGAGTTCCTCTTCATTCTTATCCTTCAGGTTCTATGGGGCCGGAAGCCTCTCAACAATTATTGGAAGAGAACGGATTTCATTGGTGGTAGAACCAATAGGATGGCGGGGAACTAGTTCCCCTCATTCCGATGTAAGGAAAATTGTACGATTCGAAAAGCATATTAAGGAGGTTATCCATATGAAAATTGGATTAATCGGTTTAGGAAAAATGGGGCTAAATTTAGGTCAAAACCTAATCGACCACGATCACGAAGTCGTAGCGTATGATGTTAATCCAAATGCGGTGGAAGAAATGAAAAAATACGGAGCTCAAGGAACATCCAGCTTAAAAGAACTTGTTGAATCGTTAGAAAAGCCAAGAATTGTATGGATTATGGTTCCACATGCTGTTGTGGATTCCGTCATTAGCGACATCAAGCCACTCTTGGAAAAAGACGATATTGTGATTGAAGCAGGGAATTCTCATTACAAAGAATCCATTCGCCGTTACAACGAGTTAAAAGAAATAGGAATAAGATTGATGGATGCAGGAACGTCCGGGGGAATGGAAGGAGCGCGCAACGGTGCTTGTTACATGGTTGGCGGAGATCCTGAAGCTTGGAGCATCGTGGAACCCATTTTTCGAGATACCGCTGTGGAAAACGGATATTTATATGCTGGCAAACCAGGAAGCGGCCACTTCTTGAAAATGGTCCATAATGGCATTGAATATGGGATGATGGCAGCCATTGGGGAAGGATTTGAAGTACTAGAGAAAAGCGACTTTGATTTTGACTACGAAAAAGTAGCAAGAGTATGGAATCATGGCTCTGTTATTCGTTCATGGCTGATGGAATTAACAGAACGCGCTTTCTCGAAAGATGCGAAATTAGATGAAATCAAAGGAGTGATGCACTCTTCAGGTGAAGGCAAATGGACGGTGGAAACGGCTCTGGATTTACAAACGGCCACACCGGTTATCGCCCTGTCCTTATTGATGAGATATCGTTCACTCGAAAACGATACCTTTACAGGAAAAGTCGTCGCTGCTTTGCGCAATGAATTTGGTGGGCATGCGGTGGAAAAAGCAAGCGGCAAATAAAAAAAGTTGAAAAATCATTAGATGGAACATTTGATAGGGGGAAGATTTTAACATCTGACCTGATCAATGGAGAACATTTTTAAAGAAAAGGGGAGTATAATATGTCTATTTCTTTTGATTACTCTAATGCATTATCCTTTATGAAAAAGAGTGAAATAGAAAATCTAAGCGAATTTGTAAAAGTCGCTCATACGATGATTCATGAAAAGAAAGGTCCTGGATCTGATTTTCTTGGCTGGGTCGATTTGCCGTTACGGTATGATCGGGACGAATTTGCGCGCATCAAACAAGCTGCGGAGAGAATTAGAAGCCACTCGGATGCTCTGGTGGTCATTGGCATAGGTGGTTCGTATTTGGGAGCAAGAGCGGCCATTGAAGCGTTGTCTCATAGCTTCCATAATCAAATGAACGATCAGACTCAAATTTATTTTGCGGGTTATAATATTAGTTCTACTTATATGGCTCATTTACTGGAGCTATTAGAAGGGAAAGAGATCTCTGTCAACGTGATTTCGAAATCTGGAACCACGACAGAACCCGCGATTGCTTTCCGGATTTTCCGTGACTACATGGAGAAAAAATATGGAAAAGAAGAAGCGAGAAAACGGATTTTCGTCACCACCGATAAGGAAAAAGGTGCATTGAAAAAACTAGCCGATCAAGAAGGATATGAAACCTTTGTCATTCCGGATGATGTCGGTGGACGATATTCTGTTTTAACCGCTGTCGGTCTTTTGCCTATTGCCGTAGCTGGACTGAATATTGACCGAATGATGGAAGGGGCCGCTGCGGCAGCTCGTAAATACAACAATCCGGATCTTTTGACCAATGAAAGCTATCAATATGCTGCTGTGCGGAATATTCTTTACCGGAAAGGAAAAGCGATCGAATTGCTTGTGAATTATGAACCTTCCCTTCATTATGTATCCGAATGGTGGAAACAGCTGTTTGGAGAAAGTGAAGGAAAAGATCAAAAAGGGCTTTTCCCTGCATCGGTTGATTTTTCAACGGATTTGCATTCAATGGGTCAATACGTTCAAGAAGGCCGTCGCCATCTGATTGAAACCGTGCTGCAAGTGAAGAAACCTCGAATCGAAGTCACCATCCAAGAAGATCCAGAAAATATCGATGGATTAAACTTCTTGGCCGGTAAGACGATGGATGAAGTAAATAAAAAAGCATTTCAAGGGACACTATTGGCTCATGTCGATGGAGAAGTACCGAACCTGGTATTGGAACTCGATGAAATGAATGAATTCACTTTCGGTGAAATGGTGTACTTCTTTGAGAAGGCTTGCGCAATTAGCGGACACTTGCTGGGAGTGAACCCATTCGATCAGCCGGGAGTGGAAGCCTATAAAAAGAATATGTTTGCGCTGCTTGGAAAACCGGGATTTGAAGCAGAAAAGGCTGCTCTTATGAAACGGTTATCAAAATAATCATTGAGTGAAATAAACGTTCTTGTTGATAAAAGTGATGGAAAATAGAGGGGGCTGTCCGATAAGTCCCTAAAATGAAGCAAGTGGAGAAAAACAATTCGTTTCTCTCCACTTGCTTTTATATTTTTTCGATTTTTATCTGAAAGTAGCTGGTGGATGCCGGCTACTTTCAGTATGTTGTGGGCTAATGCCACAATCCCAAACTCAACATGTACTTTGTCGAGCCCCCGTAAAGAAAATCTGCGGAACGACCGATTGCCCTTGATGTGACCGAACACACTTTCTGCCTCGACTTTGCGCCGAACGTAGATGGCCGTTTTCTCTTCACATTCAAGGGCTGTTTTTGCCTTCGCTTTCATTTCCTCGAAGACGGTATTCCAATGAACTTGGCGATTTCCCTTCGCTTTTGTGCATTTCGCTTTCAATGGGCAATCGGTACAATCTTCACATTCGTATGTTTTGAAGCTTTGTTCATAGCCAGATGGATTCGTTTTGTTTTGGTATTTTTTAAACGTTACTCTCCTTCCATTCGGGCAAATAAAACAATCATCCTCTTCACAATAGGTCCAGTTTTTCGCATTTTTAATGTCTTTTTTGTATGTACGTGTTTGTTCTTTTACATAGCTCCCATAAGGAATCAGAAACTCAAACCGGGGCTCTTTCTCATCACCAACTGCATATACATAGTTTTCTTCACTACCATAGCCTGCATCCGCAATGACCGTTTTGGGCATCGGTAATGAACTGGAGGCTAGCTTCTCTATATGTGGGATAAAGCAAGGTGTATCGGTAATGGTATAAAACAAGATAAACTGATTCTCTGTCCCCATTTGCACGTTGTATCCGGGCTTGAGCTGACCGTTTTTCATATGGTCTTCTTTCATGCGCATGAAGGTTGCGTCTTTGTCTGTTTTCGAGTAGCTGTTACGGTCACCGAACATTTCCTTTTGTTCCTTGTATCTTGCCATTCGGGGCAGGAAATCTTCACGAATTTGTTTCACCGATTTCTTTAATTGACTGCGTTTTTTTCGCTTCTCTTTCCGAATGGATGTATCGGTCTCCTTTTCGATTTCTTCCGTTAGCGTTTCCACTTTTTCTTCTATTTCTTTTGCGATTTCCTCCAGGTTTTGTTCGGTGATCTCTGTATGTTGATCACTTTCCTTTTGCCCTGTTCCGGCTTCTAATTGGGTTAATTCATGAATGTGCTTTAATGTTTCTTGGATTTTTTCTTTTAATTTCTCTTCGAATTTCAAAGTGGATTTTTTCCATACAAAAGAATACTTATTGGCATTGGCTTCAATCTTAGTACCATCCAAAAAGTAGTTTTCCATCGTGATGTCATTTTCTTCAATCAACTTTAGAATCATCGCTTCAAATAACTCATCCATTAGGATCTTCATCCGTCCGCCTCGGAATTCGTTGATTGTCCGGAAATCTGGTTGTTGCATCGCTGAAAGCCACATGGCAGGAATATTTTCTTTAACGAGTTTTTCAATTCCTCGACAAGAATAAACCTTTTGAGAATAAGCATACAGAATGATTTTCAGCATCATTTTGGGATGATAGGAACTTCTGCCGCCGCCTTTATAATGAGAAAACAATTGTTTATCTGGTATCGCCTCCACCATTTCGTCCACGACACGTGCCACGTGATGTTCGGGTATAAGCGATTCAATATCATAAATCATTTGAACTTGACGGTTGTCATATGGTTTGAAAGTAGGGGCTAAATTTCTTTTGGCAGGAGTTTTTTCTTCTGTTCCATCTAGAGGAAGTGTCATTTGTGTGTTATAATTTTCAGGAGTAATCATTTGATTGCTCATAAAAAATCGTCCTTTCTGTAATGTTGTGTCGCAACTTCATTTTACTAGAAAGGACGATTTTTTTGTGCATTTTTTTTAAAAAAGTGAAAAAATGAGGGGCTCCAAAAAGTCAGTTACCTTGACTTTTTGGACAGCCCCTTTCTTTCTCCAATAAAACAAATGCCGGTGCTATCTTTTTTATTAGCAGTAAAAAGGTTTAATTCAGTAGCGATTTTTCGTACTTCGTCCTTCGTTAACTCACCGAGCGGGAAAAGAACCTTTGATAATTGTTCTTTTGTTAATTGACTTAGAAAATAGCTTTGATCTTTTTTCGAATCTTTTCCTCTTAATAAATGGATTTCGCCATTTTCTCGATTGATTCTGGCATAATGGCCCGTAGCGATGTAATCGGCATCTAATGAAAGAGCAAAGTCTATAAAGGCTTTAAATTTTATTTCTGAGTTGCACAAAACATCTGGATTCGGGGTTCTTCCTAATTATAATTCTTCCAAAAAATAAGTGAAAACTTTATCCCAGTACTCTTTTTCAAAATTGACACTGTAGTAAGGGATTCCTAGTTGATTCGAAACTTTTTTAACATCTTCATAATCTTCCGTAGCCGTGCAAACACCATCATCATTTTTGTCATCCCAATTCTTCATAAAGACGCCTATGACTTCATAGCCTTCTTTTTTAAGAAGGTAGGCGAGCGACGGAAGAGTCGACTCCGCCTGACATTCCTACAACGACTCTTTTCTTTTTATTCATGATACCCTCCTTAACTGGAATTTTTTTTGTTACAGTTTTTATTAAAAAAAACTATCTTGTATTAATTTCTTTTATAATATCTTGAATCGTAATCCCCTTTAAATAATTCATCAGATGTTTCTCCGCATCATCAAAAATGCCCATTAATATAGAGGACAAATTTTTTCCTACAATACAATTCTCATTCGCTTCGGGACATTTTGGTACTAGTGTGCCTTCACTTGTAAGCATAAAGATTTTATCTAAAGTAATATTTTCTGGTTTTTCTTTTAAAGAAAATCCTCCTTTTGCTCCTTCTTTTGAAAAGATAATCCCTTCTTTTCGAAGCAAACTCAAAATTTTTCTTAATCGTGCAGGATGAACCGTTACACTGTGAGCAATGTCTTCGCTCGTCACAATTTGCTCAGACCTTGTGGCCAAATAAGTAACGCAGTGGACTGCAATCGAAAAATCACTATTCAATCGTATTACCTTCTTCCTAAATGTAATAATAAATATTACAGTTATCTATGTCAACCTCATTATTTTCCATCATCACGTTCAAAACTATGAAACTGAAACCTTTATAGATCTAGCATAGAAAAAAGCCATTTATCATGAAGGAAAGGATTCTGCGAACGGTTTGGTATATACGGTCCATTTAAGCGTTCACATCCATTTTATGAAATCTATCTTACGAGGGCAAGGACGTATCAAGAATGCGTATGGAGCACCGTGAAGTACGTGATGAATATGGATCATGCTTATATTTAATGAGGGATGATGGGTGCGAAAGGAAGATAGCCAGGAAATTCAATCTTATTTTAAAGGGTGGAATCACGGCAAGACTTTATTTTGGGTGAACGGCAGCATTTTTCTCGTCACGGTCTATATTTTTGATTGGAAAATTGTCATCGAGGCCATCTGCTGTCAATGTCTTTCCACCAGAATAGTGACTTGGCTCTATCAAGCTCCGATCCATAAACCGCCTAACATAGTGTTTGTCTGGCGAAAAAAATAAAATCTTACATCTAACTTTCACTGGCAGGCTGGAGATGAGGAACCTTTTGTTTCCCTTTCTGTTTTTCTGTATCTTTGTTGATTTTGATAAAAAAGAAAGCCAGAATGCCTGTTAGCAATGTGAGGCCGGCAACGGAAAGAAACATGCCGATCTTGGACCATTCCATCAGCCTGCCAAAGATAGGAGGTCCGATGGCAGCTCCTATAAACCGTACGGATCCATAAAGGGAGGTGACAAACCCCCTTCGCTCGTTGCTTACGGCATTGGTAATAAAACTATTGATACATGGAAGGACAAACCCTGTTCCTAAGCTGCTGATCATTAGAATGGAGATAAAAGGAACTATATGGTGAAAGAATCCTAAACCGGCGTATGAAACGGTCATTAGCAAAAGCCCGATCACGATCAATTTCTTCATGAGGGATTGATTGATCCCAATTTTGCTTCCTGTAATATAAGAAGTTGTGCACATGACAAGCAAAGGAATGGCTAGGAAGAATCCCTTTTTGATGCCATTGATCGAGTGGATTTTTTCCAATATATCCGACAAATAGAATAAGATGCCGAATAATGTAAAGAGGCAAACCGCACCGGCAAGATACGATGTTAATAACCATTTCCCTTCATGTTTAAAAACGGTGGATATTCCATGAAAATATTTTTTGAACGGTAGAGGTTCTTTCTTTTTGTTGTTTTCATGGATGAAAAACCAAGTTAAAAGAATGGATATGAAACAAAAGATAGGAAAGGCAAAGAATGTCCAGTACCATACAATCAGGGCGATCAACGAACCTAGAATGGGGGAGAGACTTTGCCTAGTCCATTAGAAGCCTCTAACACACCCAATACTCTGCTTTCCTCGGCTTTTTCAAATAGGTCTCCCGTTAAAGTCATTGCAATCGGCGCTGTACCGGCAGCTCCTATTCCTTGAAGGGTTCGGCCGGCCATAATCCATCCATATGGATGAGAAAAAAAAGCTGCCGCTAATCCGGCAAGAATACCGCCTATTCCAAATAGAAATAATGTGGGGAGAATGATGATTTTTCGGGAAAATCGGTCGGAAAGATAACCAAAGATCGGAATAAAGACGGCGGCCACAATAGAAAAAACAGAAATCGTTAAACTGACTTGAAATTGGGTCAAACCAAGCTCCGATTTCATGGTCGGTAAAACCGGGATTAACATGGAATTTCCTAATGTCATAATTAATGGGATCGAACCGATGGCTACAATCGTCAGGGCGGAATTTTGTTTTGAAGACATTCGATTGAAACTCCTTCCATACATCTCGCCTTATATTTTCTTGCAGGAATAGATTGCCCGAATTGGAAGCAGCTTATTTCAGGATAAAAAAACCAGAAGCATTGACTTTTCATTTTTAAAGGATAAATTAGTGACGCCTTGCTGTCAAAAAAGCTGGACAAGACATGTGGAGAAGGAGATTTGATTTGTTCGATCGGCTAAAAGTTGGATTGGAAAAAATCAATACGATCTATTTTCTTTATTTCTTTAAAAAAGAAGAATCAATGAGAAACATATTGACTACACAGCCTAGTTCGAATAATATTGAAAATGAGATTCGTTATCAATTAAATTTTGGAGGAATGCTCATGTTGTCAAGTTTCTTACTCTCCTTTCGGGAAGGTCTGGAAGCAGCGCTCATTATCGGTATTATTCTAATCCAATTAATGAAAATGAATCAAAAACAACTTTCCAAATCCGTATATATGGGAGCGATTTCTGGACTTTTCATCAGTGTTGCTGTCGGTTTTATCGCTTTTTATACAGTTGAAAATCTAGAGGAATCATCGGAAGTTTTGTTAGAAGGGGTCATGAGAGTTTTAGCAGCAGCTTTAATCGCTTATTTTATTTTATGGCTACATAAAAACAGCAATGTCTCCCGCCAAATTCAGTCCCAAGTAAGCAATAACGCTAGTGGAATTGGACTTTTTATTCTCTCATTTCTATCCGTATTTAGAGAAGGAATGGAACTCATCATATTTAATTTAACCCAAGTCAGCCAAAATTCTGCTAATGTTGCTTTCTACAGTCTTTTAGGAATCGTGCTTGCCGTTCTTGTGGCTTATGTTATTTTTAAAACATCCGTTAAATTGAATTTGCAAGTCATATTTAAGGCGCTGGGAATCGTATTAATTTATCTCGGTGGAGAAATGTTCGCGGAAGGATTGAAAACATTAATACCAGGAGCCGGAGAACCAGTAGAAATTGCCGCATTGCTTGTATTCCTTATCCCTTCTCTTATCATTTTCTTGAAAAATGACGTTCAAAAATGGTTTTCAAGAAAAGAAAAGAATCAATCTTTTTAAGGGAAAAGTATAAGAAAATCCGTCAGAATGAAGTGGGTCATTGTCCAGGTTATAGAACGAAGGATAAAGATCTAGCAGCGGACATTTTTTACAGCGAAAGTCCTTGGAAGATTTACAAGCGTTCCCGTAAAGGATGTCCGCTTCATGCTCAAAACAACCATACAAGTCAAATGAGTAGTGGGAGGAAACCTACTATTTTTTTTGGAATAAGAAATACGCCATAAGCCCCCATCGTTATTGTTGAAATTCAAACGACCATCATGCTTAAACAGAATTTATCCATCTTGAAATCAATATAAAGAGAAATTCCTGTATTTTGTGTATTCCTTAAAAATATATTGTAAACAGAAACCGTTTGATTCAAGGATGAGTATTCTCACATATTAAACCCCTAAATTGCAATGATCCAATCATCCGATCGTCCCATTGAAAGAAATTTACAGAAGACTTTCCTTATCAAATTCTTGAACTGATTCGGTATAGCACCGTCCACAATTTCTCCTATGTTATAAGTGCTTTGGAAATAGATTGAAAAAGAGCTGATCGAGCGCTCTTCATCCTAATCCAAAGGTGTGGTCATATGTCTGTTTTACCAAAAGCGATGATTCGCTTTAATAAAAAAACGAAAGAGTTTCACCTTCAAGGAAAAGATTTCAGCTACATTATCAAGATTTTGAAAAACAACCAGCTAGGGCAACTATATTTCGGAAAAAAAATACGCGACCGAAAGTCTTTTTCCCATCTTTATCAAATTCGGCCAAGATCTTTGGTTGCCTGTGTGTATGAGGGGGATTCGTTTTCCCTTGATAGTTTAAAACAAGAGTATCCTTCTTATGGTACGACTGATTTTCGTGAGCCCGCGTTTCAAATTCTTCAGGATAATGGAAGCCGTATTACGAATTTTGAATATCAACATCATAAAATTTATAAAGGAAAGCCGAAATTAGAGGGGCTGCCGGCAACGTATGTGGAAAAGGGAGAAGAGGCGATTACGCTTGAAATTTCGTTGTACGATAAACTGATCGACACCGAAATTCAATTGCTGTACACGGTTTTTAGCGAGTGGAACGCCTTGGCCCGGAGTGCGAGAGTGGTCAATCATGGCCAGCAAGCTTTAAACTTGACCAGAATGATGAGCGCCAGCATCGATTTCTTCGATTCACAATTTGAAATGGTTCACCTCTCCGGATCATGGGGGAGAGAGAGATATGTGAAAATGAGAAAATTACAACCTGGCATTCAGAGTATTTCGAGCGCAAGAGGAGCGAGCAGTTCACAGCACAATCCCTTTATCGCATTGAAAAGACCGGATGCCACAGAACACCGAGGGGAAGTATATGGGTTTAGCCTCGTCTACAGCGGAAATTTTCTGGCGCAGGTGGAGGTCGATCATTACGATGTCGCTCGTGTCACAATGGGCATCCATCCTTTTGATTTTAATTGGCTTCTAGAACAAGGAGAAAGTTTTCAAACGCCGGAAGTGGTGGTGGTCTACTCTGATCAAGGACTGAATGGGATGAGCCAAACGTATCATCAGTTATATCGCACGAGATTAGCAAAAGGTTATTGGCGAGACAAAGAAAGACCGGTGCTTATTAATAACTGGGAAGCCACTTATTTTCATTTTGATGAAGAGAAGCTTATCAAGATCGCCAAAACAGCGAAAGAGCTGGGCATTGAACTTTTTGTCTTGGATGACGGCTGGTTCGGGAAGCGGAATAACAGCAAAACCTCGCTTGGAGACTGGTTTGTGAATAAACGAAAGCTGCCCAGTGGAATCACAGGGCTGGCAAAAAAGATCAATGACTTAGGAATGAAGTTTGGACTTTGGTTTGAGCCTGAAATGGTTTCAAAAGCTAGCCGATTATACGAACAACATCCGGATTGGGTGATCAAAGTACCGGGGCGGAGGATGTCACAAGGGAGAAATCAGTATGTACTGAATTTCTCAAGAAAAGAAGTGGTCGATCATATTTATGGAATGATGGCCCAAATTCTTCGGGAAGCACCGATTTCTTATGTGAAGTGGGACATGAATCGCTATATGACAGAAATTGGATCGGCTGATTTGCCTCCTGAACGCCAAAGAGAAGTTCCGCATCGCTA
>JADBKC010000195.1 GCA_014896555.1 Caryophanales bacterium | reverse complement strand
CAAGAGGGCTTTTTTTATTCAAGTCCCCGAAAAAACTTCTAACAGGAATGCTCCTAATACAAGTTATTAGAACCTGATAAAAAGTTTAGCATGTTTCCATACAGAAAAAAAGCCCTCATAGTCAGCGACTTGCACGATTGAGGATTCTACAATGGAGTCAGAAAGGCACTTAGTTCCTATTCGGTGAATACCCTATTGCTTTTTCATTTACTTACTTCATTTCTCCAAGTTTTTAGTCCATTGATCTGTCTTTCCCATGTCCTGTTTTTATGTTTTATTTTGAATAATAGAAAAAGATGAAATATGTACTTCTCAAACGGCAAAAAGGAAAGAATAAGAAGAAATATGATGACTTGGGGGATCTAAAATGAACATCGATATTATTGGAGATATTCATGGCTGTTTTCAAGAATTGGTAGAGCTGACCGAAAAGCTTGGATACGACTGGAAGAAAGGCATACCTGTCCATCCAAAGGGAAGGGTGCTGTCATTTGTAGGGGATTTGACGGACAGAGGACCGCAGTCTCTGAAAGTGATAGAAACGGTTTACCAGCTTTGGAAACAAAATCTTGGATACTATTCGCCAGGCAACCACTGCAATAAGCTTTACCGCTACTTTCTTGGAAACCGTGTACAGATCTCCCATGGACTAGAAACGACTGTAGCCGAACTGGAGGCTCTGCCTGAAAAAAGAGCCGCCTATTATCGGCGTATGTTCATGGAACTGTATGAAAATGCTCCTCTTTACCAAGTTCTTGATGAGAACCAATTGGTTGTCGCTCATGCCGGCATTCGTGAACAAGATATTGGAAAATACAATCAGCACGTCAAAACATTCGTTTTATACGGCGACATTACTGGCGAAAAACATGCGGATGGAACTCCAGTTCGAAGGGACTGGGCCAAACATTATCGTGGAAAAGCGTGGATTGTTTACGGCCACACCCCTGTAAAAGAACCGCGGATCCTTCACCGAACCGCCAATATCGACACAGGGGCTGTATTTGGCGGAGCCCTCACCGCCTTCCGTTGGCCGGAACTCGAAACGGTGAGCGTTCCTTCGACTATGCCTTTCGTCCCGGAAAAATTTCGAGAAACATTGGACAAAAACTGAGATGTTGCTTAAAAAGAGAGCCATCTAAGCATGGGAAGCAAGAATTTGTTTCATATCCAACGGCAGCGGTTCACGAAACTCCATATCCCTTTGGAAAACAGGATGGTGAAATTGGAGTTTTGCGCAATGGAGCGCCTGTCTTGAAATCAAGCGAGTATCCCCGCCGTAAAGATCATCGCCCAAGAGCGGATGACCGATAAAAGACAAGTGAACACGGATTTGATGCGTCCGTCCAGTATCCAATGTCAGCTGGACATGAGCAAATTGGCCGTATTGCCTAAGCACTTTGTAATGCGTGCAGGCATACTGTCCATCCTCCCTTACGGTGCGTTCAATAATACTCGTCTCTTTTCTTCCAATGGGCTGTTCAATCGTTCCTTGTTGGTTTAAAAAAATCCCTTCCGCAAGGGCTTGATACGTTCTTTTCACCCCGCGCCTTTTTTGCATTTCGCTGAAAAGATGATGAAAATGTCGGCTTTTCACCGCCAGCACCAGTCCTGACGTATGGCGATCAAGCCTTGTCACGATATGTGGGGCCGCCTGAATCCCCTTCTTTTCATAATAGCCTAATAGGGCATTCGCAAGACTTCCAGACGGATGCTCCCGGGAAGGAATCGTATTCATTCCTGCTGGTTTGGAAATGACAAGTAAGTATGGATCCTCATATACAATTGAAAGCGGAATGTTTTCTGCTTGCAAACTTTCAGATGGCGTTTCTGGGGGAAACACGACAATAAGCCGTTCCCCTTTTTTCAAGCGATAGCGAACATTTTGCTCCTTGTCATCAACCATTATTTTTCCACCCGAAAATTTGATTGCCGTTAAGGCCCGCTTGGAAATATGCTGTTTTCCTAAAAATTCTCGAATGAGAAGACCATCTGCATCTTCATGGATGACCCACTCAAGCTGAAAAGGCATAAAGGTTTCCATATTGCTCCTCACCATTGTTAATCTTCGGAAATAAAAGAATCACGCACCCGCTTCCAAAACGGGAAAGGGCGAAAGCGGGCAAAACGTATGCTTTCATTTGCCACCCGGTATTGAATCGATTTAACATCCTTATGGAGAAGTGTTAAATGATCGATCGTAATGAGAAAATCCACTTTATTGACAGGCTTTAACATACACGTATGATGGGAAGGCAAAATCAGCGGGGAGCCCACCGTCCGGAACACGCGATTATTAATAGAAGCCATTTCGGCAATTTGAATCGCCCTTATGGAAGGATGGATAATGGCTCCGCCAAGCGCTTTATTGTATGCTGTGCTTCCCGAAGGAGTCGAGACGCAGAGTCCATCTCCACGAAAGCGTTCAAAATGGGAACCTCTAATTTCCACATCCATCACTAATGTACCGTCCACGCTTTTCACCGTCGATTCGTTCAAAGCCAAATATCTCGTTTCCTTTCCACCGTGCTGATAGCGAATAATGATTTCAAGAAGGGGGTATTCGACCACTTGGAAAGGGGTTCTTGCGATCGCGATGACTAGTTTTTCGATTTCCTCGGGAACCCAGTCCGCATAAAATCCCAAATGCCCCGTATGTATTCCAACAAAAGCCGTTTTCGAAAGCCTTGAGCTGTAGCGATGAAAAGCATATAGAAGCGTGCCGTCTCCCCCTACCGAAATGACTATATCAGGCTGGTTATCGTCATAGGTTAAATCAAAATCCTGCAAATATGTTCGGATTTTGTGCATAAGTGCATTGGATTTCGTATCTCCTTTGGACGTGATCGCAAATTTCACTTTTCTGTCCCCCCTTTTTGATCCGATATTTTCTGATTGTGATCTTTTTTCGCTTCTTTCTTTTTTGTAAAAAAAGCCTGCGCTTCTTGAATTTCTTCTCGAATTTGCGACATTTCTTCATCCAATTGAAAAGCCGCTTCTGCCGCTCTCTGCAGCCTCATTTCGATTTCTTTCGGAAAACGTCCTTTATATTTATAATTCAAAGAATGCTCGATCGTAGCCCAGAAATTCATGGCCAGCGTGCGAATTTGAATTTCGGCTAGAATCTTTTTCTCTCCATAGATTGTTTGAACAGGATATTCGATGATCACATGATAAGAACGATATCCACTTGGTTTTTTATTCGAAATGTAATCTTTTTCTTCTACAATCGTAAAATCTTTTCGCATCCGCAAAAGTTCGACCACTTTCATAATATCGTCCACAAATTGGCACATCATCCGCAAACCAGCTATATCCTGCATTTGTGTTTCCAATTGATCCAGCGGAATCCCTTTTTGATTGGCTTTATCCAAGATGCTTGCGATCGGTTTCACCCGTCCAGTGACAAACTCAATAGGAGAAGGAATGTTCATCAATTCGAATTGTGACCGCAG
>JADBKC010000030.1 GCA_014896555.1 Caryophanales bacterium | reverse complement strand
AGAAGCAAATCTTCTCCAGATTGGTTTATCGTCAAATAAACAATTCTTCTGTCTTTTTCATCTGAAATTCGTTCTGCTACTCCTGCCTCGATTAATTTATTGGCGATATTGGTCATCGCACCTGGTGTAAATCCAAGCCGCATGGCAAGTTCCGATTGTTTCCTTGGACCTTTCTCCCAAAGCTCGGCTAAAACGAGAATTTGGGAAATGCTGATGTTTTTTGGAAACATTTGATTCCAATAAATCAATAATCGGCTGTTTAAAAGTTCCATCGTGTGTATAAATGAAAATATATTCCCCTTTTTCATCCTCATCGTCTCTTTTCATTTCGCTTTGTATTCTATTCATAAGATCGCCTAAACAACCACAAAGTGATCTTCCAAAAGAGAAGGGTCCTTGCACCTTGTAGACATAAAGAAGGTGAAATCTTTTCCATGAGCAGTATACATGGAAACGACAAGAAAAATCAATTTACTCACGTGTAGAATTGAAGGAAAGTTCTGCATTCTAATTATAATTTTCCAATATACCCTCGTATCCACTTATATCATTAGAAAAAGGAAAATCAGTGGATTGTAAACGTGCTTTTGATGGTGTAATAGTAGTATTTTCATGTTATTCCATAATGGAACGGATAAACAATCTTTTTTCAAAAATAGAATGAAGAAGTAGGACCAACACTAAATCCAAAAAGATTGAATGGATCTATCACTTTTCATTCTAGACAGTTTCGAATGCTGAAAAAACCAATTCACACAGTTTCATCATTGTGGAAAAGGAAGCGATTATCGATGGAGGAGTCAATGAGTGAAAAAAGTTTTTTAAGAAGAACTGTTCGTGGTCAGGTCTAGTCACCTCAATTTCTATTTGTGCAAAGACTGTCAACCCATTACTTTCCAATCCTTGAAAAAACACACTTGCATCCATTCCAATTTATTCATAATATAGACATGGAGATCTCTTTTGAATTGGGTGACAAGCACAGTGAAGAAAAAAGCGTTCATTTGGTTTCTTTTTCCTTTGGTCATTGTGATTGGTTTCATGACTTATAAATGGACAAATGGAAAGATTGAAGAGAATGTGAACATACCGAAGGAATATATTCCGATTTATAAAGCAGCGGCGCAAAAATATGGGGTACCTTGGGAACTTTTAGCTGCCCATCATCGAGTGGAAACGAAGTTTTCTAAAGGTCCATTAGTTTCGCCGGCGGGTGCGGAAGGCCCAATGCAATTTATGCCATGTACGTTTGTAGGATGGAAATATCCAGGATGCAAAGGGAAAGGAAAAGGAAAAATTCCAGAAAAAGATAAAACCAATCCAGCTGTCATTAAAAAATATGGTGGCTATGGTGTTGACGCCAACGGAGACGGAAAGGCGGATCCTTTTAATCTTGAAGATGCCGTTTTTAGTGCCGCCAATTATTTGGCACGAAACGGAGCGGCTAATGGCCATTGGAAGAAAGCTGTCTACGCTTATAATCATAGTGAGCAATATGTAGAAGATGTACTGTTTTACACGAATAAATATAAAATGATTGAATCAACAAGCTTTTGAGTTTACATAACTTTTTTATTTGGTAAGATTAGGTTGTTTTGCCGTTCCCCGTTTCGTTTAGCAGTCAACAGGGAGATGTTTTCATAATAGATTGGGGAGGAAAGAGTATGAAAAAATGGTTCGCCATCTTTAGTATGTGCATGCTTATATTGTCTGGCTGTTCGTCAAGCGGCGGTCAGCAAAATAAGCATCAATCTACAACTAAAACAACCGAATCTGCTGCCAAGGAATCTACTGAAAAAGCATCCGATCATCAGTCTAAAGAGGCCTATGCAGGAACAAAAGACACCGATATAAAAGGGCTACGTGCTGTTGTACTGCGTGTAGTGGACGGTGATACATTTGTAGCTCGATTAGAAAATGGGAAAGAAGAACGAGTGCGGATGATTTTAGTTGATACACCAGAAACGAAGCATCCAAGATTAGGGGTTCAACCGTTTGGTCCGGAAGCATCCGCCTTTACAAAATCAAAATTGACTGGTAAAACCGTTACACTGGAGTTCGACGTTCAAGAGAGGGATAAGTACGGTAGACTGCTTGCTTATGTTTGGTTAAATCATCAAAATTATAATAAACTGCTGATTGAAAAGGGCCTTGCTCGTGTAGCGGTCTTTCCGCCTAATACAAAATATGTCGATGAATTTAGAGCCGCTCAAGCGGTAGCACAAAAAGAAAAGAAAGGCATTTGGTCAATTGAAAATTATGTAACAGATCATGGATACAATTCGGATGGTAAAGAACATAGCTCTAGAGGTTCACGAACAGATATAGAGAAATCATCAACACTAGACCATTCCAAAGGAAACTGCCATATTAAAGGTAACATTTCCAGTTCTGGTAAAAAAATATACCATATGCCTGGCGACGAGTATTATGATGAAACGAAACCAGAAAAAATGTTCTGTTCACGAGAAGAAGCGGAAGCCGCTGGATTTCGCCCTTCTCAGCGGTAATATCGTTCTAAAATCGAATTAGAGAAAAATCTATAACTAGGGTTAAGAAAGCTGCGCCCATTGGGTTGCAGCTTTCTTTTGCTTATATATTGTTTGTGATACCCCTTTTTCATCTACATCAGTTTTGCATGAATCCGAAGTAAAGCTATTAGGAATTTCCATTTCAAAAAACGTGGAACGATTAAAGGTAAGACGGATATGCTTTAACGAGATGATGGAACTGTCCTGTCCGTGATTTGCATAAAGGAATGGATACAAATAATTTTTGTTATTAAGATTATTTGAGACTTTTATAGATTAGCTAGTTCTCCATTCTTAGAGATAAAATAAGTGATGTCATAGAGACGAGGTCCGCAAAAGCTAAATTCCTCATATAATGATGTATAACCATCCGGACATGATGAGGGGAAACTTGCGCTACTTTCCTAATAACATTTCATTTACCAGAAAAAGAAAGGAAGAAGAGCGAATCCGACGATTGCACCTAATGCAATCCCAATACCGAAGCCTCCTCCAAAGCCATATCCCCAACCATAACCAAAACCACCATAACGGCTAAAACGACGCCCGGAAAGAGGACGGATGAATACTTTATCATGACTGACGCGATGAATGATTCCTTCATGAATTATACCATCGCGAGTTCTTATGCGAACAGCTCTCCCCATATGTTTTCGACATAAGGAATGATAATGGAATACTGACATAAAGACACCTCCCTCTTCATTATTGATAATAGATCGTTTTTGACAGAAACGATTATGACTTCAGCACCACACAGCAGATCACCAAATTCCATCTCAGTGGCAAAAAACAATAGGTGATCAAAGTTCCTTAGTTATAGTATGAAAAAAATACGAAAAAGAAAGGACAAGTAACCCGGTTAAAAGCAAATAGGCTCAATGGATCAAGAAAACATTCTGATTTGTAAGTCGTCAGATGTCCAACAATATCCATTCAAAAATCGATCTTACTAAAGATGAATGCGAGGAACTTCGCCTACAGTCATTAATAATATTATGTAAACTAATGTGGCTGGATAATTAATGGTTATCATATTCAAAATCATTCTTTTCATTTTTTTATGTAACGTTAAGATGTAATAACACGCCGGGATCACCGGCGTGTTTTCTTACATTCCGTGGCCAGGATTATGTTTTTGACGGGTATGGTTTCTGTTTTTGACTTTATGGGAACCGCTTAATGGTTCAGGTTGGCCAGTGTGATGCCCTTTTGGTGCATTTTTTCTCATATTTTTTCCATCATTTTTGTTCATTGTCTATCCCTCCTTGCTATAACTTATTGTGTACGATTGTTGAAAACAAACACCGAATCATTCGTAGTTTTTTACACAAAATAAAAACGATTCTTCAATGAAGGAGTTGCTCCATCATGTCTTATCAAAAAAGTAAAGAGCGTGCGTTTCAAGATGCCGAGCAGAGAGTTTCTGAAGTAGAAAAAGCTTCCCGAGAATTGGTTGTCGATTCTGCCGATTTTGGTTCCCAATTGTCTCATTTAAAAAATGAGGTGAACAAAGCTTATCAGCAAGTCAAAATGCATTAGAAATTGCAACAGAAACTCAAAGAAAGCAATTGGAAAAATACCAGACAGTCTTATCTGATATTGTGGAAAAAGTAAATCAATATGAATAAACAAACATCGCCAAAAAAGGCGATGTTTGTTTGTATGCACTATCAACTTTTGATTGATGATTTTTGAGATGATCATCTTGTCAAAGAGAGCGACACTTTATTGGTTTTTCTTTCTTTTTTTATTGTTTTGTCTTTGCTGTTCAGTCAGTGGTTCGCTGGAGAACTCTTCGTTATATCCAACTCCATCTCCTTGTGATTTGGCTGCATTCATTCCAGGTATTAAGTGGTTTGATTTTCTTTTGGTCATATGAAGCACCTCCTTATTACTAGCATGTGATCCTTCCTGCAAGATATAATTGGGAGATTTTTGCATGATAAAATCAGAAGATTCGGTCTTTTTTATCGTTATTCATTTTTGGATGATGACCGTAACGAAATATTGAAAAATTCCGTATGTATATAACAGAATCGCGTGGTTAAGCCCTTAAAGAATTTCACCAAAGGCTTTTATGTCCTAGACAATCGTGAGGAATTAGAGGGATAAGATTTGGTCGAATATCTAAAGGAGGGATGAACTTTGTTTAAACTTTATTTAGATCCAGGACATGGGGGGAAGGATTCTGGAGCAATAGGCAACGGTCTTATGGAAAAAAATATTACATTAACGATTTGTCAACGTATTCGAGACAGACTGCAAAATGAGTATGAAGGGATTGACATTCTCATGAGCCGCACGGGAGATTGTTATCCGACGCTGCCCGCTAGAACAGAGAAAGCAAACGCTTGGGGAGCAGATTATTATTTATCAGTTCATATTAATTCCGGCGGAGCAACTGGATTCGAATCTTTTATCTATCCCGGGGCTGGACAACCTACCTCCTCGTATCAAAATACCATTCATCAGGAAATTGTAAAAGCAACGGGATTTTATGATCGAGGGAAAAAGCAGGAAAACTTTCATGTTCTTCGAGAAAGCCGGATGCCGGCGCTATTAACGGAAAACGGCTTTATTGATAATACCCAAGATGCGGCAAAATTGAAAGATCCCAAGTTTATTGAAAAAATAGTAACAGGTCATGTTCAGGGAATTGTGGAGATCGCCCATTTAAAGCCTTTATCACCAAAGAATTCAGATCATTAACACACTCCGACCTGCACGCAACAGCACGTAACCAAAAAAAGAGTATAGTCTAAAAGAGTATAGTATAATAGTTTCATTGTGTATCCATTGAATCAATGCGGCTTTCAAAACGGACGGAGACAAATAAATAACAAGATGAGACCGTTCGTAGAGCACTACAATCCGGTGAATTTATTTTTAATAATGGGGGCAAAAAAGGGAGGCTGTCTCGATTCTTTGACAACCTCCCTGTCTCCTTTCCTTTGCAGAACCGCAAAAAAAGATGAATAAAGCGAATTGAAAAACGTCCCGGGCGAGATTCGAACTCGCGACCTACAGCTTAGGAGGCTGTCGCTCTATCCTGCTGAGCTACCGGGACACAGTTAAAAATTATAAAGTGAATTAGAACGAAGGTCAATAACTTTATAAAAATTAGTTGGAGAATAAGGAGAAAAGCAGCTGACAGTGTAATCTTTTCCATATCATTTTGCGCAACATTACAGTCAGCCAAATAAATATCATTTACATATTATGTCCATTCGAAATTTATAGGCGTATCAAAATTCCTTTTTTTATGATTCCATCAAGCAGTATTTCAACTGTGACAGGTACGATGATAAAGAAGACTGGGATGGATAGGAAAGATTTTTGTTTATAATGAAAATGATTAATCAATCATTTTATTTCTTTATTTATTGCAAACGGAACGACTTTATTATAAAAAATGCCATCGAACCGAAAAGGATGATAAGAAATATAAGCGAATCCCTATTGTCTAATAAAACATGGTGACCGTATGCTACATTCACGTCTTTCCAATTACAATAAGCCATATAAATGAATATTTCATTTTTTACAACGTTGATCATTGTACGTCCATTTTTATATTGCTGTTCTATATTTTCTTCCGTTAAGGTAACCGTGTAATTATAAATGTGAGGGAATTTTTCGAGAATCGTAAGACCTATCCATAAAATGGCGCCTGTAATCGGGAGGAAAAAAATATCTTCTTTGCTGCCCCATTTGTCCACTTCTCCAACCAAGTTATAATGAATTGGAACTCGA
This sequence comes from Caryophanales bacterium, assembly GCA_014896555.1. Lineage (GTDB taxonomy): Bacteria > Bacillota > Bacilli > Bacillales > DSM-4216 > Bacillus_O. Next base: position 21,892 of record JADBKC010000030.1, on the reverse strand, counting down.
TTCGGCAAGGAAGACCAGTGCATGAATAAGTGTATAACACTTCCGATGTACACTAATAATGAAATAATGTTTAGAACGTTTTCTACTGGTTTCTTCTTTAATTTTAATGCGGGACGCTTTCGAATTTCCATTTTGATCGCCTCCTATATATATGGTTAACTAATAAAAAATACGGGCAATGATCGTTAAAGTTTCAAGAGAAATTTGAAAAATGAAGAGAAAAAATGATGCCAATGATTGGCATTTATATCGACACAATTTGTCGATATAAGGAAAACTTATGAAAAACAATAACATTCTTGTTATTTACTTATGTTAGCGTTTGTATTATGATTAGCATATAGGAAGAGTTTGAATTTCCATTCAAGCTTTTCGTTACATAGTATTTACATAACAGAAGAGGGGGAATTGGGATGACAAACGACGTTTTTAACGCCCGTTCATCTTTTGAAGTGAATGGTAAACGATATCATTATTATCGTTTAGCGGCTTTAAAAGATGCCAATGTGGCAGATGTCAGCCGCTTGCCATATTCAATCAAAGTCTTATTAGAATCTGTTCTCCGCCAATATGATGGCAGAGTCATTAAAAAGGAACATATTGAAAATTTGGCAAAATGGGGTTCAAAAGAAGTAAAGGGCGGAGAAGTTCCGTTCAAACCATCCCGGGTTATTTTGCAAGATTTTACAGGTGTACCAGCGGTTGTAGACCTGGCTTCGCTGCGTAAAGCGATGAGCGATATGGGTGGAAAACCAGATATGATTAATCCGGAAATTCCGGTAGATCTTGTCATTGACCACTCTGTTCAAGTAGACAAATATGGAACTCCTGAAGCTTTGGAAAGAAACATGGAATTGGAATTTGAACGAAATGCTGAACGGTACCAATTCTTAAGCTGGGCGCAAAAAGCCTTTAAAAACTATCGTGCAGTTCCACCGGCAACAGGGATTGTTCACCAAGTGAACCTTGAATACCTTGCAAGCGTAGTTCACGTGAAAGAAACAAGCCCGAATGAATATGAAACCTATCCAGATACTCTAGTAGGTACAGATTCCCATACAACCATGATCAACGGACTTGGTGTATTGGGTTGGGGCGTTGGTGGTATCGAAGCAGAAGCAGGAATGCTTGGACAACCTTCTTATTTCCCAATTCCTGAAGTAATTGGTGTTAAATTAACTGGAGAACTGCCAAACGGATCGACTGCGACAGACTTGGCGTTAAAAGTTACTCAAGTGCTTCGTCAAAAAGGCGTGGTAGGAAAATTTGTTGAATTCTTCGGCCCGGGCGTTTCTAAGCTGCCGCTTGCTGACCGTGCTACCATTGCCAATATGGCGCCTGAATATGGAGCTACTTGCGGATTCTTCCCGGTAGATGACGAATCGTTAAGCTATCTACGCTTGACTGGACGCGAAGAAGAACATATCCAAATTGTTGAAAAATACTTAAAAGAAAACGATATGTTCTTTAATCCTAAAGAAGATCCAATCTACACAGACGTTGTAGAAATCAATCTTTCTGAAATTGAGTCGAATTTGTCGGGTCCAAAACGCCCGCAAGACTTAATTCCGCTTTCCAAAATGCAATCTTCTTTCCGACAAGCCGTTACAGCACCACAAGGCACGCAAGGTTTCGGGTTGACGGAAAAAGAATTTGACAAAGAAGCGGTCGTGAAGTTCGAAAACGGCGAAGAAGTGACGATGAAAACGGGAGCAGTTGCCATTGCAGCTATCACTTCTTGTACGAATACATCCAACCCTTATGTATTGATCGGTGCTGGATTGGTGGCAAAAAAAGCCGTTGAAAAAGGACTAAATGTACCGAAATATGTCAAAACGTCTTTAGCTCCTGGATCTAAAGTTGTTACTGGGTATTTGCGCGACTCCGGATTGTTGAGCTATCTTGAACAAATCGGATTTAACCTTGTTGGATATGGATGTACGACTTGTATCGGTAACTCCGGACCGCTGCTTCCAGAAATTGAAAGAGCCATTACGGATTCCGATCTTTTCGTAACATCTGTATTGTCCGGAAACCGCAACTTTGAAGGACGTATTCATCCGCTTGTAAAAGCAAACTACCTTGCTTCACCACCATTAGTTGTGGCTTACGCACTTGCTGGAACAGTGGATATCGATTTGCAAAACGACCCAATCGGAAAAGATAAAGATGGAAACGATGTCTTCTTTAAGGATATCTGGCCTTCTTCCGATGAAATTAAAGAAGTGGTACAACGTACGGTAACTCCAGAATTGTTCCGTAAAGAATATGAACGTGTTTTCGATGATAACGCAAAATGGAATGCGATTAAAACGAGTAATGAACCGCTTTACCAATGGGATCCAAATTCGACTTACATTCAAAACCCTCCATTCTTTGAAGGGCTCTCTGAAAATCCTGAAGAAATCAAACAGCTTACAGGTCTGCGCGTAGTTGGAAAATTTGGCGACTCTGTTACAACAGACCATATTTCACCTGCAGGAGCCATAGGAATAGATACTCCAGCAGGAAAATACTTGCGCTCAAAAGGCGTAGAGCCGCGTAATTTCAACTCTTACGGATCTAGACGTGGGAACCATGAAGTCATGATGCGCGGAACATTTGCGAACATCCGTATTCGCAACCAAATTGCGCCTGGAACAGAAGGCGGATTTACAACTTATTGGCCGACAGGAGAAGTTATGCCAATTTATGATGCTTGCATGAAATATCAACAAGACGGAACAGGTCTTGTAGTACTCGCTGGAAAAGACTATGGAATGGGATCTTCCCGTGACTGGGCAGCAAAAGGAACGAAACTTTTAGGAATTAAAACTGTTATCGCTGAAAGCTTTGAACGTATTCACAGTTCTAATCTTGTGATGATGGGTGTTCTCCCTCTACAATTCAAACAAGGTGAAAACGCGGAAGTTCTTGGCTTAACAGGCAAAGAAACGATTGATGTTCATATCGACGATAATGTGAAACCTCATGACATTATTAAAGTGACGGCAATCGACGAAAACGGCAACAAGAAAGAATTCGAAGTGATGGTCCGTTTCGATTCAGAAGTAGAACTTGACTATTATCGTCATGGTGGAATCTTACAAATGGTTCTTCGTCGTAAATTTGAACAATTAAAACATGCGTAATCCTTCTTTCAAGAGGCTGGCATATAATGTCAGCCTCTTTTTCGTTCTTCCTTTTTCTTCTAATTTTCATAAACATGCATATAATAGGACAAACCATGTTCGAAAGGAATGTGTCCGCATGACCAAAAAAAAGTGGGGAGTCCTAATGATTGCCTCTCTTTTGCTGATAATTGCCAGCCAACATCTGAAAGCCGATAAAATTCCAGATACTTCAAAGAGAGAAGCAAATGATCAGTCTATTCTAACTGAAAAGGCAGGTAGGCAAGATCATCGTGAAAAGAAAGGGGATCGCCTCCCCGGATTAAAAATAGGCGAAAATGCGCCAGATTTTACGTTGCCAACATTAAAAGGGGATTGGGTACACTTAAGAGAACGAAAAGGACAAAAAGTCATCATCAACTTTTGGGCAACGTGGTGTCCACCCTGTAAAGAAGAAATTCCAGTTTTGCAGACATTTTATGAACAAAATAAAGGATTAGTGGAATTGTTGGCGGTCAATATTGATCCTGAGTCGAATGTTTCTCATTTTGCGGAAGAATATGGAATATCATACCCCATTCTTTTAGATAAAGATGGTACAGTGAATGAAACATATAAAGTAGCAGCTATTCCGACAACTTATGTGATCGATGAAAATGGGATGATTATTGATAAACACATTGGAAATTTACAACTACAGCAAATGACAAATTGGCTAAAATAATAAAAAATTTTGCAAATTTGTTTATACTCTTTCTTCCGCTTGGCCATACTAAAATCAGTAACACTGATAACGGAGGGAACAAAATGAGAAAAATCAGAAAAAGATCATTTCATGATTTAGTGAGAGAGAACCGACAGGCGCTGCTTCAAGATCAACAAGCGCTAGACAAAATTGAGGAGCGGCTTGAGGCTCGACTAGAAATGCGTCGAATGGAAAAAGCGGAATAATTTTTTTCGTTATAATCCCCCCAGAACAGGAGAAACTTTATGTAAAGGGGGAATTTTTTATGAGCAATCCAAATAAAAAAAGCAAATATTTTGTACCCGATCATATAGGAACCCAGCCTCGTGCAGCAGGAGGCAATAAAGGGAAAAAAATGCAAGACAAATCAGGACAGCATGCACAAGTGATCCAGACAAAAGGAGAGTAAATACAACTCATCAACATAACGACAAGGAGGATGTTTCATGACCAATCATCGTCCAAATCCAGACGATCGCAGTGACAACGTTGAAAAATTGCAAAACATGATTCATCATACGATTGAAAACATGGAAAGAGCGGAAGAATCAATGGCCTATACAGATTCTGAAGAACAATTAGAAAAAATCAAAGAAAAAAATGAACGACGTCGTCAAAGCATTGAAGGTTTCCGCAATGAAATAAAAGATGAAGCTTCCGATCAGCAAATACGTTAACCAATTTTAGGGCTGACTCATAGGAGTCGGCTTTTTTTATTCCAACAAATATTGTTTAAACGCGTATAATCGAGGTTTGTGGTACAATGTCGTTATGCATCAAAGACTTAAGGCAAACGTTCATGCTGATTTCGGAAACAGAAATGAATCTAATTCTATGATTACATACGGGTACATTGATGAAATGGCAAGAAGGGAAAGGTAGACCCTTGTGGTGTAATGGCCGTTTCTGTGAAAAATAAGATGGTTTCAATCGGTTTCGCGCTATGATAAAGTTTCCCGCATAGGAACGAGCGAAAATGCCTGTCCAAGCATTATCCGATCTGCAAGGAGGAACGGTCATGGCATTTGGAATTAAAAGGGAAGAACTATTAAAATGGAAACAGCGAATTGATAATGGTGAAATTGCATTTTTAACACATTTTTGGTTAGACAGCCGCTTTCCTGACTGTCATAGTGTGACGAAAATAGGGTGTAATGACCTTGAAAAGTTAGCCAAATGGGGAAAAAAATACGGTTTGAAAAAAGAATGGATTCACATTCGAAAGGATGGTTACTCCCATTTTGATCTTCTTGGTGAAAAACAAAAAGAAATCCTTCAATCAGAAGGAATGATCGATCATATCCGGCATTTTCGCCTTTAAGTTCAACGTTTTCATTTTATTCTTCAGGGCGGTCTCAAGAAGAATTTTCTTTTGGGCCCGCCCTCTTACTTTTTAAGATTGAGGTGTGTATTGGTAAATCGGTTCATCCAATGTTTCATTATAATCAACATAAAGATCATGTTCATCAAAAAACCAGAGGTCTTTTTCATCTACATAATACACAACACCATTGTATTCTGCTTTGGCTCCAATCTGAATGGGTTCTTCTTTTGAAACCCCCAGCGAAAATCCTTGATGAAGTGGACTGGAACCTCCATAACGGGCAAAGAATCGTACAAAGTCTCCTTTTTTCACATCCATTTCTTCTTCAAACCACTGAACCGCTTTTTTGGATAGTTGAATATTCATCTGAAAACACCTCGTTTCATTTTAGCACCTATGCAATTGTAGCATAATTGTATGGAAAAAAGGAATTGGAGCCTCTTCCTTTTAGTCCCTTTTGTCCATGTTAAATGGATTTATAACGTTATTCTTATTTCGCCAACACAATGAATGTTGATTCGCTTGTGTCAGTGATTAATGTTGTTTCTAACCTCTAGAACATACTTTCGCAGGGCCAAAATGACGCTCCACCGCACAAGTCTTCCCATTTTAATTTTTTGTGAAGTGAAAATTTACGACATCCATTAAAGCCGCTCGTTACGGACAAACCGATCAATTATTTTTGCAATCATCAAATTAACAAATTAATAAATGGATAAATGAACATTTCTACTCGAATTTTTGTCCATTAAAGTGATTATAAATGAAAGGTGGGGTACTGACAAAATAGGACCGCTCCGATTTTGTGTTGATTTTATCAATAAGATTTCTAAAAAGGAAACGATAAAAGCAATTATTGCCGAATTGTATTTAAGGCTGCAGGTTCCGCTTTAATTACCTTATGTATTCATCCATTGAAGATCTAATTTCATTTGCAGACATGAGTTGAAACTAGTTTTTTACAAACAGAAACCATTTAATGGAAATAGGAAGAATAGATAAGGAATGTAAGAAAGGCAATCTTATGAATGCTTTCAGCGGAAAAGGAGTAATAGAAAAATAAGGAGGATTCATAAATGGAATTCCGGCAGATGTTAATCAAGGTTCCACAAGTTACAATCTTCTTCTGGATCATCAAGATCATGGCAACAACGGTGGGCGAGACGGCCGCAGACTTGCTGAACGAAAAGCTGAACTTAGGATTGACTAATACGACTTTAGTCATGACTGTTCTTTTGCTCATCACGATGTTCTTCCAGTTCAAGTCGAGAAAGTATGTCCCAGGGATCTACTGGCTTGCAGTCACGTTGATCAGTGTCGTCGGCACACTGGCTTCCGACAACTTAACGGACCATTTTGGGGTCCCTCTCGAGATTACGACTACCGTCTTTACCATCGTGCTGTTGGCGACATTTGCGGCATGGTATGCGAGTGAGAAGACACTGTCCATTCACTCCATCTACACGACCAAGCGGGAAGCATTCTATTGGTTAACCATCCTGTTTACCTTCGCTTTGGGGACAGCAGCCGGTGACCTAATAGCAGAGCGTCTTAACATGGGTTACTTGACATCAGCGCTTATTTTCGCCGCAGCTATCGCGGTGGTTACGATCGCTTACTACCGCTTCAAGATGAACGCAGTGTTGGCCTTCTGGATTGCTTACGTCATGACCCGTCCATTTGGCGCCTCTATTGGCGACTTTCTGTCACAGCCTCGTAAAGCCGGTGGTCTTGGTCTCGGTACGGTAGGAACGAGCGCACTCTTCCTCATAACGATATTGAGCTTAGTCATCTACCTGACGAAATCGAGAGTGGATGCTCCGAGCATAGGTGTGGAAAAGTAAAGAAAGGGCCTGTGTTTCATGCAGGCTGCCGTGGGTTCAAAAGGAGCTTGAAAGACTGCTGGACCCGCGTCGGCTTGAGGAATCATCGAAACACCTTATCTCAAGTACTAGTTCGAGTTCATGACATCGTCTGTCACAAGTTTGAGAGTACATCAGAAGTCCCTAAACGATTTAAGTCCCCCATAGGCGATTCATTATACGTGGGGTCTTAAAAATTAACCATTAAGAATGTCCTAAGAAAAAAGAGCCTTTCGATGAAAGCTCTTTTTACATCCATTTAATTTTTGGTTCGGTTTTATTTAGAATTCTTTTGACGTTGGCGCGGTGGCGGAAAATCACAAAGGATGCCAAAAACAGCACGACAATAATCAAGGGGACATCCCCTTTAAAGAAAGTATAGATCACAGCGATAATGGCGACGATGATGGAGGAAAGCGATACATATTTGGAAATATACAAACTAATCAAAAAGGCTGCGACTAACAATAGGAACAAGGCCGGCTCATACGCCAGCAGCACTCCCCCTGACGTAGCCACTGCTTTTCCGCCTCGAAATCCGGCAAAAATGGGAAAACTATGCCCTATGGCAGCTGCCATTCCGGCGATAAGGGGATGCAAGTCTGCACCGAACCAAATAGGAAGCAAAGTAGCTAGCGTCCCTTTTAATATATCGGCGACAATCACGACAGAACCTGCTTTTATCCCGAGTGTGCGGAAGGCATTGGTTGCCCCTAAGTTTCCGCTTCCATGTTCGCGGATGTCCACACCATAAAATAACTTTCCTACGATCAAGCCAGATGGAATGGATCCAAGTAAATAAGCTATTAAAATGAAGACTACATATTCCATGCTGGTCATTGCCCCTTTTTCGTACTTTATTGTTGTTATCTGTTCTCATTTTCCTTAATCCATTTACTAAAGAATCGTTGAAGAATAGCATGAAAGAAATTGTACAATACCATATTCCGCTGAACAGGACATCCCAATTGGAAGTTTCACTCTATTTTATCATGGTTCGGATCAACAAAAAAAGAACTTTTTATTGGAAGCAAAGCGTGTGTGAGCAGGAATTAGATTTTAGATATAGAATAGAGTAAATAGGTGTAGGCTAAAAAAGGAGGAAACTATATGATTGAGAATCCATCGCGAGAAGAAATTGGAGAAATTTTGAAAAAAGCAAAAAGAATTGCCGTTGTGGGTCTAAGCAGTAATCCAAATCGCCCCTCTTACGAAGTAGCAGAAGCGATGCAACAGGCAGGATATGAAATCATCCCCGTGAACCCGGCTGTGGATGAAGTGCTGGGTGTTCAAGCGGTTGATTCTTTAACGGATATTGAAGGCCCTGTTGACATTGTGGATGTATTTCGCCGGTCGGAAGCGTTGCCAGAAATCGCCGAAGAGTTTACAAAAATTGACTGCCCTGTATTTTGGACACAATTAGGGATCGAAAATGAAGAAGTGTACCGATATTTAAAAGAAAAAGGCTACACCGTCATTATGAATCGATGCATCAAAATCGAGCATGCTATGACAAAATAAACAACATAACCTAAGAAAGGGCCAGACCCCCATTGTGCGAGGTCTGGCCCTCTATTCTTTGAGTCAGCTTTTTCATTTCCTTTCTTGCGCTTTTCTCATGACAAGGTAAAATAGTGCATAGGTGTCTTTTGATCGTGAATGGAGAACGCTTTTCAAAGGATAAAATAGTCCTGTACAAAATCGAATAATGACTTTTTTGGTCATTTGGATGGATTTTTCTTTTATCGATATATATGTTATAATGAAATACGAACGTCTGTTTGTTTTTTGTTTTTGAAAGGGGAATGTTCTTTGGCAAATAAGAAGAACCAAATCGAATATAATGAGGATGCGATTCAAGTATTAGAAGGATTGGAAGCGGTTCGAAAAAGGCCTGGAATGTATATCGGATCAACCGATTCGAAAGGATTGCATCACTTGGTGTATGAAATTGTCGACAATGCAGTGGATGAAGCATTGTCTGGCTATGGGGATGAAATTAGAGTCGTCATACATAAAGATAATTCCGTTAGTGTGGAAGATTTTGGCCGGGGAATCCCGACTGGAATGCATAAACTTGGAAAGCCGACTCCCGAAGTCATTCTCACGGTGCTTCACGCCGGGGGGAAATTCGGACAAGGCGGCTACAAAACGAGCGGTGGTTTGCATGGGGTTGGCGCTTCAGTAGTAAACGCCTTGTCGGAATGGCTGATTGTGACCATTCAACGAGACGGATTTATTTACGAACAACGCTTTCGAAATGGCGGAAAACCGGAGACGACTTTAGAAAAAATCGGAAAAACGACGAAAACAGGAACGAAAATTCACTTTAAACCTGATCCGACTATATTTAGTACGGTTGTGTTCAATTATGAAATCTTATGTGAACGGCTGAGGGAAAGTGCTTTCTTATTAAAAGGGCTCAAGATCGATATACGGGACGAACGTTATAACCAGCATGATACGTTTTATTTTGAAAACGGCATTGAAGCGTTTGTGGAATACTTGAACGAGGATAAAGAAACTTTGCATCCTGTCTTGTTTTTTGAAGGGAAGCAAAACGGAATTGAAGTGGAGTTTGCTTTTCAATTTCATGACGGATTTTCGGAAAATGTTCTTTCCTTCGTCAACAATGTCCGTACAAAAGACGGGGGAACTCACGAAGCTGGAGCAAAAACAGCGATGACGCGGGTATTTAATGATTACGCTAGAAAAGTCAATTTATTAAAAGAAAAAGATAAAAATTTAGATGGCTCGGACGTTCGTGAAGGATTATCCGCTGTCATTTCCGTCCGGATCCCGGAAGAATTGCTTCAGTTCGAAGGCCAAACAAAAGGAAAACTTGGAACAAGCGAAGCCCGCTCCGCTGTAGATGCCGTTGTTTCCGAACAGTTATCCTACTTTTTAGAAGAAAACCCTGATATCAGTTCTTTGTTGATCAAAAAAGCCATCAAAGCGTCTCAGGCTAGAGAAGCAGCAAGAAAAGCGCGAGAAGAAGCGAGAAACGGGAAAAAACGAAAAAAATCAGATTCTATGCTTTCCGGAAAATTGACACCTGCCCAATCGCGAAATCCTAATCGTAATGAATTGTATTTGGTGGAAGGATTCGCGGGCGGCTCTGCAAACAAGGACGCGACCGGAGATTCCAGGCTGTGCTTCCGTTGCGTGGAAAAGTAATCAACACGGAAAAGGCAAAGCTTCAGGATATTTTTAAAAATGAAGAAATCAATACGATCATCCATGCCATTGGAGCCGGTGTCGGTCCTGATTTTTCGGTAGAAGACTCCAATTATGACAAAGTCATTATTATGACGGATGCCGATACGGACGGAGCGCATATTCAAGTACTTCTTCTCACGTTCTTTTATCGCTATATGAGGCCATTAATTGAAGCGGGAAAAGTATTTATCGCGCTTCCTCCTTTGTACAAGGTCAGCAAAGGAACGGGGAAAAAAGAGATAGTGGAATACGCATGGACGGAAAAGGAATTGCAGGCGGCCATTAAAAAAGTCGGCAAAGGCTATATGATTCAGCGCTATAAAGGGCTAGGCGAAATGAATGCGGACCAGCTGTGGGAAACGACTATGAATCCCGAAACAAGAACGCTCGTCCGGGTTCGAATCGATGATGCCGCTCGTGCAGAACGGCGAGTGACGACCTTGATGGGAGATAAAGTAGAGCCGCGTCGCAAATGGATTGAAAATCATGTGGCATTTGGCCTCGAAGAAGATGCGAGTCTGCTGGAAAATGAAAATCTGTCCCATCGAGAGGAGGTTGAATAGTCGATGGCAATGGAAGAACGTTTTCAGGATTTACCGCTTGAGGAAGTGTTGGGCGACCGTTTTGGCCGTTACAGCAAATATATTATTCAAGAACGGGCGCTGCCAGATGCCCGCGATGGTTTAAAGCCTGTACAAAGGCGCATATTGTATGCGATGCTTGTCGACGGGAATACTCATGATAAAGCTTTTCGAAAATCTGCTAAAACGGTAGGGAATGTCATTGGAAATTATCACCCGCACGGAGATTCCTCTGTTTACGAAGCCATGGTCAGGATGAGCCAAGACTGGAAATTACGGAACCTGCTGATCGAAATGCAAGGAAACAACGGAAGCATCGACGGCGACCCTCCGGCCGCCATGCGTTACACGGAAGCGAGATTGTCTGCGATCGCATCAGAGCTTCTGAGAGATATTGATAAAAAAACGGTTGATTTTGTCCCTAATTTTGATGATACCGCATATGAACCGACCGTCCTCCCGGCAAGATTTCCGAACTTGCTTGTGAACGGTTCTACAGGTATTTCGGCTGGATACGCGACGGAAATACCGCCCCACCATTTAGGAGAAATTATTGACGGTGTCATTATGCGAATGGATCAACCTGATTGCACCGTAGACGATCTGATGAAGGTCATTAAAGGCCCTGATTTCCCGACCGGGGGCATTATACAAGGAATTGACGGAATCAAAAAAGCATATGAAACAGGAAAAGGAAAAATTGTGATACGCGGTAAAACGGAAATAGAAACGATTCGCGGCGGGCGCAAACAAATTGTGGTGACTGAAATTCCGTTTGATGTCAATAAAGCGAATCTTGTCAAACGGATCGAAGAGTTTCGCATTGATAAAAAAGTGGAAGGTATCGCCGAAGTCCGAGATGAAACAGATCGAACGGGAATGCGGATCGTCATTGAACTGAAAAAAGAAGCAAATGCAGAAGGAATTCTGAACTATTTGTATAAAAACAGCGATCTGCAAATTGCGTACCATTTCAACATGGTAGCCATTCATGAACGCCGACCGAAACTGATGAGTTTGTCTGCCCTGTTAGACGCTTATATCGCCCATCAAAAAGAAGTGGTCACGAACCGTTCAAAATACGATTTGCAAAAAGCGAAAGAAAGACAACATATTGTAGAAGGATTAATCAAAGCGCTGTCCATACTCGATGAAGTGATTGCGGTGATTAGAGGATCAAAAGACAAAAAAGACGCAAAGATGAATTTAATGAATCGATTTGAATTCTCTGAACCGCAAGCAGAAGCGATCGTTTCCCTTCAACTGTACCGCCTTACCAATACGGATGTCACTGCTTTGCAAAAAGAGGCGGAGGATTTGAAAAAGAAAATCACCGAATTGACGGCCATATTGGAAAGCGAAAAGAAACTATTGTCCGTTATTAAAAAGGAATTAATCGAGATGAAAAAGCGTTATGGGGATGAAAGACGGACGACCATTGAAAAAGAAATAGAAGAAATCAAAATCAATCCAGAAGTGACCGTTGCTATTGAAGACGTCATGGTAACCGTGACGAAAGAGGGATATATTAAGAGAACAAGTCTTCGTTCCTACTCGGCTTCAAGCGGTGCCGATTTGGCAATGAAAGATTCAGATCGGTTGCTGTTCCAAGCGGAATTGAGCACCACTGATGTGCTGCTATTGTTCACTAACAAAGGGAATTATTTATATATTCCGGTACACGAATTGCCGGATATTCGCTGGAAAGAAATGGGGCAGCATATCGCCAACCTGATCGTCATCGGAAAAGACGAAAAGATCGTTCAAGCCATTCCGGTGCAAAATTTTGAGGAACAGAGCTATCTTCTCTTTTTCACGAAAAACGGCATGGCCAAAAAATCAGAACTGTCCCAGTATAAAGCCCAGCGCTATTCACGCCCGCTTGTGGCCATTCATTTAAAAGACAATGACGAAGTAATAGATGTGTATTTGACAAATGGCCAAATGGATGTGTTTCTCGCTACACGGTTAGGATATGGGTTATGGTTTGAAGAAGAAGAAATAAATACCGTTGGACCAAGGGCTGCTGGGGTAAAAGGCATCAATTTAAAAGAAGATGATTATGTGGTCAGAGGAAAGGTTTTTGCCCGGGGTGAGCAGCTTTATATTTTTGTGGCAACTCAGCGCGGAGCTGTGAAAAAAATGAAACTGAATGAAATGGAAAAAATGTCAAGAGCCAAACGAGGACTAATTTTATTTAGAGAATTAAAATCTCATCCGCATCGGATGGCGTATTTGGATCTCACCGGCAATGAATCCATCGTTTATTTGCAAACTGAAAAAGGAGTCGTAGAAACTGTTTCCCTTTCCCAATTAAGAGAGAATGACCGCTATTCAAACGGCTCTTTTGTCATTGACGAATCAGAAAGCGGTACGGTGATAGAAGGATGGACAGAAAAGCCGTCCGATACATAGTAAAGGAATTTTCTGCGGCGATGAACGCTGTAAATTGATGACATGAATAAAAAAGAATGATCTTCCATCATCAAGCTTATGCTTTTGATGGGAGAATTTTTTTTATAAAAAAGATATGCATTACAACGATTCATTTGTGCCATTTTGGAATTATAGATGCAGTTCATAAAACGAACGAATTGGGATGTTCATACTCATTTTTCTTATAAACATTCAGCTCTTTTTCGGATCTCCATTCTTGCCCAATCTTACATCCAGTTAGTCCGTTTATATGAAAAGAAAAAATGGATTCTACAAAACTTGTAAATTCCTATCAAAAAACTATGAAAAAATTCGTTGACTTTTGATAACTTTCTGATAAAATAAAAAGCAATTAAACTTATCAAGAACGACGGAGGGAACTGGCCCAATGAAGTCTGGCAACCTGCCTTGAAAAAAAGGTAAGGTGCCAATTCCAGCAAAATGGCATCCATTTTGGGAGATAAGGTATGTATGATATGGTACCTACTGATTCTTTCCTGAAATGGAAAGATTTTTTTATTATATAATAGACCTCTAATAAAGAACATTAATGGGTATAGAAAGAAGGGGTATTTTGAGCGAATTATTAACGTTTGACACGTGGGGCCACTTTCAACCTCCGGAATTTGATGAAAAGAGCGAGGCGAAAGGGGCGCTAGAAGTTCTCGAGTGGGCCTATGACCATTATGGAGAAAAGATTGTCTATTCGTGCAGTTTCGGAATAGAAGGAAGTGTATTGGTCGACTTGATTTATAAAATCAATCCAAATGCCACCGTCGTTTTCCTGGATACAGGACTGCATTTTCAAGAAACATACGAAACTATTGATAAAGCGAGAGAACGCTACCCCGAGTTGAACATCGTGATGAAAAAGCCGAAATTAACGCTGCAACAGCAAAGCGAACAATACGGCGAAGAATTATGGAAAAAAGATCCGAATTTGTGCTGCCATCTTCGCAAAATTGGTCCGCTAAAAAGTGTTCTCGAGCCTGTGGAAGCATGGATCTCAGGATTGAGGAGGGAACAATCAGAGACAAGAAAACATACGAATTACATAAACCTTGATAAAAAATTCGGCAAAATTAAAGTTTGCCCATTAATTCATTGGACTTGGAAAGAAATTTGGCGGTATGCCTATAATGAAGAGCTGTCTTACCATACTTTGCACGATCAAGGATATCCTAGCATTGGATGCCAGCCTTGCACCTCTCCTGTATTTGATTTAGAAGATTTGCGGGCCGGAAGATGGAAAGGCACCGAAAAAACGGAATGCGGTTTACATTTTCCTTCTTAAAACCATTAAACCAAGTATACTGATTTAATATATAGAAAAAGGAGGGTCCTTTGCATGACAGAAATAAAACCGCACGGAGGCGTTCTCATTCAATCATACAATCCAGAATATCCAATCGAAGATATTGAAAAAGAAATTGAACTCGATTCCACTTCTTTAAGCGATCTTGAATTAATCGCGACAGGAGCCTACAGCCCTTTAACTGGATTCTTAGAGGAAAAGGATTACAATCGTGTAGTCGAAACGATGAGGCTCTCTAATGGCATTGTTTGGAGCATCCCCATTACGCTGCCGGTCATGAAAGAAAAAGCGGCTACTCTTCAAATGGGGGAACGTGTTCGACTAACTTTTGACGGTGCAACATACGGTGTGATCACCATCAAAGATATTTATGAACCGGATCAACAAAAAGAGGCGGAATTCGTTTATAGAACAACAGAGCTTGCTCATCCGGGTGTAAAAAAAATGTTCAGCCGCGGAAATGTGTATGTGGGAGGTCCCATTGTTCTTGTAAAAAGAATTAAAAGAACGCAATTTAGTGAATTTTATTTTGACCCGGCAGAAACGAGAAAAATTTTTGCGGAAAAAGGATGGAAAAAAGTCGTCGGCTTTCAAACAAGAAATCCGGTTCACCGGGCACATGAATATATTCAAAAATCAGCCCTTGAAATCGTGGACGGCCTCTTTTTACATCCGCTTGTCGGGGAAACAAAAGCTGACGACATCCCTGCTGACGTCCGGATGGAAAGCTACCAAGTACTTTTGAAAAATTATTATCCAGAGGACCGTGTCTTTTTAGCCGTATTCCCAGCAGCCATGCGCTACGCCGGCCCAAGGGAAGCTGTTTTCCATGCGATGGTGCGCAAAAATTATGGCTGCACGCATTTTATCGTTGGAAGAGACCATGCAGGAGTCGGGAATTATTACGGAACGTATGACGCCCAAAAAATATTTGATCAATTTACTCAAGAGGAAATTGATATCACTTTATTATTCTTTGAACATAGTTTTTACTGCACGAAATGTGAAAGCATGGCATCTACGAAAACTTGTCCGCATGACAAAGAACATCATGTCATATTATCAGGAACAAAGGTAAGGGAAATGCTCCGCAATGGGGAAGTGCCGCCTAGCACATTTAGCCGGAAAGAAGTAGTGGAAGTTTTAATGAATGGGCTGAAAGAAAAAACTCCGGTTCATCAATAAAGCGTTGGTGCGCTTAAACAAGTCGTTAACTTCTTTAAGCGGGAGGTTGGCGGCCTGTTTCATCCTACTAAAGCTTCACTTGATCACAACTCAACGTGTACAAATAAGTCAGCAAAAAGGGGAATATAGAATGGCACAAAATATCGTATGGCATGAACCATCTTTGCAAAAAGAGGACCGCCGGAAACGGAACGGGCATCATAGCGCCGTATTCTGGTTTACTGGGCTGTCGGGATCAGGAAAATCTACGATTGCCAACCGCGTCGCCAAAAAACTTCATGAATTAGGGGTACAGACTTATGTATTAGATGGGGACAATATCCGCCACGGTTTAAATAAAGATCTCGGATTTTCAGAAAAAGATCGAAAAGAAAATATTCGCCGAATTGGAGAAGTCGCTAAATTATTTGTGGACAGCGGTCAAATGGTATTTACCGCTTTTATTTCACCATTCAGAGAAGACCGTGAAACCGTCAGAAATTTGCTAGAAGACGATGAATTTATGGAAGTGTATGTCAAATGTCCCCTCAGCCAGTGCGAAGAACGAGATCCAAAAGGACTTTATAAAAAAGCGCGCAATGGAGAAATTCCAGAATTCACAGGTATTTCTTCCCCTTATGAAGAACCCGAAGCACCTGAAATCGTATTGGAAACGAATCGGTTTTCCATTGAGGAATGTGTGGAACAGCTTTTGTTCTATATAAAAGAAAAAAATTGGATCTATAGGAGGAATCCCTATGAGCTACGAAAAAGTGTGGAAAGATAATCCTAAGTTGAATAAGGATGAACTTCGTAAACTGGAAAAAGACGGTTTGGAGATTTTCAACGATATCCCGTACTATGCAGACAACGGATTTTCATCCATTCCCCAAGAAGAATGGGGAGCATTTAAATGGGCTGGTCTTTATTTGCAGCGCCCGAAAGAAGACGGCTACTTTATGATGAGAGTAAAAGTCCCGACAGGAATTTTACAAAATGAACAGCTGGAAACTCTGGCCGGCATCGCAAGAGATTTTGGTCGAAACTTTTTTGATATTACAACCCGCCATTCCATCCAATTTCATTGGCTAAGAATTGAAAACATTCCGGAAATTTTTGACCGCTTGCAAAAAGTTGGTTTGACTAGCACATTTGCCTGCGGTGATGTTCCTCGGAATATTATCGGTAATCCATTGGCTGGAATTGATAAAGATGAAGTTTTAGATACTCGTCCTATCGTACATGAAGTACATGAATTTTTGACTGGCAATGAGGATTTTTCCAACTTGCCTCGGAAATTTAAAATTTCGATCAACGCCAATGTTTATAATTCCGGACATGCTGAAATCAATGACTTGGCGTTTATCCCGGCCAAAAAAGTAATCGATGGAGAAGAAAAGATCGGTTTCCATGTAAAAGTTGGCGGCGGATTATCAGCAGTGCCGAAATTAGCTGTTCCACTCAATATCTTTGTCCTTCCTGAAAAAGTAAAGGATGTTGTAAAAGGCGTTCTTACGATTTTCCGTGATTATGGTTATCGGGAAAAACGGAATCATGCACGTATGAAATTTTTAGTGGCTGATTGGGGTCCGGAAAAGTTCCAAGAAAAATTGTTAGAAATTATCGGTCCGCTTCCTGAAGCAGGAATTGACTTGACAAAAGGATGGAACGCCAGCTATTTCTATGGGGTTCATCCACAAAAACAAGAAGGGCTTCATTACGTCGGTTTGAACGTACCAGTCGGAAGACTTCAATCAGAAGAAGCGTTCGAATGGGCCTTACTAGCGAAAAAATATGGAAATGGAGAAGTTCGTACGTGCGAATCGCAAAATCTGATTATTGCTAATGTTCCAACTGAAAAAGTGGACCTTCTGCTTAGCGAACCCATTTTAGAAAAATTCTCGGTGCGCCCACCGCATTTTACCGCTTATGCTATTTCATGCACAGGCATTGAATTTTGCAATTTGGCTTTGACTGAGACAAAAGAAAGAATGAGACGGCTTGCCGCATTTCTTGATAAAGAAGTAGAGGTGGACGTTCCGGTTCGCATCAATATGGTGGGCTGCCCTAATTCTTGCGGTCAGCGGCAAGTTGCTGATATCGGATTGCAAGGAGTCCTAATGAAAAATAAAGAAAAGAAAATGGTGCAAGCATTTGAAATCAATGTTGGCGGAACATTGCTGAACGGCGGCCAATTCAATCAAAAATTAAAAGGAAGAATTGAAGGCGAGCAACTGCCATTTGTATTAAAAGAATTTTTAACGTATTTCAGCAAAACGAAATTAAATGGAGAAACGTTTTTTGAATATTTCCAACGCGTTGGGGTGGAACCTCTTCAAGAAGAGTTGGATCGTATTTTAAACCATTTGGCTTTAACAGCTTAATAAGAAAGAGGAAAATTATGACTCTATATCGTTTTGAAGTCATCACAGAGGATCAACAAATGATACCTGTCATCATTGCAGCCGACAATGACGAACAGGCATTTGAATTAGTTGAAATAGAGTTGGAAAAATTTTATTTAACCTTACCTCCGATTGAAGAGATCGTATTATACGAAAAAAAGAAACTAAAAAATGGCGGCGGATTTGTGATAGGCACCGATCATGATCAATACGCAAAATACTGATAGGAGTTGAGAAAGTTGGGAAAAGTGTTCCTGGTGGGAGCCGGCCCGGGCGATCCAGAATTAATTACATTAAAAGGAGTAAAAGCCATTCAAGAGGCGGACGTGATTTTGTACGACCGCCTCATAAATCCCGCATTGTTGGATTATGCCAAACAGGGAGCCACTTTGATTTTCTGCGGCAAATTGCCGAAACATCACCATCTCCAGCAAGAAACGATTAACCATATTCTTGTAAAACATGCTAAAGCAGGGAAAACAGTGACGCGGTTAAAAGGAGGCGACCCCTTTGTGTTTGGAAGAGGCGGGGAGGAAGCGGAATTTTTGGTAAATAATGGTATTCCGTTTGAAGTGGTGCCTGGCATAACATCAGGAATTGCTGCCCCGGCTTATGCCGGGATTCCCGTCACCCATCGAGAGTATAGCGGCAGTTTTGCGTTTGTGGCTGGCCATCGCAAACAAGGAGCCCGTGAAGACTTGAAATGGGAGGCGCTGGCAAGAGGAATCGATACACTGGCCATTTATATGGGAGTCAGCAATCTTCCGTATATTCAAGAACAGTTGCTGAAATTTGGCAAACCGAAAGAAACCCCAGTAGCTCTTGTTCATTGGGGAACGACTTCCCAGCAGCGGACTGTAACGGGAACGCTTGAAACCATTGTTGAGGTGGTCAAACAAGAAAAGGTGGAAAATCCAAGCATGATTGTGATTGGGGAAGTTGTAAAGCTTCGGGATAAACTGAAATGGTTTGAAGAAAGCGTGCCGCTTGCTTTAATGGGGGTATCCGTATGAAAGCTGTCCTATATATTTGCCACGGAAGCCGCGTAAAAGAAGGGTGCGAACAAGCGATTCAATTTGTCCAACAGGTGCAAAAAGAGATATCCATTCCCATTCAAGAAATCGCTTTTCTTGAATGGGCCCGGCCGACGATTCAAGATGCTTTTCTACGCTGCCTACAAAAAGGAGCAGATGAAGTATATGTCATTCCCATTCTATTATTTGCGGCAGGACACGTGAAAACTGATATTCCTAAAATCTTACTACAGCTGCAAGTCTGTTATCCATCTGTGTCAATCCTTTATGGAAAGCCGATCGGTATACATAACAGCGTGGCGGAGATTTTAAAAGAGAGAATCAAAGAAACAGGAGTTGCGATAAAAGAAAATGCCGGGGTATTATTGGTTGCACGCGGGAGCAGAGACAAGGATATGCAGCATGATTTCCGCGAACTTGCTCATTGTTTTAAGCAAAAAACCGAGTATTTTTATGTGAAAACTTCTTATCTAACAGGAGCATCTCCTAGCTTTGAAGAAGCTCTAGAAGAGATGGTAAGGGATTCTCGGCTTAATCAAATTTTCGTTCTCCCTTATTTGTTATTTACCGGTCTTTTGATGAAAGGGATGGAAAAGAAAATTCATGATCTTGATACAGAAAAGGATGTCATCTTATGCCGTTATTTGGGGTATGATCCTTTGTTGAAAAAGGCTGTCCAAGATCGAGTAGAACATGCATTGAAAATGGGGGAAATTCATGTTTCCTATTATGGTTGATTTATCGGACAAAAAAATCGTTGTAGCGGGCGGCGGTCATGTTGCCTATCACAAGATTCAACATTTACTTAAATATGACGTTCACGTACACGTTGTAAGTCCTACATTTCACCACGGGATCGTGGCACTCGCAAAAGAAAAAAAAGTGACGCTTATTCAAAAGTCGATTGAATATGAGGATTATAAAGACGCTTTTTTTGTCATCGCTGCCACTGATTCCAAAATCGTTAATAATCAGATAGCCAACCTAGCAAGGCCTCAGCAGCTTGTTGTCAATACAACGGATCCCCAAAATGGTAATTGTACGATCCCAGCATCTTTCAACCGTGGAAAGTTGGTGATCGGTGTATCAACAGGAGGAGCTAGTCCTACTTTGGCAAAGGAAATTAGAAATCAACTAGCCGGGCAATACGATGAACGATATGAATCTTACTTAGATTTTTTATACGAAATTAGGGAGATCATCAAACATCATATTTCAGATCCGAAAGAAAAGAGAAAATGGCTGAAAAAAGCGGTAGACCCCATTTATTTATCTTCAATAGAAGAGCAACAACAGTTTATGGATCAACTGCAAACTGTACTAAATAACGAGTTATCATGACTTGTTTATTGTTTGAAAGGAGGTCGCAATCTTGCAAAAATTAATCGTGCTTGCATTAGTTGGTTTGGCGGCGCAATTGGTAGACGGTTCGCTTGGAATGGGCTATGGTTTAACGTCTACTTCATTGCTGTTAATGTATGGCATCGCGCCAGCTGCAGCCTCAGCTTCTGTTCATATGGCAGAAGTGGTGACAACAGCTGCATCCGGCATATCTCATATGCGTTTCGGAAACGTCGACAAAGAAATTGTCTTGAAATTAATTATTCCTGGATCCATCGGGGCTTTCCTAGGAGCAACCGTATTGAGTCATCTTCCAGGAGACATGTTAAAGCCGTATATATCCATTTTTCTTCTGCTTTTAGGGTTGTATATTATATTT
Source organism: Caryophanales bacterium (assembly GCA_014896555.1). Lineage (GTDB taxonomy): Bacteria > Bacillota > Bacilli > Bacillales > DSM-4216 > Bacillus_O. The sequence goes on along the minus strand of JADBKC010000030.1, from coordinate 977 downwards.
CGCTTTATCTTCCAGTACAGTCAGAGTGACAAGGCAGAAGGGAAAAAAGTGTCGAAGAAAATGTTTATCCCGTTAGGATTTATCGCTGGCTTTTTTGATGCGACTGGCGGTGGGGGATGGGGACCGATTGCAACCCCGACATTGTTATCCAATAAGGATCTGGAACCTAGAAAAGTAATCGGTTCGGTGGATACGAGCGAATTCGCTGTATCTCTTTCGTCAAGCATCGGATTTCTACTTTCACTAGGAGCGAATGAAATCAATTGGATTTGGGCATTGGCGTTAATGATGGGTGGTATGGTTGCCGCACCGATAGCCGCATTTTTAATTAAAATCATTCCTTCCCATTTGCTTGGTGTCATTGTTGGTGGAATGATCATTTTGACGAATGTCCAAACATTATTAAAGTTTGGAAATTTATCTGATACGTGGAACAGTTTTATAAATTTTGCCGTTTTCCTTATATGGGCCTTCAGCGTACTGTATGCGATGAAAAAACATCGGAATCCTGAAGTCCAAAACAGAAATATCACAAAATCCATTCATGTCGAATAAATACCTTCAAATGTACAAAACACGCCTTTTATCAACAGGCGTGTTTTTCAGTTTTATCAAACAGGAATATTGGCTGAGAAAACAAGAAACATTGTATATACCCTTTGTAAGAAAGGGGAGCCAAAAAGTACTATATTTAACATGACCGTCGGTGTAGACTGAAAATAAAGTTTGATTATTCGTAAAAAAATCATAATGAAGGATGTTTCTTTTTTATTAAACTAAGGGGTCAGTTTAGTTGAACAAGGAATTTAAGAAACAAAAAGTGAAAGTATAATATTAGTTAAAGAGTTTTTTATTATTTAAAGAAAGAAGGATTCAATATGGCATATTGCAAAGTTCGCCAAGCTGAAATCTATTATGAAGATTTAGGGGAAGGTAAACCGATTATCATGATACATGGTTATTCTCCTGACCATCGT
>JADBKC010000194.1 GCA_014896555.1 Caryophanales bacterium | reverse complement strand
CTGCTTTCGCGAGTTTTGCAATCCGAACGGCTTCTTCGGCCGTTTTGGCACCGGCGGTGTTGGGCAGAAGTGTAAACTTGGAAAGGTCGATATTTTCCAAAAAATTAGGCTGTTCAGGATCAAAAATATTCATTCTTCTTACAGCAAATGTTAATACTTCCGTTTCCGATTTTTGAATGGCTTCTTTTTGAATGTCTGCACTTGGAAATTTTCCGGTTCCTAAAAATAAACGAGACTGAAAAGTGTAGGACCCAATTTTCAACATGATGTTATCCTCCTCCGACAAAATGAACGATTTCTAATACATCTCCTGATTTCAATCGAAATTGTCCGTGCTGATCTTTGTTCAAAATCTCGCCGTTTATTTCGATTACCAGTTTTTTGTCTTGAACTTGCAAATGCTCTAATAAATGCTCGACTGTACGGATATTTTCCGGTATTTCTTTTTTTACACCGTTAATCGTTACAATCACGGAATCACTCCTTTTTTCAAGTGGCGTCCAGGATCAAAGGCGTCTTTCCACTCCGGATGGTGATCCGCTTTTCCCTCTATTAGATCCGCCATCCACACCCCAGTCAACGCTGACAGCAATATGCCGTTGCGGAAATGTCCGGCTGCCAGCCACAGTCCTTTGAAATCAGGATGAGGTCCTAGATAGGGAAGACCGTCTATCGTCTGCGGACGGACTCCTGCCCAAGCTCTTGACCATTCTGCAGAATGGAGTGCTGGTACAATGCGGCACGCTTCGTCAGACAGTCGACGAATGGCTTCAAATGAGACTTTCTTATCGTAGGAACCTTCACGTTCCGTTGCACCAATGAAAATTTCTCCATTGGCTTTTGGGACGATGTAAACAGTTGATGAATAAATCGTCGCTGTAATAACCGTTTTTTCCGGTCTGACAGCAAGGATCTCTCCTTTAACTGGCGTGAACGCCGGCGACGAAGCTCCGTTTGGAAGAAAGAGATGGGGAGTATAGGCGCCCGCTGCGATCACAATATTGTCGGCATAAAAACAGCCAGAAGTTGTTTCTACTCCTGTTATTTTTCCGTTTTGCTCCAATAATCCTTTGACCCATGTAAATTCATAAATATCAGCCCCCAAATTGGAAGCTCCTTTGAAAAAAGCTTTTGTCAGCTGAGCTGGCATGACCTGTCCATCTTTCGGAAAAGAAGCGGCACCGACAATTTCGGCTTTCATTTCTGGTTCCATTTGAGATACTTCATCGGCTGAAAGCCATTCTGCCGGCTCGCCTTGTTCACGGTGCCATGCAATTCTTTCTTTCAGCATGTTTGCCTCTTTCTCGCTGAACGCGATCCGCAGCATACCATTTTTAAGAAAATCAACAGACTGGTCGGAAACTTGTTCAATCTCAGGAACCAATTGATCAAAATAATCACGGCTTTTACGGGCGAAATCAAAAAAGGTCCCGTCTATTCTCGGTTCTACTTGTGCTCCCAGCATACCGGCTGCAGCGCTTGATGCTTCAGATGCAATTCGTGTTTTTTCCAGCACGGCGATGCGATAGCTGCGTTTTGACAACTGATAGGCGATGGAGCCTCCGTTGATGCCGCCACCTATAATAATGACATCATATTTCTGCATGGTGATCCCTCTCCCATAATGATTGTTTGTAAGATTTAGCCGCTTGTTCAGGAAATTCGGCTTCATACACTCCAGAAAGAACCGCAACGCCCGCTGCTCCAGCTTTCAGACACTCGGAAACGCGTTGTGGAGTAATGCCGCCAATGGCAATAACAGGAATTTGTACTGCTGAAGCAACAGCTTTTAAAGCAGCCAATCCTCTTGGAGGGAGGCCCGGTTTGCTTTTAGTAGGATAAATATGGCCAAAAATCAGGTATTGAGCGCCTTTCTTTTGTTTATCCGTGGCTGATTCGACGCTGTGTACGGAATACCCCTTTGTTAAGAAATATTCATGATCTCTTTCCTCGTGAGACTTTTCCGGAAAATGCACACCAAGGACACCAAGCTGTAAAGCTAAATCCAGTTCATTGTTCAGAATGATTTTTGTCAATGGAACTCCATGTTTTTCCAAATCCGCAACCCCTTTTTTGATTACCTCTGTACTCCAACGCCGCTCCCGAATATGAATAAAATCGACCCATGGATGAATTCGCACGGTGATCGAAAGCCAATCTTCAAAACTTTGTTTTCCTGTGGAAATCACGTGCAGCGCTCTTTTCATCGCTATTCTCTCCTTGATGAATGTTGAATTGGGAATATTTTGATTATTTCTGTACAATAAAAAACCCACTTTCCTATGTTGGAAAGTGGGCTAAGCGCTCTCAAAGTATAATAAGATTATACTCCACTTTCCTACGCTGGCATCATCCAGATCAGGTTCGAAGGGTTTTAAAGTATCACTTTAATCTCAGCCGATCACTATCGGCACCCCTAGTGGCCGTTATTTGTTTATGACTACTGTTTTATTTTCAAAATGACAGAATTAAAAAAAAAGAAGAAAGAATTTTTTCTTTTATCAAAATCTTAAATCTATACTTAAGGGTTGTCAATAGCCGTTTCGTCGTTTCTGGAAAATAGGGTGAAAGAAGATGGTGATGCTCACCATCAACAAGTGTGATGAAAGAAAAATGAAGAAGGCGTCCCGGTAGTGTAGTGGGCAGCCTTCTGATATAAACATGTCCACCTTTCAGATTAAGGCAGTTATTTTGCTTTCTTCAGGCTTTCGGGGATCTTAGGTGCATGTGCGAGTGGGCTGGAAGCTTGAACAAATACATTAGCCATTACACGGGTAGTGTTAGATAAAATTTTAGCTGCTTTTTTCATAATATTCACCTCCTTTCATGGTGAAATTATTTAATTTATGGATAAACTTGATGCCTGCCGGTGTCAGCAAAAGGGCTTGCAGCAATGCGCCGAAGACGAAACCGGGCGAGGAAAAAATATAGTAGATGATAAAGGTAAAGATAACCCACAATATGGAAGCACGTTTCTTTTTTTGTTCCCACTGCTTTGAATGCTTGATTTGATGCGGTTCATAGTAAGGAGCAAATCTTGCGATCAACAAGAGACTAACCACAAAGTAGCAAAAAAGTAAAATAGGCGATACAGGGAGCCAAACGAACGCCAGAACGAGAATCGAGCTTGTAATCGAACAGGCGATAGACCGATCTAAATGGGCGCCGCCCGTCAATATCCGAAGAATCATAAAGGACAACGCCACTTCAACAGTCAACAGCGGCACTCCGATGATCCAGCCAACAATCAGCAAAAGAAGAAACGTAAAAAGAAGATTGAATAGAATCGTAAACCCGAATACGAGTACGTCATGAGGTTCTGTTTCTTCAGGATTTATTTTTTTGATTTGGTCTGCCAAAGCTACTGCCCATTTTTCAAACATACAACTTCCTCCTTTATAATGACGGGCAGCGGATGGATAGCCGGACTGGTTTTAGCTCGGTTTCAACCTCCGCTTGATCTTGCTTAAAGTGTTGAAGAGCATCAAAC
>JADBKC010000029.1 GCA_014896555.1 Caryophanales bacterium | reverse complement strand
TCCGAGCTGTATCATGTCACCGATCAAGGCAACTTTGAAGGAAAAAATATTCTTCATTTGCTTCAAACCGATCCTGAAAAAATAGCGGCAAAACACCATTTAAGTGTGGAAGAATTAGAAAATCTTATGTCAAAGGCGAAACGGCTTCTTTTTCAGGCGAGGGAAAAGAGAGTAAAACCGCATATCGATGATAAGGTTTTAACGTCTTGGAATGGATTGATGATCGCTGCATTGGCAAAAGCCGGTTCTGTACTTGAAGAACCTGACTTATTAGCGCAAGCGCGTAAAGCAATGGCATTTCTTGAAAAACATGTGTGGAAAGAGAAAAAATTAATGGCGCGTTTTCGAGATGGTGAATCGAAATACTGCGCTTATTTGGATGATTATGCTTTTTTGTTGTGGGGTTCTCTTGAATTGTTTTTAGCAGAAGAGGATCTTCGTATGCTTTCTTTTGCCATTGAATTGAAAAATGCACTATTCGAGTATTTTTGGGATGAAAAGGGCGGATTTTTCTTTACAGACCGCGTTGGAGAAGAACTATTAGTCCGTGAGAAGCCAAGTTATGATGGAGCTTATCCTTCTGGAAACAGCGTAGCAGCTTATCAGCTTTGGAGACTAGCCAAATTAACGGGTGATATGGAATTAATGAAGAGAGTAGAAATGTCTGTACGCTCGTTTTCAAAAGTACTGAACGCTTTTCCTGTATCCGTTCTGTATATGCTGCAAGCAGTGATGGCGCTGTTTGCTCAAGGGCGGGAAGTCATCGTCATCGGGTCTGACACTTCAGAAACGAAAGCTGTATTGCGTCATTGCCGGAAACCATTTCGTCCGTTTGATGTATGGTCTGGACATCGTCCGGAATGGCTGGAGGGAGTATCGAAGCAAAAAGAAAAAGATTTACTTGTTTTTATTTGTGAGAACCACGCCTGCAAAATGCCAATTGAAGACCTTTCTACCGCGTTAAAGGCCATTTCAATGTCTTAATGTTCAAAAAGGTTTCGCTGGAAAACGAATGGAATCATGTACGTTAGAAGAACAACAGCTTGATAGTGTTGTTCTTTTTTTTTGAGCCTAGTCATTTTCCTAATTCTGTAACCATTTTTTACAAATGCGTATAACCATTTTTTCATCGTAACAGGATTTCTATTGTCATATTCCAATCGTATATTGGTTTATTTATAATTTTTTCGTAGCTTCAAGCATAAGCAAGATTAATCTACAAGAAAAAGTACAAAGAATACAGGACTCCCATTTTAAAACAGCCTTCTAAAATGAAAATCGAGCAGCGGGCAGCCGACGATTGAAAATATAGATAAGAAGCGAAGGAAGACAAATGTCTCTTTTTTTATTTTGGCTTTGTTAAAGAATGATGTTGATATTTAGATAGATATTGTTAGCTGTTGTTTTTAGATGCCTTTTAAACCAAATAGCACAAAAAAGGAATATGGTTGTCCATTTTCCTTTTTTAACATAAATTATTCTTAGGCTAATTTTAGTTTTAATTCAATAATTATTTAGTCGCCAATATAAAAAATACATTGAAAAAGGCAAATGAAAAATTCTGGGTCTTGGATAGGACAGCCTTCTTCCATTTCTAAATATGTCTTGAACCATTCAGTAGTTTTCATTTTCCATCTTGCCACTTCTTTACCTTGATGATAGAACCTTACCCAATCCATTACTTCTTTTTTCATTGTAAATTCATTTGATTGACTTGTAATGAGGAATTCAGGTAGAATCTTTTGCCAAGTTTTATAGGTTACTCGAAACACCTCATTGGTTTTACAGTTGAAAACTTGATAATATGGATGTCCAACCCACTTAGTTGTCTTCTTGCACTGATAAACGAGTTCTCCATCATTGGAGTAAACGTCAATTTGAGCGTACCAATCAAAATTTCCCCAATAATTTATTAGTCTTACTAAAAGGTTTTTGTAAGTTCTTTTGAATTTACATTTCACATTACCTTGTTCATCAATCACATCAATTAATTTAGTTGAATCCTTAACTTTCGGGGGAGAGTAGGTATATTTCTGCATATTAACTCCTTTCGATATTACTTTATCAAAACTATCATTTTATGATACGGGGATATTTTAAAAAATATTTAAAATTTAGAAATTTTTTCTCAAAGATTTATCAACTAAAGTCCAATGATCTAAGGTTTTTATATGTGGAATTAGTTGGTGATAAACAACTTTCAACTATCAATCTCTTTACCATCTCATTATCATTGTGGTGCTTTACCATGTCTAAGAAATGAAACCAACTTAAATAATCGGTGAAGTATTTTGTCGCTACACCATTAAATCGTTGCATCCAACCTTTGAATCGGCTGTGATAATGATTGACGTTTTGGATATGATACAACTCTTTTACCCGTTCTTTACCGGCTGACTTGAAACGATAATGTTCAAGTCCTTTGCTTTTGGCATAGGTAGAAAAAGCTCTCCAAGCATCGGTACAAAGTATATTGTCGGATGATAATTTAGAGCCAATAGCCTTATCTAATTGGGATTTAACAATTCGACCTTTACCAAGAACATCAGAATTGGTGGCTCTTTGGCGGTCTCTTGCAATCAACACACATACTTGTTCGTGACTAATGCCACAAAACTTTGAAGAACCGCCACGTTTGCGAGGGTTTCGCCCCTCGATATTTCTTTTCCTTTTTCGAAGTACAAGACATACGTTTCAGCCATTTCGACAATTTCTGAATATTTGTCTAAATCCATTTGTATTAGGGCTGACAATACTTTATGTCTCCAATAAAACAAGGTGACATAATGAATATCTCCAATAAGGTCTGCCGATTTACGGAGGGAATAGCCTTCCAGCATACATTTAATAAAATCTAACCATTTGTCGGGCTTCTGAGTGTGGTGGAGTGGAGTAGAAGTTCATCAGTAAAAGTTTTTCCACAATCTTTACAACGGTATCGTTGTCGTTCCACCTCTTTTAGCCCAAGTTTCACCCTATACTTACCGAAACGAACAACTTGCTTAGAGCCCCAATGTATACAAGTAAAACCGTCTTTATTTTTACATTCATTTACTTCTTGAAAGAACTGGTTCACTTGCTGAAAATGACGTAATCAAACGATGTTGTTCTGCTGAATTTAATTTTTAAATCTCATTTATTAGTTCTTTTAATGTCATTTTATTCACTCCAAACAGGTGTTCCTTTAGATAAATTATAGAACACCTGTATGAATAAATCTATCAACAATTATTAATTAACATAGCCTTTATTTTAAGGCTATTGGCCATACAGAAGCCTGTACAGAAAGAAAAGAGGTTTTTGCCAAACTTACGTAAGAAGCCATCGGTATGAATTGGATTGGTTTTGGATTAGCGGAACGGCGGTAATATCAAAATATAGTGAAAATGAATTTTTTACAAAATTTTTATTGTAATACAAGAACGAAAAATGTATAATGTCTCTTATATAAAAACAAATGTGCACCATAAAAAAACAGAGGTGAAAAATTGATGAAAGAGAAAATCTCAATCGGTCTCCTAGGTCTAGGAACTGTTGGATCAGGAGTCGTGAAACTCGTTCAAAACCATCAAGAACAGCTCGTCCATCAACTAGGCTGTTCATTGTCCATCCATAAAGTGCTTGTGCGGGATCTGGAAAAAGAAAGGGACGTTGAGATCAATAGAGAAATCCTGACCACTGATTATAAAGAAATAGTGCTCAATCCTGAGATTGACATCGTTGTAGAAGTGATGGGAGGGATTGAAGAGACGAAGAAATATATTTTAGAAGCTTTTCAAGCGAAAAAACATGTAGTAACGGCCAATAAAGATTTAATCGCTCTTCATGGTTCCGAATTGCAAGATGCTGCGGCAGCCAATGGTTGTGATTTATATTATGAAGCAAGTGTCGCTGGCGGGATTCCTATCATTCGCGGCTTGGCAGACGGTTTGGCTTCGGACAAAATCGAGAAATTGATGGGGATTGTGAATGGGACGACCAACTATATATTGACCAAAATGGATAAAGAAGGTCTTTCTTATGAAACAGCACTTCAGAATGCACAGAAACTTGGGTATGCCGAAGCTGATCCAACCGCAGATGTGGAAGGACTCGATGCGGCTCGAAAAATGGCCATTTTATCAAGATTGGCGTTTTCCATGGATATCGACCTTGAAGATGTGGAAGTGGCCGGCATTTCAAAAGTGACAAAAGAAGATTTAAAATACGGTGATATGCTCGGCTATACGATGAAATTAATCGGCTATGCCCACCAAGAAGACGGAAAGGCGGAAGTAAGTGTCCAGCCGACCTTCTTGTCCAAAAATCATCCGCTTTCCTCCGTCAACGATGAATACAATGCGGTTTATGTTTATGGGGAAGCAGTGGGCGAAACGATGTTTTACGGACCAGGTGCCGGAAGTTTGCCAACTGCAACATCGGTCGTCAGCGATGTCGTAGCAGTTGTGAAAAATATGCGCCTTGGAGTAAATGGGAAAAACTCGCAGCTGCCTCAATATGAGAAAAGCTTAAAAAGTGCTGATGAACGTCTTGCCAAGTATTTTATCCGTCTGCATGTCCAAGATGAGATTGGAGCATTTTCAGAATTGACGAAATTATTTTCTGCTTATTCGATCAGCTTTGAAAAAATTCTTCAACTTCCTCTGGAGGAAAAAGGATTGGCTGAAATTGTGATCGTTACACATAAAGCGACAATGGAAAATTACCAAAGTGTATTGCAGCATGTTCGTGATTTGCCGGTAGTTAAAGGAATTCAAAGTTTTTATCGAGTGGAAGGAGACGGTTTAAAATGAAATGGGAAGGATTATTAAAACAATATAAAGAATTTTTGCCCGTAACAGATAAAACCCCTGAATTAACCTTAATGGAAGGAAACACCCCGCTTATTCTTTTAAAACGTTTATCGGATAGATTAGATTGCAACCTCTTAGTGAAAGTGGAAGGGGCAAATCCGACGGGATCTTTTAAAGATCGAGGAATGGTGATGGCGGTGGCCAAAGCGAAAGAGGAAGGAAGCCAAACGATTATTTGCGCTTCCACCGGAAATACTTCTGCTTCGGCTGCGGCTTATGCGGCAAGGGCTGGATTAAAAGCAGTGATTGTCATACCAAATGGGAAAATCGCCCTTGGGAAGCTAGCTCAAGCGATGATGTATGGAGCCGAGATTGTGGCCATTGAAGGAAACTTTGATGAAGCTTTGAAAATGGTGCGTACTTTGAGTGAAAATTCTCCTATTACGCTGGTGAATTCGGTGAATCCATACAGAATTGAAGGTCAAAAAACAGCAGCATTTGAAATATGCGATCAATTAGGCAAAGCTCCGGATATATTGTCGATTCCTGTCGGAAATGCCGGAAACATTACGGCCTATTGGAAAGGTTTTAAAGAATTTCATGAGAAACGGAAAACTGGATTGCCCAAAATGCATGGATTTGAAGCGGAAGGAGCAGCGGCGATTGTTAAAAACAGAGTGATTGAACATCCGGAGACTGTCGCAACCGCTATACGAATTGGGAATCCTGCCAGCTGGGAAAAAGCGGTAAAGGCTCGCGATGAATCAAACGGGAAAATTGATTTTGTAACAGATGAAGAAATTTTAGAAGCATTTCAACTGTTGGCCAGGGAGGAAGGCATTTTTGCCGAACCAGCTTCAGCGGCATCGATTGCCGGCATCATCAAACAGCGAAAAACGGGTGAAATTCCAGCTGATAGCACCATCGTGGCTGTTTTGACAGGTAATGGGCTGAAAGATCCAGAAACGGCGATTCAATGTGTTCAAAAGAAACCGGTCGTCCTGCCGAATGAGGAAAAGGCCGTATATGAATACATTGAAGGGGTTGTACATGCATGAGTTCTTCCATGACGATCACTGTGCCGGCCAGTACGGCGAACTTAGGGCCAGGATTTGATTCCATCGGGCTCGCTCTTTCCAAATATTTGAATATTCAGGCGAGTGTAGGAGATCATTGGCAATTTGAACATATAAGCCCCGAATTGAAAGATTTGCCGAATGATGAATCTCATTTCATTTGCCAGATAGCCAAAAAAACAGCAGAAATGTTCAAAGCTGCTATCCCCCCTTTAACGATCAAAATGGAAAGCAATATTCCGTTGGCAAGAGGGCTGGGCAGCAGTGCAGCAGCGGTAGCAGCAGCCATTGAATTGGCCAATCAATTTTGCGGCTTATCTCTATCGTCCGAAGAAAAACTTCAAATCGGTACCCGAATGGAAGGGCATCCGGATAATATCGGCGCCTCTATTTACGGTGGCCTAGTCATCGGCGTCTTTGATGGCGTAGAAACGAAATTAGTCCATATCTCCTCGTTAGATGTGGATATTGTGGCTGTGATTCCATCCTATGAGTTGAAAACAGAAGAAGCTAGAAAGGCCTTGCCAAATGTATTTGAAAGAAAAAAAGCGGTTCAAGCGAGCGCGCTTTCCAATGTCTTTCTAGCGGCTTTGTTGACAGGGGATTACGAGCTGGCTGGAAATGTGATGGAAAAGGATCTCTTTCATGAACCATACCGAATCCATCTGATTGACCACTTCGTCGAAATGAGGAAGTGCGCCCGCGAAAACGGGGCTTTTGGAACAGCCATAAGTGGAGCAGGGCCAGCGGTACTTTCCTTTGCAGAAAAAGGAAAGGGAGAGAAATTGGCAAAATCTCTTCAAGCCCAATTTTTGGACTGTGAAATCGAATTGTTGTCTGTTGACCAAAATGGCATTCAAGTATCGGAATCAACCATCCATAAAGATCGTTTACGTTCGTAATAATGAGGCTCACTCGAATAAAAAGAGTGAGCCTTATTATGTAGGCCGGATTAATGTGATTATTAGCTAATAAAATCATTCCATCGAATGTTAGAAGCTTATAAAGCGAATTCGGAATCGGCAGTTTTGGAAAATAGAGAAATATCAATCAAAAAAAATAGCCATTACTTTTGTTTTTCAAGATGTCATCGACTTGTTAAACGAATGGATGAAGCTGTCAATCTATAAATTTCATTTCCTTAGAATGAAGTTCAGTAAGGGTAAAATAGGCTAAGAAAGTAATTAGAATAAAAATGAGCGGACTTATTAAGGCTAAAGGTCTCTTATCTTTCCAAATGGAGGCACTACCTATTTCAAGTTTTGGACTGTTCATCTTGTATTCTCATTTATGAAATCATGTTTTTCTTTTTCGTTTTCCTTTTATTCTATATAATCTGAATTATGAAATGATTAAACTTTATATTCGGTATGATAAAACAAATTCTGTTGGAAAGAGGGGGACAAAGTGAAACATAATCAATCGTTCCGGTTACTTTGGATTAGCCAATCCATCGCTAACTTGGGAGATTCATTTTATATATTAGCTATCGTGACTTTCATCTATAATCGAACAGGTTCTGCTGCTTTTGCAGGACTGTTTCCGATTTTGCGAGTATGTGCACAGGCAATAGGCGGATTAGCAGCACCTTTGCTTATGGATCGCTTGCGGCTTGACACTCTTTTATGGATGTCTGAAATGGGGCAAACCATTTGTTTTGGATTGATGTTTGCTCTATATTTTTCTTTTCCTTCCCAATGGTTGATTCCAACGTTTTTATTTTTAGTATTTATCATTTCGATTTTGCATGGGTGGGCAACTCCAGCCAGAAATGCACTTGTTCCACGACTAGTTTCACCTCAATTTTTGGTTAAGGCCAACAGTTTACTGTCCACCTCGGATCAAATAGTATTACTGATCGGCTGGTCATTAGGCGGAATTTTAGTTGCCGGATTGGGAGTTATCCAAGTGATCGGGATGACTGCCATGATGATGTTCTTCTCCACTTTGACTCTCTTTTTTGTGAAAGATCCTTCCACAATTGTTCCTTCCCATCAAGTAAGGCAAAAACAATGGGATCGGATGAAAGAAGGATGGATTACGATCTGGAGGAACCCAATCCTTCGTACTTTATCCTTCATGGAGATCATCAGTGGACTCGGAGAAAGTATATGGGCTGGATCTATAATTTTAGTGTTTGTAAAAGAAATTTTACATAAAGATGAAAATTGGTGGGGATTTATCAATGCGAGTAATTTTGCCGGAACCATCCTAGGAGGACTACTCATTTGGAAATTGTCAAATAAAATGGAAAAACGAATGATGTCCAGTATGTTGATTGGATCTTTCAGTATTGGCGTATTTACAATGGCATTTGCCTTCTCATCCAATCCATGGTTTGCTTTGGGAATGGCTTTGATTATCGGTCCGCCTTATCAATTGCGAAACATTGCACAAAGAACCCTTTTACAATTTTATACACCCGAAGAGTTATTACCAAAAGTGTTAGCTGCATTTGGAACTATCATTTTTGTTACGTTTGGATTTTCCGTTCTGTTAATGGGCTGGATGGCAGATCATTGGGGAGTTCGTTTTGTTTACATATTGACAGCTGGATTATATGTTTTTTCTGCTGCTTATACTCTAATGGTAATGAAAAACTCGTCTATTTCGATTCAAACTCAAAGGGACGAGAAAAGATATATGAATAAGATTGAATAATTGAAATGTCAGTTGGGTGAAGGGCTTGTTTGATAAAAAATTTAAACAGAGTTTATGGTAATGGATCACAATGATTTGTCGGAAATATTGTTGGTATTATGAAGCAAAAAAGTTTGCTTTGACAAAAATTATTTCTGTAGTACAATTTGTGTGAGAAACTTTTTCTGTTCTTTTGCATATATTGGGTTCTAAATGTAAGAGCCATTTTTTTGCCTCAAAAGTTTCCTTTGCGCAAAATGTTTAGTACAAACCAAAACGAGGTGATGATGATGAGTGATCATGTAAAAAAACTGTCGATCGCAGTGGAAGAAGGTTGGAGGAAAAAACGAACACAACCGACATTACCTGAAGTCTATAGAAGTTTGCGTATACCAAAGACAGGTTCTTGGATGAAAAAATTTCTTGCGTTTGCCGGGCCAGGTTACTTAGTGGCAGTAGGTTATATGGACCCTGGCAACTGGGCGACGGATATTGCGGGAGGCTCCCAGTTTGGCTACACGTTGCTTTTTGTTATTTTGCTTTCCAATTTAATGGCCATATTGCTTCAATCGTTAGCAGGCAAATTGGGGATTGTAACGGGAAGGGATTTAGCACAAGCGTGCCGAGATCATTATAGTAAGCCAGTGGCAATGGTCTTATGGGGTTTATGCGAGTTGGCGATCGCAGCTTGTGATTTAGCGGAAGTGATCGGTTCCGCCATCGCTTTGAATTTATTGTTTGGAATTCCGTTGCTATATGGAGTGATGATGACAGCTCTGGACGTACTTCTCGTATTGTTACTGCAGAATAAAGGTTTCCGTTATATTGAAACGTTGGTGATTATTCTCATTCTAACCATTGCTGCTTGCTTTGCAGCTGAAATGTTTCTTTCGAAGCCAGATGTAGGGGGGATATTGAAGGGATTTGTTCCAAGCAAAGAGATGATGAGCAATCCATCCATGCTTTATATTGCAATCGCTATTCTAGGCGCAACCGTCATGCCTCATAATCTATATTTGCATTCTTCTATTGTGCAAACTCGTCAATACGAACAAACGAGATCGGGAAAACGACAAGCGATCAAGTATGCTGCTTGGGATTCAACCATTGCCCTTTTCTTTGCTTTCATTATTAATGCTTCCATCCTGATTGTTTCTTCTGCCGCATTCCATAAAGCCGGAATGACGAACGTGGCAGAGATTGGGGATGCTTACCACTTGCTTTCTCCACTGCTTGGAACAACGCTTGGAAGCATTCTGTTTGGGGTTGCCTTATTGGCTTCCGGCCAGAACTCGACGTTGACAGGTACTTTAGCTGGTCAAATTGTAATGGAAGGTTTTCTTAATATCCGACTTCCTTCCTGGTTAAGAAGACTGATTACTCGATTAATTGCCATTATCCCTGCGGTTATTGTGACAGCCCTATATGGCGAAAGCGGAACGACTCAATTACTTATTTTGAGCCAAGTGATTTTATCTTTGCAGCTCTCTTTTGCAGTGGTTCCTCTTATTCAATTCACTAGTGATCATAAGAAAATGGGGGAATATGCCAACCCGTTATGGCTAAAAGTTCTTGCTTGGATCGTTGCCATCGTCATTATCAGTTTAAATGTCTATTTATTGTTTCAAACATTCTTTCATTAAAGACCGGCTTCTACCTTTTTTCATGAGCTATTAGACATATACGTACAGAAGGTACTCTCTTAATATCAAAACCTTTTCACGAAATAATTTTAGCCATTCTTCTAAACATTGGAATCATCTTGAATTTTGGGGCACAAAAAAATCCGCTTGATGGCAAGCAGAAAGAAAAGAGAAAAGGATGAGGAAACCTACTTCTTCCAACATTGATACTCAATATATAGTGAGAGCGGAATATTCTCTACTATATGTTGTGTTGATTGGATTGTAACAAATAAATGACAATATTTCAATCTTTTTTCAGAAAAAGATTGAAAAATTTTTCAATGATTTCCCTATTAGTGGAGAATCTCCATATAAGTTGATCTCGTAATGTCTATTTTCAAGTGAGAAGCGAAGCAGTAAATGAGATCTGATTGCGTTCTGATTATGAGAAGAACGGTCATCTTTTTGTAAATCACTCGGTTGAGAATGAATTTCTGCCAACTTTGAAATATATTGAAATTTTTGTTTGACATTTTAAAAGAGTTTTATTAACATATGTCTTAAGAAAAGTGAACGGAAATCAGCGATGAGGAAGAAGAGTAGCTTATCGTTTCTGCTCAGAGAACCGGTGGTTGGTGTAAACCGGTGAGAAATGGTAAGTGAATGGGCTTCCGAGCTCCAAACCGAAATGCAGACAAAGTAGGCTTTGGCGGGTTCCACTCCGTTACAGTGGAGGATGGGTAAGACGACTACCCATCCGGTGAGTGGATTGCGTAAAAGCAATCAACAAAGGTGGCACCACGGGCTCCTCGTCCTTTGTAGATGAGGGGTTTTTTTGTATTTCTCTTTATAAATTGAATAGAGAATAAATCGATGAGCAAGAAGAGTACGTTCAGCCGATTCGTTACAGAGAACCGGGCAAGGTGAGAGCCGGTGCGATACGCAGTTCGGAATGGCCTTGCGAGAGGTGTCTTGAACTTTTAGTAGGGATGCCCGGGATTCCGCCGTTAAAAGGATAGAGCATCGGAGCATTCCTGTGCTCGAAAAGGGGAAGCTTTTGCTTCAATCGAGGTGGCACCGCGGCGTAGTTCGTCCTCCAACCATACAGGCATTCCTGTGTGATTGGAGGACTTTTTTCATTTAGAAAAGATGAGGAAGGTGAGTCAAGATGAGTGTAGTGAGAGAAAAGAATTTTTTCATGAAGGAAATTGAAGGGGATTTATTAACCCCTGTGGCAGTGTTTAAAAAGTTAGATGGAAAGAAAAAGTTTTTATTGGAAAGTTCTTTTAAACATGAAGAGAGAGGCCGATATTCATTTTTAGGCATGAATCCTTATATGGAATTCATTGCGGAAAACGGAAAAATAACGGTTCATGATCTGATTGCCAAAGAAACGGAACAGTCGGAAGGAGATCCTTTTAAGAAGCTGGAAAGCTATTTTCCAAAACAAGATGAAGAGTACATGCCTTTTCCTTTTATTGGAGGAGCTGTAGGGTATATTGGCTACGATTCCATCCGTTATATTGAGAACATTGGGGAGGTACCTTACGATTCGATTCAAATGCCGGATATGCATTTAATGTTTTATGAAAACATCATTGTATTCGATCATCTTCTTCAAAAAGTGTATATTATGGCGATGAGTTTAAGCTGTGACAAGAAACCCGAAGAATTGGAGAAAGAAGCCCATCAATTAGAAAAGATGTTGGATCGTCCTGTTTCAGAAGATTCCATTGAAAGCAATGCGAAAGTTTCCTTTGCCTCCAATGTGTCCAAAGATGAATATTGCCGTATGGTAGAACAGGGAAAGGATTTCATTCGAAAAGGAGATATTTTTCAAGTGGTGCTATCCCAGCGCCTAGAGGCTCCATATAAGGGGGATCCTTTCGATTTATACAGAAAGCTTCGAAAGACAAACCCGTCTCCCTATATGTATTATTTGGATTTTTCAGACTATATTGTCATAGGCATATCTCCGGAAAGCTTAATCAAAGTGTCCGGACGCAAATTGATGACGAACCCGATCGCAGGAACTCGTCCGCGAGGTGCAACGGATGAGGAAGATAAAAGATTGGAAAAAGAGCTGCTTTCGGATGAAAAAGAATTGGCGGAACACCGTATGCTGGTGGATCTCGGCCGCAACGATATTGGAAAAGTAGCGGAAATTGGTTCGGTACACGTGACGAAGGATCAAGTGGTCGAACGATACAAACATGTGATGCACATTGTTTCAGAAGTGACCGGTACGTTGAAGAAAGAGGTTCATAGTTTAGAAGCATTGAAAGCGTGTTTGCCGGCCGGAACCGTTTCCGGAGCTCCCAAGATTCGAGCGATGCAAATCATCAATGAGTTGGAGCCGGAAAAACGTGGATTATATTCGGGAGCGATCGGATATTTGTCCGCAAGCGGA
Organism: Caryophanales bacterium; assembly: GCA_014896555.1. Classification (GTDB taxonomy): domain Bacteria; phylum Bacillota; class Bacilli; order Bacillales; family DSM-4216; genus Bacillus_O. The sequence continues at coordinate 15,742 of JADBKC010000029.1, read as the reverse complement.
GACTTGGATTTTGCCATTGCCATCCGCACGATGATCGTGAAAGACGAAAAAGCTTTTGTTCAAGCCGGTGCAGGCATCGTCTATGATTCCGTTCCTGAGAAAGAGTATGAGGAAACGCTTAATAAAGCAAAAGCATTGCTGGAGGTGGAGTAAATGATTTTATTAATCGATAATTATGATTCTTTTACTTATAATCTTTATCAATTAATCTCGGAATTAGGGAAAAACGTTCAAGTTGTTCGTAATGATGAGATCGCTGTCGAAGAGATTGAAAAAATGGAGCCGGAAGCGATTGTGATTTCGCCGGGGCCCGGTACACCGGATAATACCGGCATATGCCTGGAATTAATCCGCAATTACTACCATAAAATCCCGATTTTGGGCATTTGCCTTGGACATCAAGCGGTCGCTGCGGCTTTTGGAGCGAAGATTAAACCGGCAAAAACGATTAAGCACGGCAAGACGTCGCTGATCCATCATACTGGTCAAAGCATATTTTCCGGTTTTTCTGAGCCTTTGGAAGTCATGCGCTACCATTCTTTAGCTATTGATGAAAAGACGCTCCCTTCTCAATTCGAGATTTTAGCAAAGTCGTCCGACGATCGGGAGATTATGGCCATCAAACATAAAAAATATCCTCTTTACGGGCTGCAGTTTCATCCCGAATCCATCGGTACGAAAAAAGGAAAAGAATTGCTGCGCCAATTTTTCTTGGAAACAAAAAAGGAACGGAAGATGAAGCATTACTTAAAAAAGCTGTCAGAACGCCATTCTTTGAACAAAGAAGAAATGAGATCGGCTTCTCGGGAATTGCTGTTAGATGAAATTACAGACAGCGAAGTGGCGGCATTTTTAATGGGGCTTAAAGCGAAAGGAGAAACTGCGGATGAAGTAGCGGCGCTAGTGGAAGTCCTCCGTGAACATGCGCTGGGCATCAAGAAAAAAATTCCGAACGTCATGGATAATTGCGGAACTGGAGGAGATGGCGCCCAAAGCTTCAATATTAGTACGACGAGTGCTTTTGTGTTGGCGGGAGGCGGTGTGAAGGTCGCAAAACACGGCAACCGAAGCGTCTCCAGCAAAACGGGCAGCGCCGATGTTTTAGAATATTTAGGAATCTCGCTGGATTTGCATGAAGAGGAAGTCGAAGAGCTGCTGGAAGAAAATCATATTGCTTTCTTGTTTGCGCCGCACGTTCATCCTCGCATGAAAAAAATTATGAAAGTGCGCCGCGATTTAAAAATTCCTACGATTTTTAATTTAATTGGGCCACTGACCAACCCAGTGGATTTGGATAGCCAGCTCTTGGGAATCTACCGCAGGGATATGCTTGAGATGATGGCCGAAGTGCTGATGCGTCTTGGAAGAAAACGAGCTATCGTCCTTAACGGAGCTGGCTTTATGGATGAAGCTTCTCTTTCTGGTGAAAACCATCTCGTTCTTTTGGAAAACGGCCATATACAAAAAATGACGGTGACTCCGGAAGATGTAGACCTGCCATACTATTCGAATGAAGCCATTGTAGGCGGGGAGGCAAAAGAAAATGCTGAAATTTTAATCGGTGTACTCAAAGGAGAAAAAGGCGCTTATCGTGATACTGTCCTGTTAAATGCCGGTTTGGGCTTTTTTGCAAGCGGAAAAGCGGATACCATTCAAGGAGGAATCCAGCTTGCGAAAGAAAGCATCGACTCCGGAAGGGCATTATCGGCATTGCAATATTTGATCGACTACAGCGAAAAAAGGAAAAGAGTGGTGATCTAAATGAGCGGAACCATTTTAGACAGAATATTAGAAAAAAAACAGGATGAAGTGAGGAAGCTAAAGGAACAATTTGGTGCTGAAAACGAAAGCAGCTTTCAAAAAATCCCTTTCTATGACTCCTTTATCCAAGCCGACAAAATGAATATTATTGCGGAGGTGAAAAGAGCTTCTCCTTCAAAAGGAAACATCAATTTGGATGTAAAGCCTGCTAAACAGGCAAAAGAATATGAGGAGAGCGGGGCGAATGCCATTTCCGTTTTAACGGACGAACCTTTCTTTAAGGGAACGCTAGCTGACTTAAAAGAAGTTCGCAATGTGGTGGGGCTGCCGATTTTGTGCAAGGATTTCATCATCGACACTATCCAAATAGATGCCGCCAAACAAGACGGGGCCAATGTGATCTTGTTGATTGCGGCCGCTTTGGATGATGAGAAACTGAAGTCTTTGTACGAATATGCCTATAAGCAAGATTTAGAAGTTCTGCTAGAAGTGCATAACGAGGAAGAAATGGAGCGGGCGCTTGTCTTGAATCCTCCTGTGATCGGCATCAATAATCGCAATCTTAAAACCTTTGAAGTGGACTTAAGTGTAACGGAACGACTGTTGTCCCGATTTGGAAAGGATCATGACCGCATTTTTATAAGCGAGAGTGGAATCAAGACAACGGAAGACGTACAGCGCGTACAAAAGGCAGGCGCTAAAGCGATATTAGTCGGAGAAACATTGATGCTGGCAGATGACATTCAACTAACGATGAATCAACTAAAAGTCCATTTGAGGTGAAACCGATGTTTGTGAAAATTTGCGGAATAACGGATGCAGAAACAGCGTTATTTGCCGCTGAATGCGGAGCTGACGCCATTGGCATGGTGTTCGCCTATAGTAAAAGAAGAGTTTCTTTAGAGAAAGCGAAAGAAATATCCAGAAGCTTGCCGAAAACCGTTTGGAAAATCGGTGTCTTTGTCAATGAAGGCCCTGACATGGTAAGAAAAATTGCGAAAGAAGCGGAATTGGATTTTGTTCAGCTGCACGGGGAGGAGACTCCGGAATATGCGAGATCTTTAGGTGTTCCTGTCATTAAAGCCTTTGGGTTGAGCAAAGAGGCAAACGAACGTGAGATGGCAGACTTTCCGGCTAGTTATTTGCTCTTGGACAGCCCAAAGGGAGCCTATTACGGAGGAAACGGAAAAACATTTGATTGGAGTTTAGTGGAAGAAAAACAACTAAAAAAAGAAAAAATCATCATTGCCGGCGGGTTAAATCCGGAAAATGTTCAGCAAGCCATTCAAGCTATACAGCCATTTGGAGTCGATGTGTCAAGCGGCGTGGAGACGGATGGGCGCAAAGATTTACAAAAAATCAAATTGTTTATAGACAATGCAAAAGGAGTGCAATAAAGATGAGCACGTATGTTCAACCTGATGAAAAAGGATATTTCGGGCCATTTGGGGGCCGCTTTGTTCCGGAAACGTTAATGAGAGCTGTCCAGGAATTGGAAGCAGCTTATGAAGAAGCGAAAAACGACGAAAGTTTTTTACAAAAACTACGCTATTACTTAAAAGAATATGTGGGACGACAAACGCCGCTCTACTATGCTAAAAATTTAACGGAAAAACTCGGAGGCGCGAAAATCTATTTAAAGCGCGAAGATTTGAACCATACGGGAGCCCATAAAATCAACAATACGATCGGGCAGGCGCTTCTTGCGTTGCGAATGGGAAAAAGAAAGGTGGTAGCAGAAACAGGAGCAGGCCAGCACGGTGTGGCGACGGCGACCGTTAGTGCCCTGCTAAATATGGATTGCATCATCTTTATGGGAGAAGAGGATATTCGCCGCCAAAAGCTGAACGTGTTCCGTATGGAGCTTCTTGGTGCCAAAGTTGTCAGTGTTCGCCAAGGAAGCGGCACATTGAAAGATGCGGTCAATGAAGCACTTCGCTACTGGGTGGCGAATGTGGAAGATACCCATTATATTATGGGTTCGGTCCTTGGTCCTCATCCTTTTCCAAAAATCGTCCGCGATTTTCAAAGCGTCATCGGAAAAGAAACAAAACAACAAATCATCGAAAAAGAAGGAAAGCTTCCGGATGCTATTGTAGCCTGTGTCGGTGGGGGCAGCAATGCGATGGGGATGTTTTACCCATTTTTGGAAGATGGGTCCGTCCGCTTGTACGGTGTGGAAGCAGCCGGAAGCGGACTTGATACCGGCAAACATGCTGCTACACTTACGAAAGGATCAGTCGGAATTTTACACGGGTCGAAAATGTATTTATTGCAGGATGAAAACGGTCAAATTCAGGAAGCCCACTCCATTTCAGCAGGATTGGATTATCCCGGCGTCGGTCCCGAACACAGTTTGTTAAAAGAAATCAAAAGAGTCCATTATTCATCGGTGACCGATCAAGAAGCGCTGGAAGGATTTCAAACGTTGACGAAAAACGGAGGGGATTATTCCGGCGTTGGAAAGTTCCCATGCGGTAGCGCATGCATTGAAATTAGCGCCGACGATGAAGCCGGATGAAGTGTTGGTGGTTTGTTTGTCCGGACGTGGAGACAAAGATGTTGAAACGGTTCAATCCGTATTGAAAGGGGAAGAAAAATGACGGCTCAAACGATCGCAGAAGCATTTCACCAATTAAAACAAAACAACGAAAAAGCGTTTGTTGCGTATATCATGGCAGGAGACGGAGGATTATCTAGTTTAAAAGACAAGGTGTTATTTTTGGAAAAAGCCGGTGCCAGCATGATAGAAATCGGCATCCCATTTTCTGATCCCGTTGCGGACGGCCCTGTCATCCAAGAAGCGGGAAAACGGGCTCTGGAAGAAGGTGTGTCGCTGGCAAAAGTGCTTGCTGAAATTGCCGTTTTTCGTTCAAGTGTCACTATTCCTTTGATTGTGATGACGTATATAAACCCTGTGTATGCATATGGAATCGAACGCTTTGTCAACGATTGCGCCAAAGCGGGAATCAACGGAGTGATCCTTCCTGACGTTCCTTTTGAAGAGCAGGGGATCATATCTTGGGAACTGAAAGATAAAAATATTGATTTGATTCAACTCGTTACGTTGACGAGTCCAGAAGAGAGGAAAAAGAAGCTTGCCGAAGCTTCCAATGGATTTTTATATGCTGTGACAGTGACGGGAATCACAGGGCAAAGAAACAAATTGCCGGAGGAATTGTCCGGGTATTTAGAACACTTGAAAAGGATAAGCCCTGTGCCGGTGCTTGCCGGTTTTGGCATTTCCAATCACCGTCAAGTAAAAGAAGTCGGTTCCTATTGCGACGGGGTCATTGTTGGAAGCAAAATTGTCGATCTGTTTCATCAAGGAAAAGAAGAAGAAATAATCGAACTGATTGGCAAGAAAACGGAATCGATTCTTTAAAAGGAGATGCAGCGTCTTAAATACGTTCAAGCAGCGATGTCGAAACATGTCCGTCAGGCGGAAAAAAATAAAGAAACGGTTATGAGAGATCTGGGATTCCAGGTCTCTTTTTTGTGGAAAAGTGGAAAATGGAGGTTTCTTCTTCTAAAATAGGGAGAAAGACGAAAAAGGAGACGGTGGAAATGGATGTACGAAAGATTCCGTTGCAAGTGGCAAAACGGTTTGTTAACGAACGGTATTATGATCAATCCGCCCAAACCGCCTATTATTTCATGTTGTCGTTTATCCCGTTTTTAATGTTTATGTTTTCGCTCATTCGGTTTCTCCCAATAAACCATAATGATTTATTGGAACTCATTGAGCCTTATGCTCCGAAAAATACTTATAAATTTATTCACCAAACGGTCGACCAAATCACCAGCCAACAGCCATCCCATGTTTTTTCATATAGTTTGATCGCCTCTTTTTGGATCGCCTCTGTGGCCGTTCAGTCGCTAGTCCGTTCATTAAATGATGCCTACCATATACAGAGGCGTAAATCATTTTTAGGAGGTCTTGTCAACGACCTTGTTTTAACATTCGGTCTAATGGTGATGTTGACTTCTTCCTTGTTCTTGCCCATTTTGGAAAATATCGTTCTAAGGATGGTCGATCAAACGATTTCTTTTCCATTTAATTGGTATTCATGGTGGTATATTTTAAGATGGGGAATAGGAACGGTATTTCTTTTCGGCTTTTTTCTCTTTTTTTATCATGCTGTCCCGAGCAAGCGCGTTTTATGGAAAGAGGCTTTGCCAGGTGCGATTTTTGCCACTATTGGTTGGCAAGGAGCCTCTATTGGTTTCGCTTTCTACGTCAGTTTAGGGGGATATACCAAAATTTACGGTCAATTAGGAAGTATTATCGTTCTTCTCATTTGGTTTTATTTAACAGCGGCCGTCATCTTGATCGGCGGATTATTGAATGCAACCATTTTAGAGCATCCTGTTTCAAATAAATAGAGATAAAAGATTCGAACGTTCTGAAAAAAAGTGATTGTAGTTGTTGCATGGATTTAAGCTGCATTTTTGTTTTTCTTATGAGACCCTAATGAATGTTTATTGATACTGTTTTCGTTTGACAGTGAGCCAAGGGCGCTCGTCTTCCCAATGGACGTGGACAGGAACGGAAAAAGCTTCTGATAATAAGTCGTCAGTCATTACATCCCGTTTTGGTCCAGAAGCTGCGGCGCGACCATTTTCAAGAACAAGGACGTGGCTGATTGCTGGAATCATTTCTTCGATATGGTGGGTTACGTAAATAAGGTGGAGCTTCTTTTCTATGATAGTTTCTTGAACGGCGTTCAGCAATTCTTCGCGAGCACGGATATCCAATCCGCTGCATGGTTCGTCTAAAATGAGGATTTCAGGATTCGCCATAAACGCTCTAGCAATAAGAACACGCATTTTTTCTCCTTGGGAAAGAGATTGATAAGCTTTTCCTTTTAAATAGCTAATTCGGAATTCTTCCATGAAAGCATTCGCTTTCTCCCAGTCATCTTGGCTGACATGGTCGTATAATCCAATGGAAGCAAATTTTCCGCTTACGACGATTTCTTCAACTGTTTCCTTTTTCAAAACATCATCAAAGCGATTAAGTGAATGGCTGACGACTCCGATTTTTTTTCGCAGTTCAGGGATATTCGTTTCGCCAAAGCGTTTCCCCAAAACCACAACTTCTCCTTTTGTAGGAAACTGGTAGCCGCAAACAATATTCAATAAAGAAGTTTTTCCAGAGCCGTTTAATCCAAGTACCGCCCATTGTTCTCCGGATGAAATCTCCCAATTGATCGAGTTCAAAATCGTACGTTCTCCTTTTTGCCAACTTACCTTTTGGAGCGAGACAAGTTTTTTCATCGTTTTCCCCCTTTTCTAACATTTATTCAAAAAAATTGTAGCAAAAAAGATTCTCAATTAAAAGAAAATTTCGTTAAATGAATTGGGATTCCTGCACCGGTGCTGCTTGTGCAAAAGTCTTGAAATAAGGAATTTCCGATCAACTGTTTATCAAAGTTCGCCATTCACTTTCTAAAATGAAGTATTTAAGAACATTACGGAGTTTTCTCCTCTTTATTTGGTACATGAATTTCAGAAATTTGCCAATCCTCCATTCGTAAAAAGCAAATTTCTAGAATATCATCTTGAAATTCCGCTTTTGCGCCTTTACGTTTGACAAGTGCAGGTAAAACAATTTCTTGTCGCTCCCCTATTTCTGGGACATTATAAATGATGGCTTTTTGGAAAGTATGATGAATTTTCAAATGCTGCAGCCACTCTTCCTTAAGCCGTAGTCGAAGGAAAACATAGTCAAACGTTTCAAAAACCTCAATAGGGATCGGAGGGTTTTGGGGGGGAGATACTTCCTTTTCTGGAGAAAGAGAATCTTGGTTTTCGAACGGGGAAGAAAATGGGGTAGTTTGCTGCCAATTAGGAGGGATGGTGTTCTTCATAATATTTTGAATAAAGTGTTCCACGTCGGCTGGGTTGAATTGTTTCATCCAGTCATTAGGGAGGTTTTCTTTCGAAAAAAACCAGTTCCATGGAAACATGCCAATCCTCCTCAATTCTAAATTCGTTCTCCCTATCTTATGACTCAAGCCTAGCAAACGTTCAAATGGTGAAGATTGAGGATCAGCTAAATAAGGAAAAAAAGGGGATAAAGCAGAAAAAAAGTTCGCCAATTTTATTGGTCTCATAAAAATTAATAATTTTGTCAAAAAGGATTGATTTTTAAAGAAAGAGTAGTAAGATGGTACATGAAAAAATTAAACTTGTTTTAGATAAAAGGGAATAGAAGGTGAAAAAATTATTTCAGAATAATCAAGATATTGTTACATATTTCACAAATCGGTGAAAATGAGAATGGGAAGATCATAGGTCGAAACAATAAAGATAAACAGACGAAAAAGAAAGGATATTCTTTCAATTTTTACTTTAGCATGGTAAAATGGACTTGTAAGCGTTTTTAATTATTTTCAGAATAATTTATGAATGTGGGATGACGAGAAAATCAATAACAGGACGTTACGGTTGGAGGTTTTGCATGATGAAGACACAAACATCAAACCAAAGGGGACCGTGGAACCGCTTTTCTGGGCCCAACCTCGGTTATATCATGGAGATGTATGAAAAATATTTAGAAGATCCAGAAAGTATTGACCCGGATCTTAAAGAATTATTCGACAAGTGGGGAGCGCCGGTTGTTGAAGAGGGATGGGAACAATCTGCACCTAGAACGGGAACGTTTCGTCCGGCTCCTGAAGGACAGGTGGATTATCATAAAATGGTTGCTGCCGTGAAGCTTGCTGATAATATCCGTTTTTACGGTCACCTCGCGGCGGATATCAATCCTTTAAATGATCGAAATAAAGATTCTCGCCGAATTGAATTAGAAGAATTTCGATTGACGGAAGAGGATTTAAAAAATATTCCGGTTGAATTTATTTGCCCAAACGCCCCTTCTCATGTCCAAAACGGACTCGATGCCATCAATCATTTAAAGAAAGTTTATACGGATAAACTTGCTTTTGAATTTGCCCAAGTTCATGAAATGGAAGAAAGAAATTGGCTTCGCCAAAAAGTGGAATCAGGAAGCTTTTATCCGTCTTTAAATAAAGAAGAAAAGATACAATTATTAAAGCGCTTAACGGAAGTGGAAGGCTTTGAAAAGTTTTTGCACCGCACGTTTGTTGGTCAAAAACGATTTTCCATTGAAGGCTTGGATGTGATGGTTCCTCTTATTGACGAGTTAATTCGAAAAGCAGTGTCAAAAGGGGCAGAAAGCATCAATATTGGCATGGCCCACCGCGGACGTCTGAATGTGCTGGCTCACATTCTTGGTAAACCTTACGAAATGATTTTTGCTGAATTTCAGCATTCTCCAAGCAAAAACTTAATTCCTTCTGAAGGATCCATCGGAATTACATACGGTTGGACAGGTGATGTCAAATACCATCTTGGCGCCAATCGCCGTGTAAAAGAAAACAGTCAAGGACAAACTAGGATCACGCTAGCCAACAACCCAAGCCACTTAGAAGTGGTTGATCCGGTTGTAGCAGGTTATACTCGTGCTGCGCAAGAAGATCGCACTCAACCTGGCTACCCGAAACAAGATGTAAAAAAATCTTTGACGATTATGATTCATGGAGATGCGGCTTTTCCAGGAGAAGGCATCGTGGCCGAAACGCTGAACTTAAGCCGTTTGCCTGGTTATCAAACAGGTGGTTCGATTCATGTAATCGCCAACAATATGATCGGCTTCACAACAGAAAGCTACGATTCTCGATCCACACGATATGCTTCTGATATTGCGAAAGGATTTGAAATGCCCATTGTGCATGTGAACGCAGACGATCCTGAAGCCTGTCTAGCGGCAGCTATTTTGGCTTTTGAATATCGGAATACGTTCCATAAAGATTTTGTAATCGATTTAATTGGATACCGGCGCTTTGGACACAATGAAATGGATGAACCGATGGCGACAAACCCAACATTATATAAAATCATACAAAACCATCCAACAGTCCGAGCCATCTATGCCGATCATCTGGTTGCTGAAGGATTGATTCAAAAAGAAGAGGCTGCGAACTTCGAAAACCAAGTTGCGGATAAGCTGAAAGCAGCGTATGAAAAAGTGCCGAAGAAGGATGATAATCCAGATATTGTAATGAATCCGCCCATTCAGGTGGAAAGTCTTTTGCCTAATCCACAAGAAGAAATTGATGAAAACGTATTGAAGGAAATTAACCAGCAATTATTAGAATGGCCGAAAGAGTTTCATGTATTCAACAAATTAGAGAAAATTTTAAAACGTCGTGAAGGAGCTTTTGAAGGCAAAGGGAAAATTGACTGGGCTCATGCAGAAGCTTTGGCGTTCGCGACCATTCTCCGAGATGGTACACCGATCCGTCTTACAGGCCAAGATTCTGAGCGCGGTACGTTTGCTCAACGACATCTCGTTCTCCATGATATGGAAACAGGTGAAACATATATACCACTGCACCATATTAAAGATGCAAAAGCTTCGTTTGTCGTTCATAACAGTCCTTTAACAGAAGCAGCCGTTGTAGGATTTGAATATGGATATAACGTGTTTGCGCCAGAAACGCTCGTTTTATGGGAAGCTCAATTCGGTGATTTTGCCAATATGGCCCAAGTGATGTTTGATCAATTTATTTCTTCAGGAAGAGCGAAATGGGGGCAAAAATCAGGTCTTGTGATGCTTTTGCCGCACGGATATGAAGGCCAAGGTCCTGAGCATTCCAGCGGACGTGTTGAACGTTTCTTGCAGCTGGCTGCTGAAAACAACTGGACGGTCGCAAATTTGACGAGTACAGCTCAATATTTCCATATTTTACGCCGGCAGGCATCTGTTTTGAGAAAAGAAGAAGTAAGACCGTTAGTGATCATGACGCCAAAAAGCTTACTTCGCCATCCGTTGGCTGCTTCTACGGTTGAAGAGCTTGCTCATGGCCATTTTAGTCCAATATTGGAGCAAGACGGCTTAGGTAAAAAACCAAATAAAGTAGAGCGTATTATTCTATGCAGCGGAAAAATTGCCATTGATTTGGCTGAGCTGTTGGAAAAAGAAGAAAACCTTGATTGGCTTCATATTTTGAGAGTGGAAGAATTATATCCATTCCCAAGAGAAGAAATAAAAGAAGTGCTGTCACGTTATAAAAATGTGAAAGAACTTGTGTGGGTTCAAGAAGAACCACAAAACATGGGCGGATGGTCTTATGTGGATCCTCGTTTAAGGGACTTGGCTCCAGAAGGAGTGGAAGTTCGCTATATTGGGCGGAGAAGACGTTCAAGCCCATCTGTTGGAGATCCTATCGTCCATCGTAAAGAACAAGATTCTATTATCAAACAAGCATTAACAAGACCATAAACATTTCATGGAAGGCTTTCCCGTTAGAAGCCTTATGAGGGGAAATTGTTAATGCTCCCAAGGAATAAAACTCTGACCAAGATTAGATGCAACCTAATTGATAGATAGCTCTTTTTGTCAGAAATAAGAAGGCTCCCCTCAATATCGTTTCCATTCTTCTAAAGAGGATGGGTGATTGTTTTGAGAAAAAAGCTTTACAAGGAAATTAGGAGGAGGACATCACAGTGGCTGAAATTAAAGTTCCCGAATTGGCAGAATCGATTACTGAAGGTACTATCGCACAATGGCTAAAAAAGCCTGGAGATACGGTTGAAAAGGGAGAATATATTGTTGAATTAGAAACAGATAAAGTAAATGTAGAAGTGATCAGCGAAGAATCAGGAGTTATTACAGAATTAAAAGCGAATGAAGGAGATACGGTAGAGGTTGGTCAAGTGATTGCTGTGGTGGAAGAAGGCGCTGCTGCTCCTGCCTCAGCCCCGCTAGAACCAAAAGAAGAAGAACCAAAAGAATAAGAACCAAAAGAAGAGGCACCGAAACAAGAAGTAAAACAAGAACCTGCAGCTAGTCAAGACAATAGCCTAAAAGAACGACCAATTGCTTCACCAGCCGCTAGAAAATTGGCTCGTGAAAAAGGAATCGACTTGTCTCAAGTTCCTACTATTGATCCATTAGGTCGCCTTCGCAAGCAAGATGTAGAATTTTTTGCCAACCAACCAAAAGCCGAAGCGAAACCTGCGCCTGCGGTTTCGCAAGCAGCGCCTCAACAAGACACATTAGCGGCGCAGGATGGAAAGCCGGTCGTTCGAGAGCGCATGAGCCGTCGTCGACAAACCATTGCGAAACGCCTTGTAGAAGTGACCAATACGGCTGCCATGCTGACAACCTTTAATGAAGTAGATATGACGGCGGTAATGGATCTTCGCAAACGGTATAAAGAAAAATTTATTCAAGAATATGATGTTCGTTTGGGATTTATGTCTTTCTTCACAAAAGCCGTAGTGGCGGCATTGAAAAAATATCCATATGTTAATGCAGAAATTCAAGGCGACGAAATTCTACTCAAAAAATATTATGATATCGGCGTAGCTGTATCAACAGATGACGGCCTAATTGTTCCAGTTGTTCGCGACTGCGACCGTAAAAACTTTGCTGAAATCGAAAGAGACATTGCAGATTTAGCAGAAAAAGCACGTAATAAAAAATTGTCGCTTAATGATCTGCAAGGTGGAACATTTACTATTACAAATGGTGGAGTGTTTGGTTCACTCATGTCCACTCCTATCATTAATGGTAATCAAGTAGGAATTTTAGGTATGCACACGATTCAGCTTCGTCCAGTTGCAATTGATAAAGATCGGATTGAAAATCGTCCGATGATGTATATCGCCCTTTCATACGATCATCGGATTATTGATGGAAGAGATGCAGTCGGATTCTTGAAAACTGTAAAAGAACTGTTGGAAAACCCAGAATCCTTGCTTTTAGAAGGATGATTCCTTTTTAAAAAGTCAAAAAGGTAGTATTTCTATCATTTTAGATTAGCCGAAAAGATGCCGCTCTTATGACGGCATCTTTTTATTCATGTCATTTTCGCTATATTCTAATTCTGATAAGTCGATATTCCCTGTGTACTATATCAATCGATTGTACAGCACAAGAACGATCGGGATGGTTTGTGAAAAATGGTAAAGGAAGAATGATGAAAGTCCAATAAAAAAGATGGCCTTGGGAAGACCATCTTCTCATTCCGTTTATTCCATATGGCTGCACTAGTATCGTGCAGGATTTAATCCCCTCCGTTTGACTTCCTTCTTTAATAATTCAATCCATTCACGTTCTTGTCTTTTTTTTATTGCGTCGCGATAGGCTGCCACCAATTGTTCATTGCTCATGATTTTCAATGACAAAACCCCTCTCGGAAAGGATTTATAATATAGAATTATCTATATTGTCTGATATTTTAACAAATTATGATTTCGTTTGCAAAGGAAAATTCGGGGAATTTTGAAAAATAAAAGATGGAATAAAATCGAAAAAGCAAAAAAGTACAAGCGATTTCTATACCGCTAAGGCGTCTTTTTCAGTCGAACTCCTTGTATTGAACAGAAAAAGGGGGCATATGGTAAAATGAGAATATCATGGAACGAACGGAAAGGAGTGATGGCAATGCATATTTATACAAGCGAAGAGATTCGAAGAGTGGACTCATTGGCAGAATCCAACGGCATGTCGCCGTTTACATTAATGGAAAATGCCGGAAGAGAAATATTTCGATTATTGTTTCCACACATTCATCAACAAGATCGAATTCTGATTTTATCAGGGCGAGGCAACAACGGAGGAGACGGCATCGTCCTTGCACGCTATTTAAAGTTAAATGGAATTAAGGCCGACTTGGTCTTTCCTGTGGGGATGCCTAAAACAGAGCCGGCTATCCAGCATTATGAATATTTCTGTTCGCTCGGATTTGATCAAAGCCCCTTTCAACCTGAATTAAAATATGATATGATCATTGACAGTATCTTAGGCGTCGGGTCGAGGCTTCCGATGAAAGAAGATGTAAGGAAAATTTTAAAATGGGTAAACGGACAATCCGCGAAAAAAGTGGCGATTGATATTCCAACCGGAGTCTTGGCGAATGAAGGGAAATGTGATCAAAATGCTTATCGGGCAGACATGACCATCGTTCTGCACGGATATAAGCCATCGTGTTTTTTATTCCCTTCTTCCGACTTTTACGGAAAACTATACATAGCAGATATTGGATTGCCTCATGAAAGCAAGTGGAAAGTGTGGACAAAAGCGGATGTACTGAAAAGTTGGCTTAAACCGAAGACGAATTCTCATAAAGGGACTTATGGCAATGGTTTATTAATAGCCGGCAGCGATTCTATGCCCGGCAGCGTCGCACTGGCTTCTATCGGAGCGATGAGATTCGGAATCGGAAAACTGTCGGTTGCCACATCGAAACATGCTTCGCTCTTTGTGGGGGCTCAAGTTCCAGAAGCGACTTTTATTTATGATCCTTTACAAGATATAAAAAAGATGGAAATAGAAAAGAAATTTTCTTGCCTGGCTGTGGGACCCGGATTAGAACCGGATGATCCTTTGGAACAATTGATCACGGAGTTGCTGCCATTGGATATACCTAAAATATTGGATGCCGGTGCCTTGCGTGGTCGCGATTACAGTAAATCTAAAAACCATGTGATTGTGACGCCCCACCCAGGTGAATTTTCACGAATGACCGGTCTGGAAACAAAGATTATTCAGGAGAACCGTCTTCAAGTGGCTTCTCAATATGCAATGAAACACCGGGTAATAGTCGTGCTGAAGGGGCAGTACACAGTCATTGCTTTTCCTGACGGATCAGGATTGATCAATCTTACAGGAAATCGGGCTCTTTCTAAAGGGGGGAGCGGCGATATTTTAACCGGTATGTTGTTAGCCAGCGTAGGAATTCATTCGAACATTCACGCTGCTGTTGCAAATGCTGTATACCTTCATGGGGGGTGTGCCGATCTTTGGGTTCAATCGAACGGCAGCGCTGTCATGACTGCCCATGATTTTCAGCAGCTACTCCCTGTTGTTTGTAAGAAAATAGAAAAAGAATTGGAGGAATGAAAACATGATTCATCTGACTTGGAGAGAAAGACCAACCTTAAAAAAAGTGAAGTGCACAAATACCAATGCTAAAAAATATATGGTCAACAATGTGTTGACAGTGGGAAATCTTTATGAAGTGAAAAATGAAACAGAAGAATTTTATTTCGTAGTGGATAATACAGACAAAGTGGCGGGATTTTACAAACATTATTTTGAAGAAGTTTGAGGCATAAACAGCTTGGATTCCGGCTGTTTTTTGGGAGTTCGACATTTTAAGATTTCTTCTTGCATTTTGGAAAAATGAAAGAAATGCAAGAATGAAATGTTGAAAGTAAGAAACCCTATGTATTGTAAGAACACCATAAGTATGGTAAAGGCTTTCAGGGAAGGATGCAAACGATGACAAATTCGGGACAAGCGATTTTTCAAGTGGAGGAAGCGCTAAAGCAAGCTCAGCAGCAAGAACTAAGTGACACAGCTAAGGCATTGCAGCAAGCTATCAACGAAGTACAAGAGTGCATGAATTCAACGGAGGCTGGAAATAATGCGGAACACTGAGGGATTTAATAAAGCTCTTGTGTAAACAGTTAATGTCTGTAAACAGCCAAATAATGAAGAATCGTTGCAAAATGCACTTCAACAGCGTTACGCGCATGTGAGGTACAAAAAGAGCCTCTCAAACCTACATAATGATGTAAACCCGGTGAACACCGGGTTTTTCACTATTGTTAAATTCATAAAATCTCAATGGTATCTTGATTCAAAATAATTAGTATCAATTTCTAAAAAAATCCAAAAGCTACATTTTCTTTTCATCAGCAAATAAGGCAATGAAGATGTTCAAAATGAAGGTCCTATAATTGCATAATTAAAATATGAAACGATAGAATGAATCGTTTTTTTAAAAATAGAAATGAATAATTATAAATTTTTCGTAGTCATGACTCCATTTTTTTGTTAGTATAACTTTGATACAATATTATTATATAGAATTGAAAATTACTATTTTACATTTTAGGAATGACGGAGGGAGTAGGGGGATGCTTTTTAACGAGAGAA
>JADBKC010000193.1 GCA_014896555.1 Caryophanales bacterium | reverse complement strand
GTAAAGTGTTCACTACTAATTAGCAAAAAGTGTTCAAAGTTATCAGGCGGTTACAACCTCCTAATTAATGTGGTTTGCTAGCTAACATTATTGCCAGGAATTCTAAAATGTTTTCTTTTTTAATGTAAAATCACAAAAAGTGATGAAGAATCAGAAAATAAAAGAGGTGGATCGAATGCCGGGAGATAAAACAGAAAAGGTGCTAGTCATCATCATGATGATCATAGCGTTTCTTTTGTTAGTCACCATCTTGCGAAGATATGTGTTTTCTTGAATATTTGGAGATGGAGGAGCTATAGAGAAGGGGAGGGCTGAAATAAACTAATATGAATCATTTTAGGAAAAATAAACCTCTCCCCTTTCTAAGGCGCATAGCCTAAGAAAGGGAGAGGTTTAGATGTTAAAAGATCGAATTTAAAATAAAAAAAATGATGGCAGCAAGGGTTGCAGAAACGGGTAATGTAATCACCCATGTAATGACCATTCTTTGGGCCGTATCCCATTTTACCCCGCGAATTCTATGAGCAGACCCCACTCCCAAAATAGAAGAGGAGATAACATGTGTGGTGCTGACGGGCAAGTGTATATAAGTTGCCCCGAAAATAATCAGCGCAGAACTTAGATCAGCAGCTACACCGTTGACCGGCCTGATTTTCATGATTTTTCCGCCGACGGTTTTGATAATCTTCCAACCGCCAATAGATGTTCCAAGCCCCATTGCGGTAGCACAGCTGACCTGTACCCAAAGGGGAATATCGGTTGAATGGTGGTAATGGTTCGCGATTAGAGCCATCGTAATGATCCCCATCGCTTTTTGGGCATCATTGGTACCGTGTGTATAGGCTTGTAGAGCTGCGGTTACCACTTGAATGAGACGAAATCGTTTATTTGTTTTCGCTAAATTATTTTCTTTGAAAATGACTTTAAAAATACTGTAAATGATATAACCAACGATAAACGCAATGATTGGCGAGAAAATTAAGGCTTCAAGAATTTTTAAAAACCCCGAATATTTTATGGCTGAAAAACCCGATGCCGCAATGGCTGCACCTGCAATGGCACCAATTATAGCATGAGAGGAGCTGCTAGGGATTCCAAAATACCAAGTAATCAAATTCCATAAAATAGCAGCCAATAAAGCAGAAATAATGACAACGGACCCGTTATTTAATGTAAAAGGGTCAACAATATCTTTTGTGATTGTTTGGGCGACACCGGTAAATGTCATGGCTCCCAAAAAGTTCATGATGGCCGCTAAAAAAATAGCTTGACGTGGCTTCAGCGCTTTTGTAGAGACAGAGGTTGCGATGGCATTAGCCGTATCATGAAAACCATTGATGAAATCGAATAATAATGAAGCAATGACAATCAATATAGTCGTTACTAAAATATAGTCCATTTAATTGAAACGCCCCTTACGCATTTTTCATTATGATTTGTTCAAGAGTATTGGCAACGTTTTGGCAATGGTCTGCAATATTTTCAAATCCTTGGTAAATATCTTTTAATTTGATCAGTTTAATTGGGTCTTTTTCAACATCGAATAAGTTTTTTGTGGATTTTCGCCAAATACCGTCGCAAAAGGTTTCATATTCTTTGATTTTAATGGCATGTTGGCGGATTTCCGGCAATGTTTTAGTAGAGAGGAGACCGACAGCTTTATCGATTTCAACCGCACAATTACGAAGAGCGTCTATAAATTTCATCATATATTCATCGAAATGGGTGATGGAATACATTTCAAAAAGGCCAGCGGTTTCTTCGTACCCGTCTAGGACATCATCCATGCTCATCGCAAGAGCTAAAATATCTTCCCTTTCAATTGGAGTAATGAAAACATGGTTTAATTCAGTAATCACTTGATGAACATATGTATCACCTTTTGTTTCAAATTTTTTCATCTCCTCCGAAAAAACTTTCAAATCCTGTTCGTTGTTTAATTTATAGTCTGCAAAATAATTGGCACTTTCCAGCAAATTGCTTGAAATATCGGCCAAAAGAACATTAAACTTATCTTTTTTACTTTTAAACATTGTAAGGAACCTCCTATGGAAAAAAAGTACTGAGCATGCATTATTTTAGCTTAAAAAGGAGAAAGAGAAAAGTTAATGTCGAAACTTGCATGAAATTTAATGGTGCCTGACCCCTTTTGCACTTTAAAGTGTAAAGGGGGTCAGGCACCTATGATAAAATAAAAGAAAAAATGAAAGTGGGGGTCTTAAATGGTAAGTCGTTTACAGGATCAAGTGACATTACATAATGGAGTGAAAATGCCTTATGTTGGTCTTGGCGTCTATAAGATGACTGATAAAGAAGAAACGATGAACGCCGTCAAAGCAGCTATCGATTATGGATATCGAATGGTGGATACGGCAGCTTTCTATCAAAATGAGGATGCTGTCGGCAAAGCGGTAAAAGAATCCGGTCTATCCCGAGAAGAAATATTTATTACCTCTAAAGTATGGAATAGCGACCAAGGGTATGATTCAACATTAAAAGCGTGTGAGCGTTCTTTAAAAGAATTAGGTATAGATTATTTGGATCTTTACTTAATACACTGGCCGGTAAAAGAAAAGTATTTGGAAACATGGAGGGCAATGGAACGTTTATATAAAGAAGGAGTTGTGAGAGCAATCGGCGTCAGCAATTTCCACATCCATCATCTTGAAGATTTAATGGCACACTGCCAAGAAAAACCGGTAATTAACCAAGTAGAGCTTCACCCACACTTGAGCCAGGAACCATTGCGAACATTTTGCCGTGATCATGAAATCGTAGTGGAAGCTTGGTCTCCGTTAGCGAGAGCACGGATACTCGATCAAGAACCGATCCTCAAAGAAATAGCGCAACATCATGGGAAAACGGAAGCTCAAGTGATCCTTCGCTGGCATCTGCAAAACGAAGTGGTGATTATTCCAAAATCAGTTCATCCAGAACGAATTAAAGAAAACGCTGAACTATTTGATTTTCAACTTTCCACAGAGGAAATGGAGCAAATTAACAGCTTAAATAAAAATCATCGCTATGGGTCTAATCCTGACAATTTTGATTTTTAAAATGAAAAAGAGAGTCGGAAACGGCTCTCTTTATTGGATTTTTGGAAAACCGCCAAAGACATCATCCACTGGTGATGCATGACATTGAATGGTTTCGTCTGTAAAAGGGTGAATAAATTCCATTTTTTCCGAGTGCAAAGCAGGCCTATGGAAGACGGTTTTCCCGCCGTAGAGAATATCACCGGCAAGCGGATGACCAATAGAGCTGAAATGGACTCTAATTTGATGAGTTCTGCCTGTTTCAAGCCAGCACCGGATCAAGGTTAATCTTTGTTTTCGATTGACTTCCAGAACTTCGTAATGAGTAACCGCTGCCTGACCGGACGGAGAAACCCTTCTTCGTGTAGGGTGATAGCGATCCCTTCCGATCGACTTGTTGATCGTCCCCTTCGTTTGAGGAAGAATTCCGTGAACGATGGCTATATATGTCCGCTTTATTTCTTTTTTTTCGAGCA
>JADBKC010000028.1 GCA_014896555.1 Caryophanales bacterium | reverse complement strand
CCTCTGATACTTGAATGGCCAATTCCCGTGTAGGGGCTATGATCATTCCTTGAATATGGTGATTTTTTGTATCGATTTTTTCCATCAACGGAATACCGAAAGCGGCGGTTTTCCCTGTACCCGTTTGCGCTTGTCCAATCAAATCCTTTCCATCTAAGCTTTTTGGAATCGTGGCCGCTTGGATCGGAGTCGCCTCCTCAAAACCTAGTTGGTCAATCGATTTCAATAGAGCTGGACTCAAACCTAATTCTACAAATTTTGTCAATTCTCTCTTCTCCTTCTTAAACCTAAATAAATGTTTGTTGCGCAATCTGCAGTTTTTTTCGTCTTATTTTTCCAAAAGGCCATCATTGCTTTTACAGTCACTTTCTTTTATTTACATTATTTTTTCTTTTGATAAAGATGGTATGGATGAAAACAGACAATCAAACAAAATATGGAAGTTTCAATAGCATAAAATGGCCTTAAGATTAGTTTTTTCAAAAAAAACATGAATAAAACATCTTAAACAAAAAAATACTCTTCCCACTGAAGAGCGATATATAGTGCAACCTTTATCCGCTAAGCTCCGTTTCGCTCACACGGACACAAGTAAAGATATCAAAAAGCAATGAGCTTGAACCTTCCATACAGTCTAGAAGTACACAATCGCTAACCTTCTTAATGGTGGAAATGAAAGGAGTCCTTATATTTATAAGCCGACCCCTCTGGCGGATAGATATGAAAGATGAATAACAAAGTGAAACTTCCACTAGCGGTAGCCTTTTTCGCTGAAACAATCAGCCTTTTGCGGGCAATTGGCGTGCAACTGCATTTTATAGCCAGCCTCTTGGGCAGGGGGCTGCCCATGAAAGCGGAATAAACAATTCACGGTAATCGTACCATTTCATTGAATAAAATTCAATTCCATCATCCTGATAACTTTATCCTTCTTAGCAGAAAAAAGCAAGAACTTTATTCCGTGGAGCAAATAAAAGATTTCCATTTTCATTTAAAAAGAGCATTACGCCCGTAAAAGATGGACGACCTCTTCCAATTTCATACCTCGGGACGCTTTCACTAAAATCAGTTCATTTCCCGTTATCACAGATTTCAGTTTTTCCACGAGTTTCTCTTTTTCCATAAAAGCGAAAACTCGGTGTTCTGGCAGTACGGTTTTCGCACCCTTAGCAATATACTGGCCTAATTCGCCAATTGTGAACACATAGTCAATCGCATGGGGATTGATTTCTTTTCCAATCTTTTCATGGTACTGCATTTCCTTCGGACCGAGTTCCAGCATATCGCCAAGAATCAAAATTTTCCGTTCGTAGCCTTGAAGTTCGGAAACCAAATCAATCGCTGCTCTTACTGAGGTAGGGCTAGCGTTATATGCATCATTGATAATTTTTTCTCCTTTCTTCCCCTCCACAAGTTCTAATCTCATTTTCGTTAATTCAACCTTTTTTAAGCTCTCTTCAATCTCATCGTAAGAAATTCCCAGTTCACGGGCAACGAGAATAGCCGCTAGTGCATTAAACACATTATGTTTTCCAAGCACCGAAAGAAAAAATTCCCGTTCCGGTTCTGTATTAATCGAAAACACGCTTCCTTCATTTGTCTGACGGATTTTCGTCGGATATAAATCGTTTTTTTTCGATTCGCCAAACGTTTTCACCGTAATATTTGGCGTATTTTGGACTAGTTTCTGCAATAGCGGTTCATCGCCGTGGAAAACAAGCACACCATTTTGGTCTAAGCCGTTAATAATTTCAAATTTTGCTTCCGCAATCGCTTCCCTTGAACCTAAATCTAACAGATGGGCTTCTCCAATATTCGTAATAACGGCAATATCCGGCCGGGCCATCCGCGTCAAAAAATCAATTTCCCCCTTTGAACTCATCCCCATCTCTAAAATCGCTGCTTCTGCATCTTGATTTAAGGAGAGCAGCGTCAAAGGCAATCCGATATGATTATTGTAGTTTCCTTCCGTTTTTTGAACGCGGTACCGACTCGATAAAAGGCTAGAGATGATATCCTTTGTAGTCGTTTTCCCGTTGCTTCCAGTTACACCTACCACTTTGATCGACAGTTCATCACGATAGGCTTTGGCAAGCCTCTGGAGCCCTTCCAATGTATCGTCCACCATAATGATCGGGAAATGTTCCGGTGGATTGGGAACATCTTTTTGCCAAAAGGAAGCAGCTGCCCCATTTTGAAACGCAGTTTCGACATAACGGTGCCCATCCGTATGGTCTCCCTTTAATGGGACAAACAAATTCCCTTTTTCGATTTTTCGAGAATCAATACTCACTCCTTGAATCACAATATCTTTATGGGAAAGTTCATATGGCGCTCCCATCATTTCAGCAACTTGTTGAATCGTTTTGACAATCATTTCCCTTCACCTTTTCTTCCTCGGAATAAACAGACGCGGCATTTTGAAAAACCGCGTCCACTCTATGAAACTGTGTATTTGATCTTTTGTTTTTCCTCATGCCTTTTGATGGCCAAATCAATTAATGTTTCAATCAGCTGAGGGTAGTCCAAACTAGTATGTTTCCATAGAAGCGGAAACATGCTGACGGGGGTAAATCCCGGCATCGTATTGACCTCATTAATGAGAACTCGGCCGTCTTCTGTCAGAAAGAAATCGGCCCGAACCAGTCCGGAACAATCTAAAGCTTGGAAAGCTTTGATCGCCATGAGCTCCATCTCCGCCTTAACATCCTCAGAAATTTCTGCCGGTATAATCAATTGCGTACTGTTATCTTGATATTTCGCTTTATAATCATAAAATTCCTTTTTAGGGACAATTTCGCCCGGTATGGAACATTTCGGATCATCGTTCCCAAGTACTCCCATTTCAATTTCTCTCGCTTTTACTCCTTGTTCCACAATGATTTTGAGGTCATATTGAAAAGCTTCCTGAAAGGCCTTTGCCAGTTCGTCTCGATTCGAACATTTGTTGATTCCTACGCTGGAACCGAGGTTGGCCGGTTTCACGAAACAAGGATAGCCGATTTCTTTTTCCGTTAATTCGTATGCTTCTTCCTGATTTTTTTCCCAATGGCTGCGCGTAAACCAAACATAATCAACTTGGGCAAGGCCTGCCTGTGCAAATATATGTTTCATGACCACTTTATCCATTCCCGCTGCCGAGGCTAAAACCCCATTTCCAACGTAGGGAACGTTTAAAAGTTCAAGCATCCCTTGAACGGTGCCGTCTTCACCATTTGGTCCGTGCAAAAGCGGGAAGACCACATCAAATTCTTCACCGCCTTCCAGGAAAGCCGCTAACGGATGGGTGGATTCTTGGTTTTTAGGCGAAAACTGCAAAGCTTCCACGCTTTCTGCCGGTCTTTCCAATTTCGGCCCTTTTATCCACTGTCCTTCTTTATTTATATGAACCAGATACACATCGAATTTTTCCAAATCCAACGCTTCCGTCACTGCTTTCGCCGTCTGAAGGGAAACTTCATGTTCCGCTGATTTCCCGCCATATAATAAACAAACTTTCGTTTTCATCACGAACCTCCAATAAAGTTGTTGATTTTCATTAAGAAAAAATGCTTCTTATCCTGTTCATTGAATAACGTTTCTATTTTATCATTTCTTTACATACTGGAAAAACGTTTCTTCATATGATTATATGCAAACAATCTATGAAATTTTAAGAAAATCGGGATAAAGCATGGCTTTTCGTCTTTTATTCAAGATTTCCTGTTTGCTAAAGAAAAGTGGAAAGGTTCAAAAAGGAATAGCCAACCTCACTTAGGAAATATTGTTGCCCTCAGCTTATAAGCACCAAACCCAATTCTTCCTGTAATGGTCCATTTGCTGGAAAAGATTTCTTTCATCAAAAGCCCATCTATTGCTTTTTTGCACAAGAAACTGAAAAACAGAAAACTGTCCAAAAATAGATTAGGAAGGGCTTTTAATTTTTTCATTGCTAAACCTTTTCCTTTGCATGATAAAGTGCCAATCACAAAAAAGAACAACCCATGAATCGCACATATAAAGGAAACGAACGAATCAATATTTTGATCTTTTGCTCATTGACAAAATATAACCTTAACGTTAACGTTAAATATAAAGAAATGTAATGATGAATGAATACAATGAACAAATGGCAAAAGCAACGAACTTGGGTAACATACTATTCCATATGAGAAGGAAAGGGGCATCATTCCGCCGCTGGAAAAACACAAATAGAAAGAAACCGTTTATTCTTCAGAAGAAAGGGAAGCTTGGATTTTCCCCGCAACACTTTAAGAGTTTCGTTTTATGAAACAATGGAACGAACAAGAGTAAATGACTGGCACACTCGAAAAAATAGGAGTGGATCAATTCGTCAACCTCAATCAAGCCCGAACATGTTCGATCCGTTGTTTTATGAAAATATGGATTCAATAGAAAGGAAGGATGGTTGAATGAAAGAAAGAAGTTTTGCACGCGCGCGTTGGATTACCATATTCGCGACATTTTTAGCGTTTATGGGAATAGGGGTTGTCGACCCAATTCTGCCGGTGATTGCCGAGCAAATCGGGGCTTCTCATTGGCAAGTGGAAATGCTGTTTACCGCCTATATTTTCATCATGTCCGTTATGATGATTCCTGCAGGCATTTTGGCCAGCCGCGCTGGAGACAAAAGGCTTATGGTTGTTGGTCTTATCGTAGTAACGATTTTTTCATTGTTATGCGGACTTTCCCAAAATATACCGGAGCTGTCCATTTTCCGCGGCGGCTGGGGTCTTGGCAATTCGATGTTTTTCGCTACCGCTATGACATTATTAATTGCCCTGTCCAACGACGCCCAAAAAGCAGTTGGATATTATGAAGCCGCCATCGGTTTAGGAATGGCCGGCGGTCCTCTAGTGGGCGGTCTGCTTGGAGATTTTTCTTGGCGGTTTCCTTTCATAGCTACTAGCATTCTCATTTTTGCTGCTTTTCTGCTTGTCGCGTTCTTTGTATTTGAACCGTCGTCTAAACAAACGCGCAAGCCAGCCGGACTCAAAGACCTTAAAAACTTGTTTACATTCCCGCCTTTTTTGATTGCCTCTCTTTCGGGAATGCTCTACTATTATGGATTTTTCGTTGTTCTGGCCTATACGCCTCTTACTCTTGGACTTTCGGCCATTCAAATCGGTCTTGTGTTTTGTGGATGGGGAATTCTCCTTGCATACGGATCTGCCGGTTTAGCTCACAAACTAGAAGAAAAATATTCGCCAAAACAAATTTTGCCATTTAGTTTACTTGTTTTTGCTATGTTAGTCGGCGCCTTATTCTTTGTACATTCCAGCGCTGCATTGATCACAATCGTCATCCTCTCTGGTTTAGCATGCGGTTTAAACAACGCCTTGTTTACTAGCTTTGTCGTGGAAGTGTCTCCTTATGAACGCGGGGTCACATCCGGCACTTACAATTGCATCCGTTGGATTGGGGCGGCCGTTGCTCCGGTGTTGTCAGGATTTTTAGGAGAGTCTATTTCTGCCCACACGCCATTTATCATTGCCTGCATGCTTTCAATTATTTCCATTTTGTTAATGCTTATGAAGCCAAAACAAGCAAAAGTTTCTGTCCGCGAAACGATCGCCAAATAATCATAAGAATTGCTTAGATTTGTAAACGAAATTTCCATTCGAAAATGGATTCGCTATAAAAGCCTCTTACAGTCCACAGTAAGAGGCTTTTCCTTTTATATACGGAAAACGCTTATTGTCCATCAGAAAATTTTAGCAAGTTCAGATATTTCTCTCCCTTTTCGTCATAAGGAGAATTCGTAGCTTCAGGTCTTTCCCATATTAGCATTTCATCTTTACTGATGCTACTATCTTGACAAAAGCAGTATTTTGCCGTGGCGTTTTAACAAAGATCGCTTCCCTAGTGCTGCTTCATCTTCACCTGTATGCAGAGTATCTTCGTTTTATTTGGCGGTTTCTTTATTTAAATAAAGCGCTCCATTCCCTTAATTTTTTATCATAGATCAGCTGCCCATCGGGTGTTTCTCCTGTTTTTTCCATATAGTCATCCACCATTTCATCCATATTGATATAATCCCCTATTACCCAAACAGGAATTTCAATTTTGTTTCTAGTTTGAACCGCTCTAGATATAGAGATGACCACGCCTTCTTTCATTTTGTTTTTAAAGGAAGCGATCACATCCCTCGGCACCGAAGGAAATTCCTTTCCTCTTTTCAAATTAAATAGCCCCTTTTCTCCTCTTATATGGCTCATTTTCAAAGCAATCACATGTCCGAGCATATAATAAAAATCGGTTAAAAATCGGTAATATGTTTTATTGAACCAGCCATCATCATGGGATAAATATACGTAGCGGTTATTTAGTTTGCTGTAAAAAGGATCGCTTAAATGCTGTTTTCTGTGCCCCAAATAAAGGAGCTCGGCAATTTCCTGCCCCTCCAATTCATTTAGCCCGTCCGTATCTTCAAAGTCAAGCCAGCAAAAGTCGCCGTATTCATACACGTCCTCTTTCAGCAGCCGATCCAAATTATCTTTTTCCACATAATCTAAAAGAGTATGCATGTTAAAATCGCTGTAGTCAAAGTTATGCTTTAAAAGCAAGACATTATTTAATTCCTTGGGGAGACATTTTACGAACTCGCGGAACTCAATTCCGTATGACATTGTATATTGATGGACCGCATTTAAATGAATATAAATAAGCTCCTTCATAATCCCATGATTTCTCAATCTTATGACCTCCGAATCTTCCCAATCTCCTTTTTCCATCCGATGCACATATTTCTCATTACTATTTTAGCAAAATTAGGTGAAAAGACGTAAAATAAAATATGAATGAAGCAATAAAATTTCGTTCCTTCAACTCCCTTACGCCGCTTCTATTCTGATTGGAATATAGCCTTTCTTCCCCGCTTTTCGTCATGCTAGAAAACGGAAAGAGCCGTATTCCAAAATTTTTTATGTTTCGATTTATAATCAATAAAGACTTAGTCCGTTTAAAGGAGGGAATGCCGGTGATTCAAAATTTAACAGAAGATCAAATGACGCTTCTTGTCATTAAAGCGTTAAAAGAAGGAAAAATAACTGACTTTCAAAAGCTTTTGGAAGAATTGCATCCTTACGATATGGCTGCGATCTATAAAAATTTACCTGAAAAACATAAACTTCGTTTTCTTCTACAGCTAAACATTCCCGTCCTAACCGATATGATTCAAGAGCTGGATCATGAAGAACAGCTTGAAGTATTGAAAAAGCTCGGAAGGGAAAAATCGCGGAAGGTCTTAGACGATATGGACAATGACGACCTTGCGTCCTTGCTTGACGACATGTCTCCCGAACGAATCAAATCGTTTTTGTCCGGAATGAAAAAAGAAGAATCCACCATTATTAAAAATATGATGAACTATCCTTCTGAAACGGCCGGTCGTCTCATGACAAACCGTTTCGTATGGATTCGCAATTATTATACGGTGAGAGAAGCCGTAGATAAATTAAAGACGTTTGCAGAATATGCCGAGACCATCAACTATTTATACGTGATAGACGAAAACCGTAAGCTGGTGGGCGTTATTTCCTACCGCGATCTTCTTCTTGCCGATATGAACGCCAAAATCAAAGATATCATGTATGAACGTGTTATTTCAGTATCTGTTCTAACCGACCAAGAAGAAATCGCAAGGCTGATTGAACGTTACGACTTTTTGGCGATACCAGTTGTCGACGAAGACGGAGTTTTGCAAGGAATCGTCACATTCGACGACATTATCGATGTTGTCATTCAAGAAGCAAATGAAGACATCGAAAAACTTTCCGCTTCCGGGAAAGCGATCGATTTTGATACAAAAGCGCCAGTAGCAGCTTTTCGACGGCTTCCGTGGCTGATTTTGCTGCTATTTATCGGCCTTGTTTCCGGAAGCATTATTTCAGGATTTCAAGCAACATTGCAAAAAGTGGTCGCTTTAGCTTTTTTCATGCCCATGATTGCAGGTATGACCGGAAATACAGGTACACAGTCATTAGCAGTGGTAGTCAGAGGCCTTGCTTCTAAAGATATTAATATGAAAACAGCCTTAAAATTAGTCGGGCGTGAATTTGTCGTCGGCGTCATTATCGGTGTAATTTGTTCTGTGCTTTTGTTTGCGATTGCTTTTTTCTGGCAAGGAAGCGCGATTCTCGGATTGGTGGTCAGCCTCTCCATTCTTCTCACGCTCATTATTGGAACTTTATCCGGTACTGTGATTCCGCTGATCTTGTATAAATTAAAAATGGACCCAGCAGTAGCATCCGGACCGCTGATCACGACCATTAACGATATTTTTTCACTTCTCATTTATTTTACGATCGCTTCCTGGTTCTTGGATCGATTAATTTAGACAGGTGTGAAAGTGCCCGATTTAGGCAAAGATAAAAGGAAACCTTATATAGAGACTCCATTTCCAATAGCGCATTCTATGATGGTTTTCCATCAGAAATGAGAGATTCATGCTTGTTTATTCAACGTTTGGCACTATGCCTGCTAATCGAAAACGGAATTATGATACAATAGTACAATAGAAATAGACAGGAAAATTATTATAGGAGGTGTGGGAGGCTGTTTTCAAAAAGAGCCGATTCCATTTCTAGATGGGTTCCCGTGGGAACGGAACGCATAATGAAAGAGGTGGATCGACCTCAAGAACTAGCCTCACGCTCTTGATTACCGTCAAAATCATAGCTATTTTTATGCTTATCGCTTTTGCTGCATTTTTTGTAGTAGCAGAATTTTCAATCGTAAAAGTGCGGTCCTCAAGAATAGACCAGCTCGTTTCAGAAGGAAACAACAAAGCAGTAGCCGTAAAACGAATTATTACCCATTTGGATTCCTATTTATCCGCCACACAATTAGGAATCACGATTACCTCTTTAGGACTTGGATGGCTTGGGGAGCCGACAGTAAAGGCTCTCATCCACCCATTGTTCCGCACGATTCATTTGCCAAATAATATCGCCCATGTACTCTCATTTTTGATTTCTTTTTCCGTCATCACGTTTTTAAGCGTTGTACTAGGAGAACTAGCTCCTAAATCGTTGGCCATTCAAAAAGCCGAATTGATTACATTGGCGATTGCAAAGCCATTGATTGGTTTTTATCGGGTGATGTTCCCATTTATATGGGTATTAAATGTGTCCGCACGGCTTGTCACTCATTTATTCGGATTGAAGCCTGCGGCGGAAACGGACATTGCCCACTCTGAAGAAGAATTACGGATCATTTTATCAGAAAGCTATAAAAGCGGTGAAATTAACCAATCGGAATACCGATATGTCAATAAAATTTTTGAATTTGATAACCGTCTTGCCAAAGAAATTATGGTGCCGCGGATGGAAATTGTCAGTTTTGATCAATCCGATACGTTAGAAGATATTTTAGACACGCTTTTAGCGGAAAAGTATACCCGATATCCCATTACGGACGGCGATAAAGATAACATTATTGGCATGATTAACATGAAGGAAGTATTGACAGACTGCGTGTCTAATTTCAACAACAAGAAAAAACCGCTCATACACTATGTCAAGCCGATCATCCGCGTTATAGAAACGATTCTCATTCAGAACCTGTTAGTGAAAATGCAAAAGGAACGGACACATATGGCCGTCCTTCTGGATGAATACGGTGGCACTGCTGGAATTGTCACCGTTGAAGATATTCTGGAAGAAATCGTGGGCGAAATTCGAGACGAGTTTGATACAGACGAGGTTCCTCTTATCCGAAAAATTGGAAATAACCATTACCTCTTAGATGCTAAAGTGTTAATTGAAGACGTGAACGATCTTCTCGGAACCTCTTTGGATGAAGAAGATGTTGATACCATCGGGGGATGGCTGCTTACACAAAAATATGATTTAACCGAAGGAGATATTATTGAATATCTTCCTTACCAATTTAAGATTGCTGAAATGGACGGCCATCATATTTTGTATGTAGAAATTTCCAAAGTGAGCACCGCTCCCTCAACAGTTTAGCTTTTGATCCGGCTTTAAGCATCCATGCCTTCTCATCCTATTGGAGGCAAGGACGCTTAATGTCGATCGTTCACTTTTACAAATTTAGATTCTCTCCGACTTCATGAAAAAGTTACTCCCTGCCCGAAGGCCATCTTATAGACTTAGAATAAAACCATTTTCGCCACCATAAAATAAGGAATAAAGCCTTCAATTGACGGGAGTTCAAGTATTTTTTATAATATTGTTAATTTAAACACGAATTTGGGGTGATAAAATGGGACATTGATGCTTTTTTATCTTGACGTCCGTTCACCGCTTTCTTTCGACTTAAAACAAAAGATAATTGTCACTCACAATAGAAAAAAACGCACCAATAAGGCCATTCAAATACTTTAGGAGGTGACTCCTTACTCGCCGTTTCAGCGAGATAAGGAAATTTATTTGGACATATTTAGTCTGGTTCTTGTCGTTATGTTAATTGCAATAACGGCGTTTTTCGTAGCTTCTGAATTTGCCATTGTAAAGATTAGAAGCTCGCGGATCGACCAATTGATTGATGAAGGCAGCAAACGAGCAATTGCCGCCAAAACTCTCATCACCCATCTGGATGAATATTTATCAGCTTGCCAATTGGGAATTACAATTACCGCACTTGGGCTTGGATGGTTGGGCGAGCCAGCTATAGCTCACATGCTTCACCCGATTTTTGAAAGCATGAAGTTAGCCGATTCCGTTCAACATATTTTGTCAGTGGGAATTGCTTTTGCCTTGATTACCTTCATTCACGTCGTAGTAGGGGAATTAGCGCCAAAGTCATTCGCCATTCAAAAAGCAGAGTCTATCACTCTATTGGTGGCGCAGCCGCTCATTTGGTTTTATCGGATTATGTTCCCATTTATCTGGTTGTTAAATGGTTCATCTCGGCTCGTAACGAGAATCTTTGGTTTAAATCCGACATCAGAAAGCGAACTGGCCCATTCAGAAGAAGAACTGCGCATTCTTCTTTCTGAAAGCTATAAAAGCGGCGAAATCAACCAGTCCGAATATAAATATGTCAATAATATTTTTGAATTTGGTGATCGAATCGCAAAAGAGATTATGGTTCCACGTACCGAAATCATTTCGCTTTCCAAAGATGAAACAATAGAATCCTTTATAAAGATCGTCAAAGAAGAAAAATTTACCCGATACCCTATTATTGATGGGGATAAAGACCACATTATCGGACTAGTAAACTTAAAAGAAATCCTTACCGATTACGTGCAAAACCAAGAAAATATTCAACAAACGCTCGAATCATATGTCCGTCCCATTATAAGAGTGATTGATACCATTCCTATTCATGATTTATTAATCAAAATGCAAAAGGAACAAATCCATATGGCCGTTTTAATGGATGAATACGGGGGAACGGCGGGATTGGTTACAGTAGAAGACATACTCGAGGAAATTGTCGGCGAAATTCGCGACGAATTTGATATGGATGAGGTTCCTTTGATTCGAAAGATCAGCGACCAGCATTTTATATTGGATGCGAAGGTGCTGGTCAGCGA
The DNA here is from genome assembly GCA_014896555.1 of Caryophanales bacterium. GTDB lineage: Bacteria > Bacillota > Bacilli > Bacillales > DSM-4216 > Bacillus_O. The sequence continues at coordinate 16,957 of JADBKC010000028.1, read as the reverse complement.
AGTAAATGATCTGCTTGGACTAGAGATTGAAGATGAAGATGTTGACACGATTGGCGGCTGGGTTTTGACGAAAAACTATGATGCCAGCCAAGGGGATGTTATTTTTTATGAAAACTATGAATTTCGTATTTTAGAGATGGAGGATCACCATATCAAATATATTGAAGTTCTAAAAAAGGAATCAGCTGAAGAACAAGCAGTACCGGCCAAGCAAATTTCGCTCGCGGAAAATGAAGCCATCTCTTAATCAAGAAGGCGACAGGATGAATTCCTGGCGCCTTTTTCACGATTCTTATACTGTCTTTACTCTTAAGGCAGCTAGTTATCTGTTAGCCTATTTACCTTTCAGTCATAAGATTGTCTCTTTCATACGTATACTATGTAAATACCTTTACAACTTTACAAATCCTCTAATTTCTTTGTATCCTTGCAGGGCTTGAAACAAATCCAAGCGAGACTTTGTTTTCGTTACCTTAACGCCCAGCCTGGAAAGTTGGTTGATTACTTTTGCAATCCGATCACTGTCCTTCACCACAACCGACACCTCTTCATTTTGAAGTTTATACTTTTTATACGAATCAAACAGCAAACAGTTTCATCTTTTTTTGAAAAATATTTAATTCTATCTCCTCTCTATCCAAACACTCTTGAGCTGTCCTCCTCTTAACGACATTGCTGCCATTCACCTCTCACCTCTTTGAGCTTCGCTTTCATATTTAGAGCACCGGTCTTCTATCATTTCCATGATAGTATAGTTTTCTTAATAATTTCTTAAATATTGAATAAATAAGAATCGAAACCTTTTCTCAATGAAAATAAAAATAAGGTATCGTTATGGCAAACAAAGGAATATACTGATAAAATATGCTAAGTATAAAGTGTCCCCTTCTTTATACAAATGGCTGCTGCTATTTCCATTCAAAACAGGGATGAAGAATCACCATTTCAATAGCTGGAAGTTGGCGGGGATGTATATGGAAATATTAGCAATTTTATTAATTCTCTTGTTTCTTCTAAATATCCTGTTTGCGGGTGTCATTATTTTCTTGGAAAGGAAGGAGCCAAGCGCTACGTGGGGATGGCTGTTAGTATTGTTTTTTATCCAGCTCGTAGGATTTATTCTGTACTTAATCTTTGGTCAAAATTTAACAAGACGCCGATTATTTGATTGGGATGACATTAAAAAAATCGGGATAGAAAAAATGATTGACCAGCAGATCACTTCTTTAAAAGAAGGCCGCTTTGATTTTCGCAATCCGCATGCCGCAAAGAACCGCGATTTAATTTACATGCACCTTATCAACAATGACGCTGTGCTCACCCAAGACAACGATATAGATATCTTTATTGATGGCAAGGATAAATTTGCGGCATTACTAAAAGACATTGCCAAAGCAAAAGACCACATTCATCTTCAATATTACATTTTCCGCGCCGATCACATTGGAAAAAAGCTGATTCAACTTTTAACAAAAAAAGCGCAAGAAGGAGTTGAAGTTCGAATCCTCTACGATGCTATGGGGTCGAGGTGGCTGTCGAAAAGATCATTTCGCCATTTAATTGAAGCTGGGGGCCGAGTGGAAGTATTTTTCCCTTCCCGCATACCTTTTATTAATTTGCGATTAAATTACCGCAATCATAGAAAATTGGTCATTATTGATGGGAAAATTGGGTATGTCGGCGGGTTTAATGTGGGAGATGAATACTTGGGGCTTAATCCTAAATTTGGCTACTGGCGTGATACACATTTACGAATTACCGGAAAAGCAGTCCATGCGATCCAAACGCGTTTCATTCTCGATTGGAATCAAGCGGCACCGACACGCCACGATATCCAATATTCGGACCGATATTTTCCGAAGTATCGTCCAGCCGGACAGATACCTATCCAAATTGTGACAAGCGGCCCTGATTCAGAATGGGAAGCCATTAAAAATGGTTATATCAAAATGATTTCTAACGCTGAAAGATCAATCTATATTCAAACTCCTTATTTTATCCCGGATGCAAGTTTGCTCGACGCCCTTAGAATCGCTGCTTTATCCGGTAAAGACATCCGCATCATGATTCCTAACAAACCGGACCACATTTTTGTTTATTGGGCAACCCTTTCTTATATCGGGGAGCTATTGAAAGTTGGGGCAAAAGTCTATATTTATGAGAATGGCTTTATTCATGCCAAGACGATAATCGTAGACGAAAAAATCAGCTCCGTTGGAACAGCAAATATTGACGTCCGCAGTTTTCGACTAAATTTCGAAGTCAATGCTTTTATCTACCATGAAAAAACTGCTCAAAACTTATCGGAATTTTTCAAGAAAGACTTAACGAAATGCAAGGAATTAACAATGGATCATTATCAAGAACGTCCGCTCAGAATTCGCTTCAAAGAGTCAATATCGCGGCTGCTCTCACCGATTTTATAAGGGCTAGATCAGCTGTCATCATCCGCCTCCATCGCTTCCTTTGGTTCATTGCGAGATTGGCCCTATTTGATAAAAATTGCCATCATTCATCTCAATTCAACCATTGAACCTAGCAATCCTATCCAATTTGCTATACAATGGGAATATCTATTAATCGGGAGGGGCGACATTGAAACGAGCCGACATTGAATATGCTATGAAAGAAATCAAGAACGATTATATCCGCATTCAAGGCGATATGGAGAAACTGGAATCGACTGGCCAAAGCGTCTCCAATGCTGAAAAGATGCTAAAACAAATGGAAGACCAGTTGAAAATTTTGAATGAACAATGGATGAAATGCGAAGAATGACAAAGGGGCTGTCCCAAAAGTCAGTAGAATGACCGAGGGGCACCCCTTTTTTCATGTAAAGCTTTATATCGGCATTGTTTTGATGACAGCGAAATTCACTCGCTTTCCGAAGGCGTCTCGCCAATTTCGCGATCATTACAGCAAAATGCAACTTAGCCAAATGAAAAAGAACGCTTTTCCATTATAATGTAAGTGCCAAGCTGACATTGAATGGAGGCAATTTTTTAGAGTCACTATTCAGATGCTTTTCCTGATCATAACATGGGACAATTCATTCTTTTTTTACGATTTTAATATATCGTGGTCGACATAGCGCTCGCCGTTCATCTCGCTCAAGACATTAATCGCCACATTGGCTCCGTCGCCCGCAGTAATAATCGTATGAACGCTTGTCCCCGCCGCAACTCCGGCTGCCCAGACGCCTTCCATACTAGTCCGCCCTTGACCGTCCGTCTCAATGATTTGTTTCACGCGTGGTTCTGTGCCTGCTTTCACCTTTAAACCAAGCGTTTCAGCAATCTTCGTCAGCATTCCGGTAGCAATGATCATTTGTTTCGCTTCGTAGCGGCCTTTCTCTGTAACAATTTCAAAACCATTGTCCGTTTTCTTCACATCTGTTACTTCCGCTTCCACCCATTCTGCACCAAATTTTTCTGATTGCTTTTGTCCGATTTCTACTAAATCCGGCCCTGATATTTCCATGACACCGTAATGGTTTTCAATCCACGCTCTTTTTGTTATACTTTTTCCGTTATCAATGACCAGCGTTTTTTTCCCGGCCTTGCTTGTAAAAAGAGCCGCACTTCCGCCGGCAGGTCCTCCGCCAATAATGGCAATTTCAAACATGTTTTCATCCCCTTTACTTTTGTTCCTCCATTTCTATTATGCCATTAGCGATTATATTTTTCAAAATTTCAAACTTTCTCTCTGAACGAACGCCACTCAAAGAATCCGCTTTTTTCGGGGAAAATAGTATGGAGATGTTTTGTTTGCAGCCGGAAATTCCATACTAATACACTGGGGACTCTTTCTTTCATCAATGAAAGAAAAGCTAATCGCTTGTCTTTTTTATGACAACCAATAAGGATTGTGGAGCCGAGCTGCGCAAAATCGTGAATATACACGTTCCACCAACGTTTCCCCCGAGAATGATCGCTGCTATTCAACCAAGTTTTTGGCAACCATCGTTCTATTGCAAGTTGGATCATCCACATTGAATAATCATTCTATTGTACTTTTTGGAAAAGTTTATGTATGTTCAAAGTATACCTTGGATTTTTTACTAAAGAAAGGTGAATATGCGTTGGATAGGATTTGGACTTCCATGATCATCATTTTGGTGCTTATTTTCATGAATGGAATTTTGTCAATGATGGAAACGGCCATTGTCGCTTTACGCAAATCAGAATTGGAAGAAAAAGCGAAGTCAGGTATGAAAAAAGCGAAGAGAGCCTATCTTATAGCAAAAGAACCAAACCAGCTGCTGTCATCGATTCACATTAATCTAACGTTGATCGGGATGATCGTTGGCGCGATCAGCAGCGTATCCATTGCCGAAGAGATTTCGCGCTGGTTATTCGCCGCTTTTCCGTCAATGCCGTCTGTTGATCTCATCAGTTATGTTCTTGTGATCGCTTTTATATCATTCTTGATCATTATTTTTGGAGAAATGGTCCCTAAAAGAGTAGCATTGAACCGTCCTGAAAAAACAGCCATGACTCTTGCCAACGGAATGTATTGGTTAACGCTAGTAGCCACGCCGATTGTGCGCTTTTTTACTTCTCTGTCTCGTGCCGTTTTAAAGATGTTTCACATTCAATTGACGCCGACCCGTTCGGTTACGGAAGAGGAAATTCGGCAAATGATTGAACAAGGTGTATCAAGCGGAATTGTAGAAGAAGTAGAGCATGAAATTGTAGAGCAAGTGTTTAATTTAGGCGATTTGCGTTTAAATGATATTTTCACCCCCCGCACCCAGCTGACTTGGATCGATCTAGATGATCCATTAGAAACCAATTTGAGAAAAATCATCGAAGGAGGCCATTCCTTTTATCCGGCAGGAAAGGGAGATCTAGATAACTTTGCTGGAATGATCCATACAAAAGATTTACTCACTCAAAGCTTGAATCACGAACCGATTGATTTACATATCATATTGAGGCCTGCTCTTTTCCTCCCAGAGCCAATGAAAGTGTATCATGCTTTGGAGACCATGAAAAAAGAGGGCCGCAATGAGGCGATCGTCATTGATGAATACGGAGGAATTGAAGGACTCGTCACTCTCCATGATATTATGGAGGAACTGATTGGAGAGATTCCTGGAGAAGACGATCCCGATGAACCTAAAATTACGGAACGGGATGACCATACTTGGCTCGCTGACGGGCTGGTCAGCATTGAAGATTTTAAACGCTATTTTGATATTGAAGAACTACCTGATATTGAATCCAAAATCTCTTATCATACTCTCGGCGGCTTTATGATTCTTTATTTAGGAAAAATTCCCGCTGTCAAAGATAAAATCGATATTGAACACTTGACGCTGGAAGTCATTGATATGGATGATGTCCGTGTAGATAAAATTTTAATCACGAAAAAAACGGAGGAATCGGATCAACAAATGGAAGAATTTTCATAAAGCATGCATAAAGGTCCCTCCCCCAAGGCAGAACCTTTCTTTATTTAGAAAAAGACGTATTGATTTCCCTCCCAATCTCAATGGAAGCCGTGGCCGCCGGAAAAGGTGCGTTTAACACAGGAGTCATGCTAGAAGTGGAAAGCAGATAAAAATCCTCTACAAGCTTTCCGTCATGGCGCAACGCTTGGGCACGCACTCCCGTCGGTCCGGAAATCAGATTGTCTTCTTGAATTTCGGGCATGAACCGTTGAACATTTTGGACAAACTGTTTTTTCCTATAAGAACGAATCATTTCTTCTAAACCTTCTTTTGTACGGCTGGCTAACTTCCAAAAACCTGGATATTTTATCGTTTCCAAAAATCCTTCCATGCAAAGTCTGTCTTTTTGTTGCATTCCCTTTTGAAACTAAGGATAGCATTAGGGCCAACGTCAGCAGAACCATCGATCATTCTAGTCAAATGGACGCCCAAAAACGGAAAATCAGGATTAGGCAGCAATTTTAGCAGAAGGTTGCTCCTCCAATAGAGACATTCCCACGCCCAATCCAACAATCCCAACGCCGATGATTATAAAATCAAACATCAATTCAATTTCCCCTTCTTTTTGGTATACGAAGACAAGGTGGATTCTGGTTGCTGCCAAAAATAGAAAAGCCCTACATAAAGAATTGTATTTTCAAATACTTAGGAGTAGTATTTTTTATCATAGAAAGCATTTTTTAGAAATTTTTGAATAGGGGGGCTGTGCTTTGAGCCAAGCGGCAATCATAGCATTGATCATCTTTATCATTGCCTATATTTTTATTATTCTAGAAAAAATTCATCGAACCATTGTTGCCATGATAGGCGGCCTGTTGATTATTGTGTTCGGCATATTAACACAGGAGCAGGCCATTGATCATATTGATTTTAATACAATTGGATTGTTGATTGGCATGATGATCATTGTCTCGATTACCTCCGAGACAGGCTTGTTCCATTACATTGCCGTTTGGTCGGCCAAAAAGGTTCAGGCAGATCCAATCAAATTGCTCATTGTCCTCTCCTTGATTACAGCTTTTGGTTCCGCATTTTTGGACAATGTGACAACGGTGCTTTTAATTGTGCCGATGACCTTCAGTATTACGAACCGCTTGAATGTCAACCCGGTTCCTTATTTATTAGGAGAAGTGTTTGCTTCTAACATCGGCGGAACCGCGACATTAATCGGCGATCCACCGAACATGATGATCGGAAGCGCCGTAAAGGAATTAACATTTCTATCCTTTATCAATAACTTGGCCCCCGTATGCTTCCTTGTTTTGCTCGTTACGATCGGCGTTCTTGCCTTTTTGTTTCGAAAACAGCTCACATCTTCAGCAGATCTTAAAGAAAAGCTGCTCGCTTTGGACGAAAAAGCGGAAATTACAGATTCCGTACGATTGAAAAAATGTTTGGCCATCTTGTTCATTACGATTGTCGGCTTCTTTTTCCATCCTATTCTACATGTTGAAACAGCTGTTATCGCGCTGTTAGGAGCATTCATACTGTTATTATGGACGGGAGGAGAATACTTGGAGTTAGCGTTGAAAAAAGTGGAGTGGACAACCCTTTTCTTCTTTATAGGGCTGTTTGTCATTGTGGGCGGGCTGGTCGAAACCGGACTTATTTCCGCACTCGGCAAAAAGGCGGTAGAAGTAACCGGTGGAAATGTGACGATTGCATCGTTTTTGATTTTGTGGCTAAGCGCGATTGTTTCGGCGTTTGTCGATAATATTCCATTCGTTTCCACCATGATCCCGCTTGTCAAAACAATGGGTGATTTGGGCATTTCGAATCTCGAACCGTTGTGGTGGAGCTTATCTCTTGGGGCCTGTCTTGGCGGAAATGGTACATTGATTGGCGCCAGTGCCAACTTAATCGTTGCTGGCCTTGCCGCCCAGCGAGGCATCAAAATAACCTTCGCTTCGTTTTTAAAAATCGGATTTCCACTTATGCTTATCTCTATTCTCATCTCAAGCGTCTATATTTATCTCCGTTATTTATGGTAGACCAAAAGAGAAGCAAGCACATCCTTTCATCTTTTGTGCAAAGCTGGTCTTTTCATATCAGGACCGGAGCTTTCGATTGTCCTTTTTCACGTCGTTTGAAGCCAAGAAAGCCCCCGCCGCTGCCATAATGGTTTCAGAGGCGTAAGGCTTCTCTTTCATTTGACAGAGTCGATATAGGGTTTAAGCTTTCATCCGCATCCGTTCGGGGAGGGTTTGAATCGAATGTATGACGTCATCCAGCTTCGTCTCTATACGATACAGCAAATAAAATGTCACTACGATCGGAAACCCCACATCTTGGATGAATGAAAGTAATTGTTCCATTTTCCCCCTCCTATTCGCATTGTATGTTTGAAAGAATGATCCCGCATGGAAGGCTCACGCGGGATCATTCATCACGGATTGACTAGCTGTTACTCAAGGTGATAATCAGTAGAATTGCGTTCTACCAGACGCGCACCTTGGATTCCAACAAATGAACCGTTTGGCGTTTGGAAAACGTTGGCCGCGATGATGCTGGCCATGGCCACTTTCATCTCCGCAGGACTTAGCGTTTCTTTCGGACTGTCCACAGAAATGGCCGCTGTTTTTCCAAGTTCTGTTTTAAACTGGAGTTCAAGTGTTTTAGCCATATTTCTCACCTCCTAGATTCATTACAAAATGTCCAACTGATCACTGCGTTCGACTCTCACAAGCGGTTTCTCCGACAACGAACCTAAAGCATTGGCGGCTTGGCTCAGCTGATCTGGCGTTGCCTCCATCCGGATGTTGGAAAACGTTTTTGTCTTATAGACCGGCTTTCCTTTTTCATCCATGCCATAATCGAACACTAGCCGCAAACTGGATGCTTTCAATTTAGCTTCCGCCATGTTCTCATCCTCCTTTCACTCTTTATATAGAAAAAAGTGCCCAAGCAAGACACCATGAAAATAAATCAGCATCTCAAAACTAGTGAACTACCCGCCACCTACGCTTCGCTTAGAAGTGGGGGACTTCTTTCGGAGGTAAGTTAAAACTCAAAACCTGGCATACACACTCCTCCGTTTAAATAACTTGTCAAGAAAAGAATTTTCAGTCATACTAAAAAATAGAAATGAATAGCTTAACCACAATCAGCGGAAAGTTAGATCTTTGCGCTGATAGGTCCAAGGATGAGAATTTGTAGGGGAGCTGGTAGTGCCGGCTGAGAGAGCATCCGCTAGATGCTGACCCTTCGAACCTGATCTGGTTGATGCCAGCGTAGGGAACATATTCTCAAACAGGCGTTTTTCTTGTTTGAAAATATGGCGTTCGGGATCAACCCGGACGCTTTTCTTTTGTTCCTTTACTTTGACCTGATTGTGGCTCGAGCACCTTAAAAAATAGATTGGGAGGAATAGAAATGAAAAAGTGGCTTCTTGCTCTATCGGCAGTCTTTCTTCTTGCTGGCTGCGGCCAACAAGGGGGAAAAGAAAAAACAGCCGAAAACAGTAAAGGGGTTAAAAAAGTGTCTATTGTGCTTGACTGGACGCCAAACACAAACCACACCGGCCTTTACGTGGCGAAAGAAAAAGGGTTTTTCAAAAAACAGGGTCTTGATGTCACGATTTTGCAGCCGGGAGAAAGCGGCCCGAATCAACTGGTAGCTTCCGGCAAAGCTCAATTTGGGATTAGCTCCCAAGAAGAGGTAACACAGGCGCGTGCTCAAGGGATTCCGCTCGTATCCATTGCAGCCGTGATCCAGCATAACACTTCCGGATTTGCCTCGCCAGCAGCAAAACACATCCAATCACCGAAAGACTTTGAAGGAAAAACATACGGCAGCTGGGGATCCCCTGTAGAAAAAGCGGTCATGCAATCGATCATGCAGCCGCAAAAAGCCGATGTCAATAAAGTGAAATTTCTCAATATCGGCAACACCGATTTTTTAACCGCTGTTAAGCGGGATGTTGACTTTGCTTGGATTTTTTACGGATGGGAAGGAATCGACGCCGAATTAAAAGGCGAAAAACTCAACATGCTGTATTTGAAAGATTTTTCCAAAAAACTAGATTACTACACTCCTGTCTTGGTTACGAACGAAAAACTGATTCAAACCCAGCCTGATATCGCCAAAAAGTTTATGGCTGCTGTTACTGAAGGCTACACGTATGCAATCGACCATCCAAAAGAGGCCGCCAACTTGTTGTTAAAAGCGGCTCCAGATTTGGATAAAAAGCTTGTGATGAAGAGCCAAGAATGGCTTTCCCCAAGATATCAAGATGATGCCCCACGCTGGGGAGAGCAAAAGAAAGAAGTTTGGGAAAACTATGCTGATTGGATGTACGACCACCACGTATTAGACAAGCGAATCGATGTCCAAAAAGCCTTCACGAATCAATTCTTGCCGAATCCAAAAGGGGGAGAAAAATGAGCAATTCACTAGTCAGTATTCAGATCATTCCTCATACCAAGAATGGAGAAGACGTGATCCCTTATGTGGATCAAGCGATAGAAGTGATTGCCAACTCAGGAGTGAAATATGAAGTCCATCCGCTTGAAACGACAATGGAAGGAAACTTGGAAGATTTACTTCCTATCATTCAAAAAATGAATGAAAAAATGGCGGCAGCAGGTTGTCCAAGCGTCATTTCCCAAGTGAAGATTTTATTTCGGCCAAATGGGATTACCATGGATGAATTGACGGAGAAATACCGATGAAACGCATTTTTTCAAAGGGAGGGCGGTCGGCTCTGATCCTCCTCCTTTTCTTAGCTGCCTGGGAACTTGCCGTCCGGCTCGTGAATATCCCCAACTGGCTGCTGCCCGCCCCGTCCGCCATTGCAAAAACAGGAGTGAATATTTTCCCGGATTTTCTTCCGCATTTTATGGCTACTGTAAAACTGGCGTTAACCGGATATTGGATTGGCTGCGGGTTTGGCTTTTTCGCTGCCGTATGCCTTCATTTGCTGCCAAAACTAAAGGAAGCGGTATACCCTTTTCTGATTTTGTCTCAAAATGTCCCGATTATTGTATTGGCGCCTCTTCTCGTCATCTGGTTCGGGTTTGGAATTCTTCCGAAAATCATTATTATTACACTCTTTTGCTTTTTCCCCGTGGCCGTTGCTGCCCTGGACGGTTTCCGGCAAGTGCCGCATGAACTGAGGTATTATATGGAAATGGCAGGAGCAACGAAATCGCAGTTATTCTTGAAACTAGAGCTTCCGGGAAGCCTGCCCTCTATTTTTTCCGGATTAAAAATTTCGGCTGCCTACAGCGTCATGGGAGCAGTTGTTTCGGAATGGCTCGGCGCTCAAGAAGGAATCGGCGTCTTCATGACGGTCGCTTCTTCCTCTTTTCAGACGGAAAAAGTGTTTGTAGCGATTTTTGTCATTATGGCATTGAGCCTTCTCTTCTTTCTCGCCATTATTCTGTTAGAAAAGGGGCTGATGAAATGGCAGCCAAAAGGAGACGATAAAAGGTGACCCACTTGGAAGTGAAACATGTATATAAAAACTTTGAAGATAAGCCGGTCATTCACGATCTCTCATTTTCCCTTCAAAAAGGGGAATTTGTATCTATATTGGGGCCTTCCGGAAGCGGGAAAAGCACTCTCTTTCATTTAATAGGAGGCATTATCAAGCCCGACAGAGGAGAGATTGTGTTGGATGGAAAAAACATCACCGGCCAAAGAGGGCACGTAAGCTTTATGCCTCAGCACCCTTCTCTCCTTCCATGGAGAAACTTGCTCGATAATGTGCTTCTTGGCCAGGAACTTACGGGAAAAAGAGAGGTAGAAAAAGCTAGAAGCATGCTGGCTACAGCCGGTCTCGAAGGCCATGAGAAGTCCTATCCCCACCAACTATCAGGTGGAATGCAGCAAAGAGCTTCTTTTTTGCGCGCTCTGATCAGTCCGCAATCTCTTATGTGTTTAGACGAACCTTTTTCAGCTTTGGACGAATTTACACGTTTGGAAATGCAAAAGTGGTTAATCTCGATTTGGGAACAATACCGACGAACGGTTTTGTTTATCACTCATCATATTGAAGAAGCGCTCTTTTTATCGGACCGCATCTTAATATTCACGGAACGGCCGGCACGAATACTGGCAGACGTTTCTGTACCGTTTTCAAGGCCGCGCCAGCCATCCCTTTTCTTGGAAAAAGAATTTTTTGATTGGAAAAGAAACATCTATGAAATTCTTCGAGGCGAAAAGACGACCGAATTTTGATATCTCAATGGACAGAGGGTCTTTTCATCAAAGTACCATTGTCCAAACGAGGACAGCTATACAGGCTGTTCTCGTTTCTTTATGATGAATGGAAGCGTTTGATGGACGAGTCAAATCAATTTCCAATTATTTCAATATCACTCAAAGTGAAAAAGGAATTTTCCCCGTCTTTTGATCCATCTATTTAAATCATTATTTTCCTTTTCTTACATAATTTTCAACTGTTATAGAACAGAATGAAAAAATCATCAAAAAATGCTGGAAGATTAGAAATAAAAAAGTTAGAATATATTTAAAATTGAATATATACATTATTTTCTCATTCTACAGGGAGGTACTTCTATGAAAAACGGAATTATTTCTATTATTATTTGGACGGCTGTATCCATTTTAGGCGCATCGGCGTTAGCCATTCTCGCGCTGGCCAACAATGAAACGGTTTCCGCCGCTTGGATAGTCGTAGCCGCTGTGTGCTGCTATGCGGTAGCCTATCGTTTTTACAGTAAGTTTATCGCTTATAAAATCTTTGCACTAAATGACAATCGGGCAACTCCTGCCGAAATTCACAATGATGGAAAAGATTTTGTACCAACCAACAAATGGGTGCTGTTTGGTCACCATTTTGCGGCCATTGCAGGGGCCGGTCCTCTTGTAGGTCCGATTTTGGCAGCTCAAATGGGATATTTGCCGGGGATGCTTTGGATTATGATCGGCGTAGTACTCGGTGGAGCGGTCCAAGATGCTGTTATTTTGATGGGTTCCATGCGTCGTGATGGAAAATCGCTTGGACAAATTGCTAAAGAAGAGGTCGGTCCGTTTGGCGGGTTGATTGCTTCCATTGGTGTTATCGCCATTATGATCATCCTGATCGCTGTTCTTGCATTAGTCGTTGTGAAATCGCTTGCGAATTCGCCTTGGGGAGTCTTTACTATTGCTTCCACGATTCCAATCGCCATTTTGATGGGCATCTACATGCGCTTCATTCGTCCAGGACGAGTGCTGGAAGGATCGCTGATCGGGTTCGTTCTGTTAATGTTGGCGCTTTGGGGCGGCCAATTTGTGGCTGAATCGCCTGCTTTAGCAAAAATGTTTACGTTTACAGCACCTCAACTTGCCGTCATGATTGGGATTTACGGCTTTGTCGCTTCGATTTTGCCTGTATGGCTGCTGCTGGCACCGCGGGACTATTTGAGTTCCTTTCTCAAAATCGGAGTCATCGCGCTTTTAGCCGTTGGTATTATTGTCGTTCTTCCTGACTTGCAAATGCCAAAGTTGTCCCGTTTTATTGACGGCTCAGGTCCGGTATTTGCCGGCAACTTGTTTCCATTCTTATTTATTACCATCGCCTGCGGGGCGATTTCAGGTTTTCACGCTCTCGTTTCCTCGGGAACGACGCCTAAAATGATTGAAAAAGAATCCCATTCCCGCGCAATCGGATATGGAGCCATGCTGATGGAATCAGGGGTCGCCATTATGGCCTTGATCGCTGCCTGCTCTATTCATCCGGGATTATATTTTGCCATGAACGCTCCGGCTTCGGTCATCGGCACAGACGCAGCCCATGCCGCATCTGTCATCTCTTCATGGGGATTCCAAGTCACCCCCGATGAAATTACGAATGCGGCTAAAGAAATCGGAGAAGCGACAATCATGTCTCGTACTGGAGGAGCGCCAACGCTTGCCGTTGGAATGGCAGAAATTTTCACCAATTTCCTCGCGGGGGCTAAAGCATTCTGGTATCATTTTGCCATTTTATTTGAAGCCGTTTTTATTTTAACAACCATTGATGCGGGAACGAGAATCGGCCGTTTCATGCTTCAAGATTTTGTCGGCAACTTTTATAAACCATTCGGGCGCACCGATCATTATTTATACAATATTATCGCATCCGCTCTGATTACGGTCTGTTGGGCCTATATTACGTATCAAGGAGCAATTGACCCGTTTGGAGGAATCAACTCGCTTTGGTCGCTGTTTGGAATTTCCAACCAAATGCTTGCTGCCATTGCACTAGCCGTAGGAACTACGATCATTATTAAAATGGGAAAAGCCAAATACAGCTGGGTGACGATCGTGCCTTTCATTTTCCTATGCGTAACTACATTGGCGGCTGCCTTTATGAAATTGTTTTCATCCGCACCAGCTATCGGATTTTTGGCACACGCCAAAATTTATCAAAAAGCCATTGAAGAAGGCAAAGTCTTGGCACCCGCCCCAAGTATGGATGTCATGAAGCAAATTGTTTTTAACGACCGGCTCGATGCTGTGATTACAGCGATCTTTATTGTGATCATGATTCTATTAATTCTTGATTCTTTACGGGTATGGTACAGCATTGTCATCAAAAAGCAAAAGATTGAATTGAGAGAAGCGCCGTTTGTGCAATCGAAATACTCGAACACTTCAATCGGAGGTTGAAATCTTGGAAAAAGTAAGGACATGGATCAAAAAAACAAGATGCAACATTAAGACGATTTTTGGGCTTCCCAATTACGAATTGTATTTGGAGCATCACCAAAAGGCGCATCCAGACAAACCGATTATGTCTGAAAAGGAGTATTATCTATTTGCCTTGAAAGAACGATATGAAAGCGGCAAAGTCAATCGCTGCTGCTAACTGTTAAAGAAAAGCCCCTGTTGCTGAATAAAAGAACAGGGGCCTTCTCTTTTTTATTCCGTTAATTGCAAGAATTCCTCGACGTCTTGGATGCAAAGACGTATTCCTTTTTCCCAAAATTCTTCTTTTGTCGGATCTTCTCCTAAATGCTTTTTGATTAAATCCTCCACTTTCATAACCGCTGTATCGCAAAGCAGTGCAATATATTTTTCTTCATACTCTGCCCCTTCCTCCAAAGCCCTGGCGTAAATGCTTAATGCCAATAAATAGCCGAACGTATACGGAAAATTGTAAAAAGGTACATCCGTTAAATAAAAATGGAGCTTAGAAGCCCAAAAATGAGGATGGGCAGCACCGAGAGCGCCGCCAAACGCTTCCTGCTGCGCTTCTTCCATCAATGCGTTTAATCTTTCCGCCGATACAGACCCTTTTTGACGTTCTTCATAAAAGCGTGTTTCAAAAAGAAAGCGAGCATGTATATTCATGAGCAGCGAGACGCTGCGCTGAACTTTATCTTCCAAGAGAGCGATCTTTTCTTTTTTCGTTTTCGCTTCTTGAAAGGCGGCATCAGCGACAATCATTTCGGCAAGAGTGGAGGCCGTCTCTGCTACATTCATAGCATACTGGCGGTTCAGCACATCGAGCGGGCGCAAGACATCGGAGTGAAAAGCATGCCCCAATTCGTGAGCAAGTGTCGCTACACTTTCGAGAGTACCCGAATACGTCATAAAAATGCGCGACTCTTCTGCTTTCGGGAAGGTCGTGCAAAATCCTCCAGGACGTTTTCCGGGGCGATCTTCCGCTTCAATCCACGAAGACTCCAAAGCGTGTTTGGCAAATGCCGAAAGCTTCGGACCGAATTTCGCAAAATGGCGGTTAATAAAAGCTGCTCCTTCAGAAAAAGATCGTTTTTCTACTATAGAAGCTATGGGAGCTTCAAGGTCATACCAAGCGATCTTTTCTTCCCCTAATAGCTCCGCTTTCCGCTGCAAGTAGCGCACAAACGGTTCTTTATGTTTCGCAATGGCCTTCCACATTGCGTCAAGTGTTGCTTTCGTCATGCGATTAGCGTCTAAAGGCTCTTTTAGGAACGACTCCCAGCCTCTTTTTCGATAAACATTTAAACGGAATCCGGCTAAATGATTCAAAATATCGGCGAATAACTCTTCTTTTTCTTTCCAAGCCTTTTCTAGCTTTTCAAACGCTTCTTTTCTGACACTGCGGTCTGGCTCAGAGAACAGATTATTGGCCTGGCCGATCGAAAGCTTCTTTCCCCCTACTGTCACCTCCATGCCGCCGACCATTGCATCGTACATCTGCCCCCAGCCATGATAGCCGTCCACCGCAAGCGCCTCGATTAAAGCTTCTTCTTTTGTTGAAAGCTTGTCACGAGCTTCTTCGCGCCATTCATTCAGCACAAACTCGATTTCTTCCAAAGATTCCTCTTGAACGAAATGAGCCCAGACGTCATCACTTGTTTTGCTTAGAACCTGCTGAAATAATACGAAGCTTGTTTGATACTCCGCAGCAAGGGCGGTCAGTTCGTTCCGCAAAGCTCCAGCTTTCGGATCCGACGTATTCTCAGCTTCTAAGCAGCTGATGAAAGACTCTGCTTCCTCCAAATCTACCAGTATACTTTTGATCGATTGTATGTATTGTAGAAAGACGGTCTTCTCGCTTTCATTCGCTGCTTTCAAAGGCTGGCCGTTGGAAACCATATCAGCGAATGTTTTCACTTTCCCTTTTAAGCCGTCTAAAAACCGGCGAAAATCAGGCGATTCGCTTCCACCCGGAAATATAGAGTTCAAATCCCATACATCAGAATAAGATGTATTTGTCATTTGTCTATCCTCCTCTTGGTCAATCCATATTCTTTATTATTATTCACCTTTTATAAAAAAAATTCCTCTCTTGCGCTCTAAACGTGATGACTTTCCAATCGTTCGCTGTTCATGCAGGAGTTAAACAACAGATAGTCGTGCAAAAAAACCGCTCTCATTCATGTTGGACACGTACCACCCATCACTAAAAAGGGACGGAAAAAGAATCATCCTACTTGTTCATCAGTAGTGGCGATAATACCTCCCTCAAACTTCGGAATGAGAATGTTTTCAATATGGCCTTAGAAAAAATCGCTGATAGTTCACGAATGTACCCAAAAACTGACACGATCCTATCTCTATAAGATGGGAGTCATAACATAAAACTGCAGTTAAGAAGAAAATAAAAATGTTTCGAATCCCATAATGGCATACATTTTTTGTACGGGCTGAACTTTCAGCAAAAAAAAAGAAGCCTAGCTGCCAAATGGCGCTAGACTTCTTTTTTTCTGTGTCAGTGATCCAATGTATGGTCGATTTGCTTTGAAGTTATTCGCTTTCGATGTTTTAATGAACGTTTTCTTCTCAATTTGCTCATCCATTCATAGATGATTGGAATAATAAGCAATGTCAGCAGCGTTGAACTTGTCAATCCGCCAATGACCGTGATGCCGAGATCTTTGGAGATCAATCCGCTTCCTTCCATGCCGGTCGCCAGAGGAATTAGCGCACCAATTGTAGCGATTGCTGTCATTAAAATCGGACGGATGCGAGTGGCGCCCGCCTCCAGCAGCGCTTCCCTGGTGCTGAGACCTTCCCGTTCTTTATGAATCACTCGGTCAATCAAAACAATGGCGTTCGTTACTACAATTCCGATCAGCATCA
>JADBKC010000192.1 GCA_014896555.1 Caryophanales bacterium | reverse complement strand
CAACCCCCTCCTCGGGGAATTCTAAGAATTTCTCCCACAAACATTTTACTCACACAGGAAAAACTAAAAGCCCAATTAGTCCCCATTAACCAT
Organism: Caryophanales bacterium; assembly: GCA_014896555.1. Lineage (GTDB taxonomy): Bacteria > Bacillota > Bacilli > Bacillales > DSM-4216 > Bacillus_O. Next base: position 3,424 of record JADBKC010000192.1, on the reverse strand, counting down.
AGCGGACGACGCCCCCATTGATTGACAGTTATGATTGTTCAATCAGCTCCTTATCGAAGGCATGTAGAACAAAAAGACTTCCTATATCTTTCGTGTCCTGGAAGCCTGTCTATCAAGGAGTGTCTTCATCTGCATAATTGGAACTTTCTTACATCCCTCGCTTATGGTTCGTTTCTTAGATTGTTCCTTTTTTCCTTCTCATCAAAATCCACTGTCCATCAAATAGGGAAAATACAAAACATTATAAATAGAAAAGGACTCCCTAACACAAGGGAGCCTATTGCTGTTTGATATCCACCTCGATGCGGTAACGTGGAAGAGCTTGGATGAGCTTTTTATGCAATCTTGCTTCTGCTTTGTCTTCATCGGGCAATTTGCGGTGCGTATTTACTTTTACCCACATCGTCCGTCCATTGATCCAAATGGAATCTGACTCATAGTAGTTTGCATCTTTGCGAATCACTTGCCTTGCTTTCTCAATATCAGTGCCGAAATTCGGTTGATCGGGCGCACGATCAATAAAATTAGGATTTTGGTTTGTGTTCGTCGGGTCGTCACGCTCCCTGCGTACTTGGCTGTCAAAACGATCTTTATAGCTTACAAATTGAACTCCATGACGGTCTTCCTGTTTTCCATAGGTTGAATCTCTTTCAATCATGCCGCAGCCGGAAAGCAAAAACAACGCGCCGACCATTAAGAAAAAACGCATAAAAAACACCTCCTTTTCATAGGATAACCAATAAAAAGGAGGATACCATTGCTTTATATTTCCTGAGAGGAAAGACAGCTTTTCGTTTGTTCTTTCTCTGATCTAGGAACGACGTGATGATGGCGGCATCTCGGTTCGTAACTTTCAGACGCTCCCACTAAGATGACCGGATCATCATAACTGGCCGGCGAACCGTTTATAAGTCGTTGGGTTCGGCTTGCGGGCGAGCCGCAAACTGTGCATACTGCTTGTAGTTTCGTCACCATTTCTGCTGTCGCCATTAAAGCAGGCATGGGGCCAAAAGGCTCTCCGCGAAAATCGAGATCCAATCCCGCCACGATGACACGGTGTCCTCGATCCGCTAAGCGTTTTACGGCTTCCACAATGCCTTCGTCAAAAAACTGGGTTTCGTCGATCGCCACAACATCAATGTCTTCCGTGACCAATTCCACTATCTCCTGAGAAGATTCCACTGGGATCGCGTCAAAGGAGATTCCGTTATGAGAGACGACCGCCTCATCGCTGTAACGATTGTCCAATTTCGGTTTAAATACAAGGATGTTTTGTTTTGCAAATTCTGCTCTGCGAACACGACGAATCAACTCTTCCGATTTCCCGGAAAACATGCTGCCGCATATGACTTCCACCCAACTGGAATGTTCCATGACATACATAGAAAGAGCCCCACTTTCCAAAAAACTCCATTCAAAAATGAAAAGAAAACAAATCAATTATGCAGCTCCATTCGTTCTCAAAGCTCCGGAAAGTCAATCCTTCTTCCGGGCAAAGCAGCTGCAAAAAAATAGAGACAATATTATTTATTGCCTCTATACCATTGTTTCCTCAATAAAAGGATAACACTCTTCCGCCGGGAATAAAAAACAGGCAAGCAGTTGAAAATCTCGCCTGTAACGATTTCGAATTATTTAAGACCGTATTTTTTATTAAATTTATCAACACGACCGGCTGCAGAAGCGAATTTTTGGCGTCCTGTATAGAACGGATGGCATTCAGAACAAATTTCAACGCGAAGTTCGTCCTTTACGGAACCACTTTCGAATTCATTTCCGCAAGCGCATTTTACTTTTACTTTTTTGTATTCTGGATGAATACCTGGTTTCATTCTTTTCATCTCCTTTTATGCCCTGAGTCATCTGAAACAGAGTTCTATGAAAGTGCGGAAACATCCGCATACTTTTTTCAAAACACACTATTGGGATTATAGCAGAAAATGTCTTTCTTTGCAACAAAAGTGTTTCCCTCTTCCGATGACAGCGATCATCCAAGTCCTCCCCCAGATCATATATCGCTTTAAGATGCATTTACATCAAAATCCGTTTAGACATCCCATTTGTTTTCATTTCCTCAGCAATTTGAGCAAAAAATTCGCTATTGGTTTTGGTCTGTTTGAGCTTGCGCAAAAACTTCTCAGCCAAATCCAGCGAATCTGACATCGTTTTTCGAATCGCCCATAAAACATCCAGACGTTCTTTATCAATCAATAATTCTTCTTTGCGCGTTCCAGAACGGCGGATATCAATAGCTGGGAAAATTCTTCTCTCAGCAAGGTTCCGATCGAGATGAAGCTCCATATTACCGGTTCCTTTGAATTCTTCATAAATCACATCGTCCATGCGCGAACCCGTATCTACAAGAGCAGTTGCTAAAATCGTCAAGCTCCCGCCTTCTTCAATATTTCGGGCAGCTCCAAAAAACCTCTTTGGACGATGGAAAGCAGCCGGATCAATTCCCCCGGACAACGTTCTTCCGCTTGGCGGAATAACTAAGTTATAAGCTCTAGCAAGCCGGGTGATGCTGTCCATTAAAATCACAACGTCCCTTTTATGTTCCACAAGACGCATGGCTCTTTCCAAAACAAGTTCAGCTACTTTTATATGATTTTCTGGAACTTCATCAAACGTGGAACTGACAACTTCTGCTTGAACAGACCTTTCAATATCGGTCACTTCTTCAGGTCTTTCATCTATCAACAGAACAATTAATTCTGCTTCAGGGTGATTGGTTGTGATAGCGTTGGCAATTTCTTTTAGAAGCATGGTTTTACCTGCCTTTGGCGGAGCCACAATGAGTCCGCGCTGGCCAAATCCCACTGGAGTGATGATGTCCATGATTCTGGTGGATAGATTGGATGGTGAAGTTTCAAGTTCAATTTGTCGGTCAGGATAGAGCGGTGTTAAAGCCGGAAAGTGCACCCTTTCTTTTGCCGATTCGGGGTCGTCCCCATTGACGGCCTCTACATGAAGCAAGCCGTAATATCGTTCGTTTTCCTTCGGTGGACGAACCTTTCCGGAAACTTTATCACCATTTCGGAGATCAAATCGTCGGATTTGAGATGCCGATATATAAATATCCTCAGAGCTTGGCGAATAATTAATTGGACGGAGAAAACCAAACCCTTCTGACTGGATAATTTCAAGAACGCCTTCCATGAAGAAAAAACCTTCTTGTTCTGCCCTTGCTTTCAGGATGGCAAAAATTAATTCTTTTTTTGTTAATTTGCTGTAGTAGGAAATTTTATAAGTTTTCGCTAACTCATACAGTTCTTTCAGTTTCATGTTTTCTAAGCATGAGATTGTTAGTTCTTCCATTTTGACACCACACTTTTTATTATTCAGTTTTTCACAACATTTTATTTCATCACTGTAGATGAGCAAATCCGCTAACATAAATTTACAACTAAACAAAAGAAGAGAC
>JADBKC010000191.1 GCA_014896555.1 Caryophanales bacterium | reverse complement strand
TGGAATACTACCGGGAAAATAGAGGTGATCGGAGTTTCAACAGTGGAAGAAGCATTGGAGTATGCGTTGGGAGGATAGAGAATGGAGGATAAAAAGGAGAAAACCATCTCAGACATTCTAAAATTAGTGGCTCCAGGAACACCTATTCGTGAAGGAATAGACAATGTTTTAAGAGCCAAAACGGGCGGCCTGATTGTCATGGGCTACAACGAGAAAGTGAAAGAATTGGTGGATGGCGGTTTTCATATAGATTGCGCTTTTACTCCAAGCAATTTATATGAACTGGCCAAAATGGATGGGGCGATTATTTTAAATGAAACGGGTACGAAAGTGATTTTGGCGAATGCCCATCTCGCTCCTGATTCGTCCATTCCTTCTTCGGAAACGGGGATGCGCCATCGGACAGCAGAGAGAGTCGCACGGCAAACAAATTCATTAGTCATTGCGATATCGCAAAGAAGGAATGTCATTACTTTATATCAGGGAAAATTCCGTTACGCGCTAAAAGACATTGGAGTTATTTTGACTAAAGCCAATCAAGCAATCCAAACTTTGGAAAAATATAAAATGGTCCTCGATCAAGCAATTGCCAATTTGACCATGCTGGAATTTGAGGAATTGGTTACATATAGCGATGTTTTGCAAGTACTTCATAAAATTGAAATGGTGCTGCGGATTAAAAAGGAATTATTGGCCTACTTAAGCGAGCTTGGTGTGGAGGGTCGTCTGATACAACTGCAGATGAATGAATTGCTATCTGACATGGAAGACGAGGCTATGTTAATTATTCGCGACTATTCAAAAGACCGTCAAGTCAAACCATTTGAAGTGCTCTTCAAGTTTCAAGAGCTGGTGACGAATGAACTGCTGGATGATTCGGTTTTATTAAAGCTTCTTGGTTTTTCGGGACACGTTCCCATTGAAGAAGGAATATATCCTAGAGGCTATCGCGCTTTAAGTAAAATTCCGCGCCTTCCTATCGTTATCATTGAAAATTTAATTACAAAGTTTCATTGGCTGCCGGAGATCGTGAAAGCGGATGTCGATAAACTGGATGACGTAGAAGGGATTGGCGAAGTACGGGCTCGGAAAATAAAAGAAGGATTAAGGCTAATAAAGGATCAGATGTTAGCTGATCGCCAATTATAAAAGAGCAATCCATTTAAATTGACAGCTGCAGGCCTTGGTGTTACTCTCAAATTATTATGATTTTCCTAAAATTAGGCAGAAAATTTTTCAAATGTAAAGAAAATTTTTCATCTATGTTATAATAAAAAATTATTCTTTTTGCAAAGGTTATAATAAAAGAAAAGTGTTTATAATGTTTAAGAGGAGGTGAATATTGTACATGCTGAAACGTATTGTGCAAGCCATTTTTATTATTTTAGGAGGAACACTCGGCCTGTTTGTTTTGCCGGACTTATTTCACTTAATGAAATTGCCTGAGGCAAGATTATTGTACAATCCATACACTACCACTATTTTAGGAGCCATTATATTTTATTTACTGACTTTTTGGACTATGGATTATGTCGTGAATTTCGTGAAATGGATTGAAGACCGGCTGGTAAAAATGCCAGTTTTGGATATGTTATCAGGATGTGTTGGGCTGATCGTGGGCTTGATTGTCGCTTATTTATTGGGGATTCCGCTCAACAAAATTGAAATTCCCATCATTAATACAGTTGCTCCAATTTTTTTGACATTGCTTTTAGGATATTTAGGTTTTCAAGTAGGCTTTAAGAAAAGAGACGAAATCAAGACGTTATTTACGGCGAACAGAGTCGGCAGAAGAAAGGAAAGCGAGCACGAACCATCTGAACAGAAACCATTTAAAATTTTGGATACGAGCGTCATTATTGATGGTAGAATTGCTGATATTTGCCAAACTGGGTTTTTGGAAGGTGTTATCGTCATTCCTCAATTTGTTCTTGAGGAGCTTCAGCATATCGCGGATTCGGCAGATGCGCTAAAAAGAAATCGGGGACGAAGAGGGCTTGACATATTAAACCGAATTCAAAAAGAACTTCCTATTGAAGTTCAGATTTACGAAGGAGACTTTGAAGACATCCAAGAAGTGGACAGCAAGCTTGTGAAACTAGCAAAAGTAATGAACGGAATCGTCGTGACAAATGATTATAATTTAAACAAAGTTTGTGAATTCCAAAAAGTCCCGGTTTTAAATATTAATGATTTAGCGAATGCCGTGAAACCAATTGTTCTTCCAGGAGAAGAAATAAATGTTCAAGTGATTAAAGACGGAAAAGAACATAATCAAGGCGTCGCTTATTTAGATGACGGAACCATGATTGTTGTAGAAGAAGGAAAAGATTTTATTGGAAAACAAATTGACGTTCTAGTCACAAGCGTTTTGCAAACGTCTGCGGGACGAATGATATTTGCCAAACCAAAATTATTAGAAAAAGCATTATAAGCGATAATGGAGTTGGATAAGTATGAATTATCATGTGGTCATTCCGGCAGCCGGGCAAGGGAAGCGGATGAGAGCAAAAAAGAACAAATTATTGATGGAATTGCGTGGTTTGCCAGTGATTATTCATACTTTAAAGGTTTTTGAAAGTGATCCTTGGTGCGAAGGGATTATTTTGGCAACTCAACCAGAGGAGAAAGGAATATTTTTATCATTGGCGAAACAACATGGAATTACAAAGGTTCAGTCCATCACTGCGGGCGGGCGAGAACGTCAGCATAGTGTTCGAAGCGGCTTGAAAATGTTAAAACACTGCAAGGTCGTTCTTGTCCATGATGGAGCCCGGCCTTTTGTCACTGTCAACGTCATTCATCGATTAGTGGATCGGTTAACGGAGTTTCCTGCCGCTATCGCTGCTGTTCCCGTGAAAGATACGATCAAAAAAGGGGCAGATGGTATGGTATCTGAAACGATTGATCGATCGAGCTTGTGGTCAGTGCAAACGCCACAAGCTTTTCGTGTGCCTGTTTTGTTAGAAGCACACGAAAGAGCGGAGCGTGACTCTTTTCTAGGGACGGATGACTCTGCCTTAGTAGAAAGGCTTGGAATTCCTGTTCAAATTGTTGAAGGGGATTATGATAATATTAAATTGACAACTCCAGAAGATTTATTTTTTGCTGAAGCGATTTTAAACAAACGTATGAATGAACAATGACAAAGGAGTTAAAGAAAATGTTTCGAGCGGGACAAGGATTTGATGTTCATCGATTGGTGGAAAACCGGCCATTAATAATAGGCGGTGTCAACATTCCTTATGAAAAAGGACTGCTAGGACATTCAGATGCGGATGTTTTGCTGCATGCCATAGCAGATGCTTGTTTAGGAGCTATTGGAGAAGGAGATATAGGATCTCATTTTCCTGATACAGATCCTGCTTTTAAGGATGCTGACTCTTCCTTTTTGCTTTCTCGTGTGTGGAAATTAGTAAAGGAAAAGGGGTTTCGATTGAGCAATATCGATGGTACCATCATAGCTCAAAAGCCTAAAATGTCCCCTTATATTGGACAAATGCGGCAAAACATTGCAGAGATTTTAGAAGCAG
>JADBKC010000190.1 GCA_014896555.1 Caryophanales bacterium | reverse complement strand
AATGGCGCTTGTATGATGGTGGGCGGTCCAAGAAAAGCCGTTGAACTTGTGGAGCCTGTTTTTCAAGATATTACGGTTGAAAATGGATATTTGTATACCGGCGAAATCGGCAGCGGGCACTTTTTGAAAATGGTTCATAACGGTATTGAGTATGGAATGATGCAAGCAATCGCAGAAGGATTTGAAGTTCTTTCGAAAAGCCAATTCGATTATGACTATGAAAAAGTAGCTCGTCTATGGAACAATGGTTCGGTTATCCGCTCTTGGCTGATGGAGCTTACGGAAAATGCGTTCCGAAAAGAGCCGAAATTAGAAAGCATAAAAGGGGTCATGCATTCGTCTGGTGAAGGAAAATGGACGGTTGAAACGGCTCTCGATTTTCAAGTGCCAACCCCTGTCATTGCCCTGTCATTAATGATGAGATACCGGTCTTTGGAAAAAGACACGTTTACCGGAAAAGTGGTGGCTGCTTTACGAAATGAATTTGGCGGACATGCCGTAGAAAGATCTTAAGCTTTTCGTATTAAGGACCGTTCACTACACCTAAAAGGACGGATCATTCGTGATGCGTCTACTAGGGATTGTAGTTAGCGGTCCTTTCTATAATGGCAGATTTGTTTTTCAATCGATTTGCTGTCAAAGGGGCAGCTCGAAATCGATAAGACGAAAAAAGACAAGCTATGGTGTGGAGATGGCGGGGAGCGTTCCATCGGGTTTTGATGGCTTGCTTTTTATCGGTACATAGCAGGCAGAACGGGCTTTATATTATGTAAACTTCGATATATTGGTAGGTTACATAAAATGTATTGTTTACTATAATGCTAGTATCATACATCATAAGGAGGATATAGATGAAAACACGAGATATGGTACTAGCAGCAATGTTTACAGCTGTGGTGGCTGCGCTAGGGTTGATACCGCCCATCCTAAGCCCATTTTCGCCAGTTCCGATCACCGCTCAAACGTTTGGAGTGATGCTGGCTGGGGCGGTCCTTGGGCCAAGATTGGGAGGATTGAGTTTATTATTATTTGATCTATTTAAGGGCTAATGCTTCTCCGAATAGTGCTTCGCATGTGTAGCTGCCGTAAATATCAGCGTGATCAAAGGTGGTAATACCTAGTTCAAGACAATATTCAATGATCGAAAGCGTTTCTTCCTTTGTTTTCTTCCAATTCGCCAACCGCCAATAACCGTGAATGATTCTCGAAAATGATAAATCATCGGCTAATTTTATTCTTTCCATTCATTAAACTCCTTTTGCGAATAAGATTAACGAATGATACAGATTTATCATAACCTTTCAAACATTCCTTGTCATCACAACATCCATCATGAACCATCTCTCTTTTTTCAGTAATTGAAATATAAGGGAGCATTAGAGGTTTCCGAAATCATGACCTTGCTTCTATTATAATTGAATGGGTAGTGCAATGTTGGTTTGTATATTTGACGAATAAAAATGAACGAATTAGCTTCATGTCTTGCATTGGACTAGAAGGGGATGAATACTATACTGCGAAAATAAGGGGAACATCGTCAAAAGCTGTCTTGTTATGAAAAGGAATCTTGCGAAAAAGAAGGAATTATGTAAATAAGAGGCGAAGTATATTTTGATCAGGAAATGATTTAGAATAAAGGGGGACGCGATATGGAGAAATTTCGTGCCTTAGTGGCGGACAAACAGGAGGAGTCTTTTTCTCTAAAGATAAGAGAAATGACGAAAGAGGATCTGCCAGAAGGCGATGTTACGATAAAAGTCTATTATTCCAGCGTGAATTATAAAGATGGTCTTGCATCGATAAACAACAGCACAGTGGTTAGAAATTATCCTATGGTTCCAGGAATTGATCTGGCGGGAAAAGTCATCGAATCCAAAAATGATCGTTTCAAAGAAGGAGACGAAGTGTTAATTACAGGGTATGACTTAGGCGTATCCCATTTTGGCGGATATAGCGAAGTGGCTCGTGTTCCCGCCGATTGGATCGTTCCGCTGCCAAAAGGGCTTTCCATGAAGGAAGCAATGGCGATAGGCACCGCTGGTTTCACGGCTGCTCTTTCCGTCCATCGACTACAGGAAAACCATCTTTCTCCAAGTCAAGGACGAGTGCTGGTGGCCGGAGCGACTGGAGGAGTTGGAAGCCATGCCATTTCCATACTGAGCCGACTTGGATATGAAGTAACCGCAAGCACTCGCAAAAAAGCAGAGCATGACTACTTAAAACAGCTGGGGGCAAGCGACTTTGTTTCTCCAGAGGAGTTTGTCATGCCGGAAAAACGCGCCTTATTGAAACAACAGTGGGCTGCCGCTGTCGATCCGGTCGGTGGACAATACTTGCCGTACATATTAGCGTCGATTCGATACGGAGGTTCTGTTGCTTTAAGCGGAATGACGGGCGGAACCAACTTTCAATCTACTGTATTTCCGTTCATTTTGCGCGGGGTGAACTTACTTGGCATTGATTCAGTCTTCTGCCCAATGGAGACTCGTCTATATCTATGGGAGCGGTTGGCTGATGAGTGGAAACCAGATCATTTACTTGATTCGATCAGCCATGAAGTAACCTTGGATGAACTGCCAGATGTATTGGCTAAAATTTTAAGAGGCGAAATGCGCGGAAGAACGATTGTAAAATTATAAATAATAGGAAACGAAATAGGCTGAAGGAAAGATTCTTCAAGAACTAAAATCTAAAAATCCTTAAAAAATAAAGGTAGGCACATATTAGTCATATATACTATGTTTGCTTACCTTTTTTATTTTTTAAGAATAAATAATTGCGGCTTTTATTAAATAGTATCTATGAAGGGGAGAATTTTACAGATCTCCAGGTAAGTAATATTTATACATTTCTAACGCATCTGTGTGTTTCTCTAAAACAGAAATGGTTTTTGGGTTAGGTTTCGTATAAATAGTTGGAAAATCTTTTTCGTCGAACTCTTCTTGGATTGGAAAAGCTAAGATTTCTTGATCGATAGAAAATTCTGCTTGCACTCCTGGTTTGTTTCCACGAGCATCTAAACGAATCCACCGATTGAATGAACGAAGAAAAACACCATTCAATGCATGAAGGGAATAACCCTTGTCAGGAGTATCAAATATCATAAGCCGTTGATAACAAAAACCTGTTGGGATCCCTTGCGATCTTAATAAAGCTGCTAATAAATTCGCTTTGGCGTAACAAATTCCTTCTTTATATTTAAGCACCTCAGACGCTTTGCACGTAACTCTTGTGCTTTGTACATCCCATGAGTGCGAAATCTCATCTCTTACAAATTCAAATGCTATTTTCGTTTTTTCAAGTTCTGACTGCCCTTTATAAAACAGTTCATTCATTTTTTTCTGAATGAGAGGGTGAGAAAAATTGACAACATCTAATTCTTCCAGATAGTCCACTAAATTAGCTGACTCGGGAATTAACTCCATTTTTAGTTCCTCCCTCTATAAATATTGATTTATCAACGGTTTGACCCGTTTTAGGGGTGTTAAAAAAATATTTTTCGACACGATCACTAACATAATTTTATAAATATGTGACTCTC
>JADBKC010000027.1 GCA_014896555.1 Caryophanales bacterium | reverse complement strand
AGTCAACGTTGAAGCTTTTAAACCAAACGGTAGTGGCTTCTGACCGGGTAAAAACCATTGTCATGGATATGTGGGACCCTTTCCACAAGGCTGTCCAGAAGGCTTTTCGATGTACCAATATTGTCATGGATAAATATACCATGTTGTTCAAAAGGTGACCCAATCTTTAGATCAAGTCCGCAAGAAAATTCCCAACTTGAAAAAAGTCGTTTCCTGCTCTTGAAATCTAGCTAACTAATTTCGAGAATTATGCTTAAATCGCAAAATATAGTGAAAAGACAATATGTTTAAAACAATGGTTAAGTTTGTATTTTATAAGTCCTTTGAAATGACTCACATTGCAAAAATCCAATGAAATGGAAATATTTTAATTTTTGATTAAAAACATAAGAGAATTTAGGCCAATTTGGTTTATACTCATTTAAAGAACCTTGTCAATCCATAAATCTCTTTTAACCGCCATATCAATTACTTCGTTTGTACCTTCTATTTTAATGATAGGCCTTGTTTTCTCGTTGTTATTTACGAATAAAACCGTTGCGGTCCTTTGGTCCATCAACTTGATTTTTGTGCCAATCGATAGATGAGCAAAAACACTTAAAAGAGTGTTTACAACTTGAATGTCAAATTGACCAAAAAAATCATGATGAATCATTTCGAGCACTTTGAACAACGGTTGTTTTTTCTTATACACTCTTTCTGAAACCATAGCATGAAAAAGATCCACAATTCCTACTATTTGTGAAAGTAAATGGATCCTCTTTCCTTTTTCTCCTAGAGGATATCCGCTTCCATCTAATCTTTCATGATGCTGGAGAATGCTAAGTTTCGTTTCCGGTCTTAATAAATTAATATTTCTAACCATATTATAGCTATGAATGACATGCTGCTTAATGTCATTATATTGGGAATATATAAGCTTCTCAGGCTTATTAATAAGAGAAACATTGATTTTCGCCATGCCGCAATCCGCTAAAAGACCAGCTAGTGCGACTTGAATGAAAGTCCCATTTCCAAGCTTCATTTTTTGGGCTATGGCGCTGCTGATCATGCCTACGGCAACTGCATGATGATATAAATATTTCTCTTTTGTCGCATAATCAAGAATTTCAATCAATTTATCCTTATGAAATTCGATTGTTTTTATTAAGGGGAGAATAATCTTTCTCATAGCATTGATGTCAATTCCTAATCCAGACTGCCACTTTTTGAATTCTCTTTCGTACGATGCTACTCCTTTCATATATAAGTCAAAAACCTTTGTGGGCTTACTCGTATTTATTTCAGAGTCTTGCATTCGAATAGATGACGCTGCCGACTGACTTTCGGTTTTTATTGATGATTTCTTCCGTTCGTCGCTTTTGATGTCGACAGACGGTATGGAAAAGGCTTTTAAGATCTCGATATGTTCATTTGTAAGTACCGTATTTTTAGGAATTATAGGATAGCCTGAAAGACCTAAAACATCTTCATACAAAGTCAGACCTGTTTCCAGATCCTCCACTTTTACTTTCATTGAGAATCCCTCCAACGTAATTCTATAAACAATTTACCAAAAAAACTTGAAAATGGGGAAAATAAAAAAATTTCTTCAAAAAAGCATTATATTTATAAAATTTTTATTCATCCCTAATGGTTCATCGATCTATAATGTTTTTTTTCTAAATCCTTTGTATCAAGCTAATAATACAAAACAAAAAGGTGTATCCCTCCATCATCAATAGATAGAGGAGATACACCATCTTTTAAGGTCATCCATTGATCATGTATGAAAACGATTAGCTTCTGTGAGTTCGCCTTCAAAATGGACTCCATTTAGCAGCAGTTAGCGGAAAACTTGATTGCTTTATAGAAGAAAGGATACATCTAAGATATGGACTTATTCTTCCGATTCTTGATCTTCTTCTCTGTCTCTTTCTTCTTCTTTTTCAACAACAGCAACGGTGGCGACATATTCATCATCGTCAAGGCGAATTAATTTTACTCCTTGTGTATTTCTTCCAGTTCGTGAAATATCTTGAACATTCATTCTAATTAAAACACCGCCAGCAGTCATGAGCATGATGTCTTCTTCGCCAGTAATTGTTTTGATAGAGACTAGCGGACCGTTTTTAGGGGTGATTCTACAAGTACGCAGTCCTTTTCCTCCGCGTCCTTGAATTCGATATTCAGATTCTGGTGTCCGTTTTCCATAGCCGTTCCGAGTGACAATCAGAACTTCTTCGCCGGCATGAAGCAATTCCATTCCGATGACTTCATCGTCTTCATCCAACGTAATTCCTTTCACACCAGTGGAAGTTCTACCCATTGACCGAACTTCTGTTTCTTTAAATCGAATCATCATGCCGTTCTTTGTTCCAATAGCAATTTCTTGTTTTCCGTCTGTCAATTTGACTGAAATAAGTTCGTCATTCTCCTTTAACGTCAAAGCAATCAAGCCATTCGTCCGTATATGGGCGTACTCTCTCAGCGGCGTTCGTTTCGTAATCCCATGCTTGGTCGTAAAAACTAAATACCAATTTTCGTGGTATTCTTCCACCGCTATCATGGTATTAATCCATTCATCTTTCTCAATCCCAAGCACATTGATGATTGGAATACCCTTAGCAGTTCTTCCTAATTCGGGTATTTCATACCCTTTCGTTTTATATACTTTTCCTTTGTTAGTGAAAAATAAAATCGTATCATGGGTTGACGTAATAATGAGATGTTCAACAAAATCATTTTCATTCGTTCCCATTCCTTGAATGCCTCTGCCTCCGCGCTTTTGGCTTTTGTAGGTAGAAATCGGAAGGCGTTTAATATAGCCATTATGAGTAAGTGAGATCACAATATGTTCCTTTGGAATCAGGTCTTCATCTTCAATTTCATCGACTCCGCTGTCCACGATCGCAGTACGGCGTTTATCATTAAAGCGTTCTTTAATTTCTAAAAGTTCGTTGCGAATGATTTGCAATACTTTCTCTTCATCAGCAAGAATGGCTTTTAGTTCAGCGATTACACGGATCAGGTTTTGATATTCTTCTTCAATTTTTTCTCGTTCCAAACCCGTCAGCCGCTGCAGCCGCATATCAAGAATGGCTTGAGCTTGTTTTTCCGATAAAGAAAAACTCTCCATCAACCCTTGACGGGCAATGTCAGTTGTACGGGATGAGCGGATAAGATGAATGATTTCATCAATATGATCGAGTGCAATGCGCAGTCCTTCCAATATATGGGCGCGGGCCTCTGCTTTTCGCAAATCAAATTCCGTTCTTCTACGAATGACAACCTTTTGATGCTCGAGATAATAATGCAGGCATTGCTTCAAGTTCAATACTTTCGGTTGACCGTCTACAAGCGCCAACAAGTTAATGCCAAAACTTGTCTGCAAAGCTGTATGTTTATATAAATTATTAAGCAGTACATTGGCATTCGCATCTTTTCGCACTTCAATCACAATTCTCATACCGCGGCGGTCTGATTCATCCCTTAAATCAGTGATGCCGTCTACTCTTTTATCTCGAGCAAGTTCTGCTATTTTTTCAATTAATTTTGCTTTATTGACTTGATAAGGAATTTCAGTAATGATGATGGCTTCTTTTCCATTGGACTTCGTTTCAATTTCCGCTTTCGCTCGAAGGGTAATCGAGCCCCTGCCGGTTTCATACGCTCTACGAATGCCTCTTCTTCCCATAATAAGTCCAGCAGTCGGAAAATCAGGCCCCGGAATATACTCCATTAACTCTGAAATCGTAATGTCTGGATTTTTGCTTAATGCTAAAATGCCATCAATGACTTCTCCCAACTGATGAGGCGGGATATTCGTTGCCATTCCAACAGCAATTCCCGATGATCCATTTACAAGCAAGTTTGGGAATCGCGATGGCAACACTTCTGGCTCTTTTTCAGACCCATCATAGTTATCTTTATAATCAATCGTGTCTTTATTAATGTCCCTTAATAATTCCATCGAAATTTTGGACATCCGAGCTTCTGTATAGCGCATAGCGGCAGCGGGATCACCGTCAATGGAGCCGAAATTTCCATGTCCATCCACAAGCATGTAGCGGTAGCTGAAATCTTGAGCCATTCGGACCATCGTTTCATATACGGCAGAATCACCGTGAGGATGGTATTTCCCTATTACTTCACCGACAATGCGGGCGGATTTTTTATAAGCTTTGTCCGGTGTCATACCAAGATCGTTCATGGCATACAAAATACGCCGATGCACTGGCTTGAGCCCATCGCGAACGTCGGGGATAGCTCGGGAGACAATCACGCTCATGGCATAATCAAGAAAGGAAGAACGCATTTCCTGGCTGATATTCACTTCTTGTACTCTAGAACTAGGCATATCTGCCATTTATTAAGAACCTCCTTCATACACACAGTTCCCGGCATGTCAGCCGAAAGAACCTGTTCTCTTTACGAAGGCAGGATAGACTTTTCATCTATCCTGCTATATTAAACATCTAGATTTTTTACGTGCAAAGCATTTTCTTCAATAAATTGTCTGCGCGGTTCCACCTTGTCTCCCATCAGCATTTCAAAAGTTTCGTCAGCTTCTATGGCATCTTCCAAGCTAACTTGAAGCATAGCTCTCGTCTCGGGATCCATAGTCGTTTCCCATAATTGTTCCGGATTCATTTCCCCTAAACCTTTATAACGTTGAATGCCAGGTTTCGGACTTTCTGGAAGATTGGATAAAATTTCGTCCAATTGCCGATCATTATATGCGTACTCAATACGTTTTCCTTGAGTCACTTTATATAAAGGAGGCTGTGCTATATAAACATAGCCCGCTTCAATGATTTGGCGCATATAACGGTAAAAAAAGGTTAATAATAACGTACGGATATGAGCCCCATCCACATCGGCGTCTGTCATGATGACCACCTTATGGTAGCGGGCTTTCGAAATATCGAAATCTTCCCCAATTCCGGTACCTAAAGCTGTAATGATCATTCTGATTTCATTGTTGGATAAAATTTTATCCAACCGCGCTTTTTCAACGTTTAAAATTTTTCCTCTCAAAGGCAAAATAGCTTGGAAGTGACGATCGCGGCCTTGCTTAGCAGAGCCTCCCGCCGAATCTCCTTCCACAATAAACAATTCGCTGATGGATGGATCGCGTGAAGAACAGTCGGCCAGTTTTCCAGGCAAACTAGAAACTTCCAATGCACTTTTTCTTCTTGTTAATTCACGCGCTTTTTTAGCTGCCAGCCGCGCTCTTGCTGCCATTAATCCTTTTTCTACGATTTTTTTAGCCACGGATGGGTTTTCAAGAAGGTAGGTTTCAAAATGCTCAGAGAAAAGAGCGTCTGTGACGGTGCGCACTTCTGAATTTCCTAATTTGGTTTTCGTTTGGCCTTCAAATTGAGGATTTGGATGTTTGATGGAAACAATAGCAGTCAGCCCTTCTCTAACATCCTCTCCTGACAAATTTTGATCCGAATCTTTGATCAATCCGTTTTTGCGGGCATAATCATTGATTACTCGAGTCAATGCTGTTTTAAAACCAGATTCATGTGTACCGCCTTCATACGTATGAATGTTGTTGGCAAATGAATAAATATTGCTGGAAAAACCTTCGTTGTATTGCAAGGCAATTTCTACTTGAATTTCATCTTTTAATCCTTCCACATAAATCGGTTCTTCATGAAGGACTTCCTTGGTGCGATTTAAATGGGAGACATAAGACTTAATTCCGCCTTCGTAATGGTAATCATTTTTTCTTTTTTGCCCTTCGCGGCGATCTTCGATAGTAATCTTGATATTCCTGTTTAAAAAAGCAAGTTCACGAATTCTTGTCGCCAATATGTCATAATCGAATTCCGTGGTTTCCGTAAAAATTTCCGGGTCCGGCTTAAAATGAATAGTTGTTCCCGTTCGATCTGTTTCACCGATAATTTTCAAATCTTCCTCTGGGATACCGCGCTGGTATTTTTGATAATAAATATGGCCGTCTCGATGGACAAACACTTCCAGTTCAGTGGATAAGGCATTGACCACGGAAGCACCAACGCCGTGAAGGCCGCCAGATACTTTATATCCGCCTCCACCGAATTTCCCGCCAGCATGAAGTACAGTCATAATGACTTCCACTGCCGGCCGTCCCATTTTCTCTTGAATGTCGACGGGGATGCCGCGGCCGTTGTCAATCACTGTTATACTATTATTTTCTTCAACAATGACATTGATTTCATCGCAATACCCGGCAAGTGCTTCGTCAATACTATTATCAACGATTTCCCACACTAAGTGGTGAAGACCTTTGCTGCTTGTTGAACCAATATACATACCGGGCCGTTTTCTTACAGCTTCTAGACCTTCTAATACCTGGATTTGGCTAGCATCATACGATTGAGAATTTTGTTCATTCTTGTTTTCTATCGCCAAATTCAATCACCTGCTCTTTCTTCAATGCCTTTTCCTGCTTCCACTGTTCGTGCAGCCCCGCTGAAAAACGGGAAAATGAACCGCAAAAGACCGATCAATACTGCAAAAGCGGGCATCCAAAGTTGATTTATATAAACGATCTAAGATCTGTATGCTTCGAATAAATGAGCCGGATCGAGGAAATCATCCAACAGAAGGATTTTCTTCATTCCCTTCGGAAGTTTGTGGAACACACCTTTCTGGACAGCAAATTCCTTTTCCGCTCTTTTTAGAAAAGCTATAAATTAGAAAATGAATGACCATTTATGCGGGCTAAATGTTTTTTTAGGGTACTTGAAGCAAACGGTGAAAAATAGATTTGTTCCGTTGTAATCACGATCGATTTGCAGTCAGGCCGCAAAACCGGTAATTTCGGAAATTTACCCATTCTTTTCCAATACCGTAAAAGATCGGGGATATCTGAGCCTTTCCGATCCAAAATGACCACAATATCTTTTGCATGTATTATGCAATCTTCTCCTACATGCAAATACATTCTTTTACCCCCCATTTTCTTTTGACACCTTGCCAGCTACCACATGGAAGGTTGCTGCTTCTTTCAATGTTTGATGATGAATGCCGTCTGTACTTGTTGTGGTGACAAATGTCTGGACTTTCTCACGAATGGTGTTCAGCAAATGAGACTGTCTAAAATCGTCCAATTCTGATAATACGTCGTCCAAAAGCAGCACAGGATATTCGCCAATTTCCGAGCAAATTAACTCGATTTCCGCCAATTTTACAGAAAGAGCTGTTGTTCTTTGCTGTCCTTGAGACCCAAAAGTATGAACGTTTTTTCCATTCACCATAAAAACTAATTCATCCCGGTGAGGGCCTATCAAAGTAACCCCACGCTCAATTTCCCGCTCCTTTTGAGAAGAAATTTTTTCTTCGAATATCTCTACCATTTTTGACCAATCATTATCTTCTAATACATTGATGGACGGACGATAATCAATTTTTAACTTTTCAAGGCCTCTAGAGATGCCAGAATGAATCGGCTGAGCCCATTCTTCTAAAAGCCTGATAAACTCAAAACGTTTTTGAACGATCTTTACCGCTAGCATGATCAGCTGCTCGTTCAAAACTTCCAGCATCATTTTGTCGTGCTGCTTATTAGTCTGAAGCTGTTTTAAATAATGATTTCTTTGCTGTAAAACTTTTTGATACTGGCTAATATCATGTAAATAGACAGGAGAGATTTGCCCGATCTCCATGTCAATAAAACGGCGTCTAACTTGCGGGCTTCCTTTGACCAAATGAAGATCCTCAGGCGCAAACATCACGACATTCAAATTTCCAACATATTGACTTAGTCTTTGCTGCTCAATATGATTGGATTTCGCTTTTTTCCCTTTTTTAGAAATTGTTAATTCTAATGGAATAGAGGTATGCCGTTTTTCCACTCTACCTTCTATTTTAGCATACTCTTTATCCCAGCGAATCAAATCTTTATCGTTTGATGTGCGATGGGATTTAGCGATCGCAAGTACATAAATCGCTTCGAGTACATTTGTTTTTCCTTGAGCATTTTCCCCAAGTATTACATTCACTTTGTTGTCAAAGGTCAATTGCAAGGATTCGTAATTTCTAAAATTTTCCAATATCAGCTCTTTCACGTACATTCACGCGACACCCTTTTTAAGTTCGTGTAATGACAAATTCACCGACGGAAAGAATGACAACGGTATCGCCTGGTTTTAATTTTTTCCCTCTCCGCTGGTCCAACTCACCGTTGACATACACTTCATGTTCGCTCAAAAACCATTTGGCCATTCCACCTGTAGGAATGGCATTGATCAATTTTAAAAATTGACCAAGGGTAATGGTTTCCGTATCAATACAAACTTTTTCTGTCATTTGTTCCCACTGCTTTCCGATTTTAGTATCTAAATTTTAATTTTACTAAAATAATCAGCTAAATTCAAAATCTTACCTGTCTTGAAGTACGATTAAACTAGAGATGGAACCAAATGGGAATGAGAGTTGCTTATTTCCCCGTTAGATAGCCCATAATAAAAAACTGACTCTGTGTACAGACTTGCCCTCGCCACAAAATCCATTGTAGAAGGGTAAACCTGAAGAGTCAGATCACAATAGGCAGTGAAAACTCTGCTTCAAAACTGTTAAGCCGTGTGCTTCTATCGATTTAGCCTCAAACCACCCTTTGAAACGATTCTTCAAACAAAGATCCGCCTTGTGGTAATCGCTTCAACGCCACAAAGCGGATAACTCTCAAACTTTGGAAAAAAGTTAAAGTACGAAATTAATACGTTCTCACCGGCAAAATAAGCTGCAAAATCGAATCATCCATGATAGGTCTTATAATAAAAGGACGCATAGCTCCTGTAAATTGAATACGTATTTCGGTGCCTTCCAATGCTTTTAAAGCGTCCATCATATATTTGGCGCTAAATGAGATTTTTAGATCTTCCCCCTCTATTCGCTGGCTTTTGACTAATTCAATGACTTTTCCGATTTCAGGAGAATTAGAAGAGATTTCAATTTCGTTCTGTTCTACGGTGGATAACTTGACGACATTATTGCGTCCTTCTCTTGCAAGGAGAGAAGCACGGTCAATGGCTTGCAAAAACTCTTTTGTATTTAATTCAATCATAGTTTTGCTGTCGGTAGGAATCAGTCTAGATGTATCAGGATAATTTCCTTCCAGCAGTCTTGAAAAGAATAAAATATGTTTCATTTTAAACAAAACTTGATTCTCTGTAAAAACAATCTCTACTGGATCCGATGAATCATCTAAAATTTTGCTTAATTCACTTAAACTTTTACCTGGGATCACTACGCTGTAAGCTTCATCAAATTGTGTTTCTACAGCTGCTTTTCTCAACGCCAGCCTATGGCTGTCCGTGGCTACGCAAGTAAGTTCATTCCCTTCCACTTTCCAGTTGACACCTGTCAAGATTGGGCGTGTTTCTGACGTGGACACTGCAAAAACAGTTTGCCGAATAATGGTTTTCATTAAATCCGCTGGCAATTGAAAGACGTTCCCATCTTCAATTTGCGGCAAATGCGGATACTCGTCTGGATCTAATCCGTTTAAATTGAATTCCGCTTGACCGGATCGTATAACGGTTTGGTAATTGCTTTTATTGGTTACTTCGATTTCTACTGTGTCGAGCGGAAGCTTTTTGACGATTTCGCTAAAAAATCTAGCTTGTAGAACAACAGCACCGCTTTCCTGTATGGTGGCAATTTCATGATCTTCTTCTACCGTAGGAATAAAAGATTCAATGGAAATGTCGGAATCGCTCCCTGTTAAAGAAACTCCTCGGTGATCCGCTACAATTTTTATACCAGTTAATATGGGGATTGTGGTTCGTGAGGACACTGCTTTCATTACATCTTGAACACTTTGAACAAGACGGTCTTTTTGAATGACAAATTTCATTTTGATTGCCTCCAATGAGAATAATTTTATGGTTAGAAACATATATTTTTATTTGAAAAAAATCGTAGTAGTCATAGTAGTGGTTGTGGATATGTGGATAAACCTGTTAATTACACGAAAACACAGCCTATCCACATGTGGACAGACTGTGGCTAGCCTTGGTCGTGTTATTCACAGTATTCCCATTTACGATTTCAGTTTGTTTTCAATTTCTGCAATGCTTCTTTTTAATTGCTCATCCGTTTGCAGCAGCTTCGAAATTTTCTCATGCGCGTGAATGACAGTTGTATGATCACGGCCGCCAAATTCTTCTCCAATTTTAGGCAGAGATGAATCTGTGAGTTCCCTTGACAAATACATGGCAATTTGTCGAGGAAATGCGATGGACTTTGTTCTTTTTTTCGCTTTAAAGTCTTCCATCCTCACATTGTAATATTCGCCTACCACTCGCTGAATTTCCTGAATGGTAATGACTTTTGGCTTGGAACTTGGAATAATATCCTTTAATGCTTCTGCTGCTAGATCTGCATTAATGTCTTTATTGATAAGGGAAGAATAGGCTACCACACGAATAAGAGCTCCTTCCAGCTCCCGGATATTTGTATCTATTTGATTGGCTATATAAAGCATGGCTTCATTAGGGATGTCCAAACCTTCTGCTTTCGCTTTTTTGCGGAGGATGGCAATTCTTGTCTCCAAATCTGGCGGAGTAATATCCGTGATTAATCCCCACTCAAAACGAGATCGCAGCCGATCCTCCAAAGTCGGAATTTCTTTAGGAGGACGGTCACTGGAGATGACAATTTGTTTGCTTTCCTCATGCAGTGTATTAAATGTATGGAAAAATTCTTCTTGTGTTTGTTCTTTTTTTGCTAAAAACTGAATATCATCTATTAAAAGAACGTCGACATTTCGATATTTATTGCGAAATTCATCGGATTTATTATCACGAATCGAGTTAATAAATTCATTGGTAAATTTTTCAGATGTAATGTAAAGAACTTTCGCCGCTGGATTATGCTCTTGAACATAATGCCCGATCGCATGCATGAGGTGGGTTTTTCCCAATCCTACTCCCCCATAGATAAACAAAGGATTGTATGCTTTAGCCGGCGCTTCGGCTACTGCCAAAGAGGCAGCATGGGCAAAGCGGTTTCCAGATCCAATGACAAAAGTATCAAATGTGTACTTTGGATTCAGCATGCTATGAGGAAAGTCATACTCATCATCTTTAGGTTGGACTTTTTTAGGAACGGGAATGTCATAATCCTTTTCTTCCTGATTTTGAGGGATGATGAATTTAATTTCGAGTTCTTCTCCAATCAATTCATAGATAACTCCTGCAATTAATTGCGAATAGCGCCCTTCTAGCCAATCTCTTGCAAATTCATTGGGAGCGGTGATAATTAATGTGTCTCCTTGAAGCGCATGAGCTTTGGTAGACTTTAGCCATGTTTCGAAGCTTGGCTTGCTGATCTTTTTTTCAATGCTGGCAAGCGCCTTATTCCACAAATCCTCAATATTCTCCATGCCGTCCCCTCCTTAGGGCATGATCAACTTTCTTTCATAAGTTCATAAAATGGCATTTTAGAAAAATTTATAATTATGCATACCATGCATAGTGAATAATTATATAATAATGTTTAAAATAGCTTTTCGACAAAATCCGCAGTATGTGGATAAGTTTTTTGCAAGCTTGTGAAATAAACTTTCCACAGGTTATTCACAGTTGTGGATAAGTATATGTGACCCGAAAAGCTATCCAGAGTGAAAACACATTAATAATAGCAGATAATATAAGCAGTTGCAATGACTTTCTCTATTTATCCACAATATCAAAATTGTGTGCAAAAAAAGTTTTCCACAAGCAGGGGACGTGTTTAAAACTTGTCAATATCTCATGTGGATAAGAAAAAATCTGTCGAAAGATATCCACAAAGCTATTCAGAACGTCTCATTGAATAAGGAAAATGTTTTTTTTCATTTTTGCAAGAATGATAGGGACTATTGTTCTTTTGAATCTCAAATGACAAAAGACACCATACAAATCATGAGCAGTGGAGGTTTCACTGGATGCTGCTCGTTGCTTTTTGGAAACAAGTTGACAACGATACCGTAAGATCTTTATAATGAGTTAGACTGTCTTTTACTGTTGACTAACCGATCCTCAGGGAGGTGTAATAAAAAATGAAAAGAACATATCAACCGAATAAACGGAGAAGAAGCAAAGTTCATGGTTTTCGCAAACGCATGAGCACGAAAAACGGACGAAAAGTATTGGCTCGCCGTCGTAGCAAAGGAAGAAAAGTATTGTCTGCATAGGCCACTGAAAACCTCAGTGGTCTTTTTTCACATTTAGGCAAGATGGATACTAAAGGAAAAGCGTCTGTAAAGGATCGAATAGGTGGCTGAGAGTAATGAAGAAAGCTTTTCGAATCAAGAAAAATAAAGAATTTCAAATGGTGTTTAAAGGCGGGAATTCGGTAGCAAACCGCCAGTTTGTTTTGTACTATTTTCCGAAAGAGCAGAAGGTGCCTTTTCGGATCGGGTTATCTGTCAGTAAAAAAGTAGGGAAAGCGGTCATTAGAAATCGGATTAAACGATACATAAGGCAAGTATTCACCGATTTGAAAGAGGATATTAAACCAGGGTTCGACTTTGTGGTGATTGCGAGAAAACCTACAGCGGAAATGGATTTTCATGAAATCAAAAAAAGTTTGCTTCATGTCTTAAAAAAAGCGAAGGTAATAAGCAAGAATTCAAGTGAATTATAGTCCTTTAGTTGGAAGAAAGATAATTATTGAAATCGGCTTGTTCAAAGGTGCGCCCTTACGAACTTGCGAAAAGCAACAGGACCCGTGCTTTTCATTTGCTGGCTGTTTTCTCATTGGCAGAGCTGTTCAGGTAGATGTCCGTTTTTTCGGGAAAGAATCAGCATGGAGAACAACAGCCAGGAACAAGGAGGAAAAATATGAATAAACTTACTGTAACTGGACAAACCGTTGAAGAAGCCCTGCAAACTTTAACTCAAGCAGCTGCCAATCAATATTTTAGACATTTTATCAAGGTGACGCTCGATTCTGGTAATTATCGGAAAAAACGAAAAGAAACTCTTACTCAATTAGCTGCAAAATAGGCCGATCAAGTAGAAAGAACAAAAAACGATGTTCTTTTAGAACCAATGCCTTCATTTAAGTGAAAGATCATTCATTCCTCGATTGCAAACCATCCTAATGTGATCACTCAATCAGGAGGAGAACCGAGTCGTTATAATACATTTCTCCTAAATAAAAGAAAAATATGGAAACGTTTCACCGCTCCTTTTCCATTTTCCATTAAAAGAGTGGAGGTTAGCCGATCTGAACGTGATAGGGAAGCTATAAATTTAAGAAAAATTCATAACTTTTAAATTTTAGAAGAAAATAAATATAAGCCTACATAAATACATGACTTTTAAACTGCATTCTTGAAGCCTCAAAAAAGTCTGTAAACAGCAAAAACCACAAGCTAGATTAGCTTGTGTCGTTTTTTGCGAAACATGTTTAATCATTTTATCTTTCATTTATTTTTTCCGCTCACGCACTTCTCTTCGATTTCATTTTGAAACTTTCTTCTCTAACAAGGAATATTCACATGTTGATAACGGTGCATAACGAATAGAGAAAAGGGGATGACTTTGATTATTGTTATACACATGTGAATAAGTTAAAATAGTGATATTATCCATTTATGCTGTGGATGTTTTTTGATACACTATGGGTGAAAATCATAAAATGAGATGTTGAACCGAGCCTTGACAAAAAGCTAGGTTCTTTTTTTGAAATACCTTATGTGATAATCTTATGATTTAGGGGATTTAAAACTAAACATTTTTATTTATATAGATCTAAAGTTTGAGACGAAAAGAGGTGAGTCGATATGGATATCGACACGATTGCAGCTATTTCGACGCCGCTTGGGGAAGGGGCAATTGCGATCGTCCGTTTAAGCGGTCCTGATGCCGTTTCTATTGCTGATCGAGTGTTTCACAGTCCAAGTGGAAAAAAATTGGCGGACGTTCCTACCCATACGATCCATTACGGACAACTGCATGATCCACAAACCGGAAATGTTGTCGAAGAAGTAATGGTATCGGTTATGAGGGCTCCCAAAACATTTACAAGGGAAGATGTGGTGGAAATTAACTGCCACGGAGGTCTTGTTTCGGTGAATCGTGTATTGCAGCTAGTGCTAAACTCCGGCGCAAGAATGGCAGAACCGGGTGAATTTACAAAAAGAGCCTTTTTAAATGGACGTATTGACTTATCTCAGGCAGAAGCAGTGATGGATTTAATCCGCGCCAAAACCGATAAAGCGATGAATGTTGCTCTTAATCAAATGGAAGGACGTCTTTCCAAACTGATCCGTAAACTGCGTCAGGAAATTTTAGAAGTGCTTGCGCAAGTGGAAGTGAATATTGACTATCCAGAGTACGATGACGTGGAAGATATGACTCATGAGATGCTTTTGAAAAAATCTTTATACGTTAAACAAGAAATAGAAAAACTGTTGCGCACGTCCCAGCAAGGAAAAATTTTAAGAGAAGGATTGTCTACTGTCATTATTGGCCGTCCAAACGTGGGAAAATCATCGCTGTTAAATGCCCTTGTTCATGAAAATAAAGCGATCGTCACTAATATCCCAGGAACGACGCGTGATGTGATAGAGGAATATGTGAATGTAAGAGGCGTGCCTCTTCGACTGGTGGATACAGCAGGGATACGGGAAACGGAAGATATTGTCGAACGTATAGGGGTAGAGCGTTCGCGCCAAGTACTAAAAGAAGCGGATTTAATTCTTCTCGTTTTAAATTATTCGGAAGAGCTGACGGCTGAAGATGAAAAGTTGTTTGAAGCGGCGGAAGGGATGGACGTCATTGTAATCGTCAACAAAACCGATCTGCCCCAAAAAATCAATATGAAACAAGTACACAAACTGGCAAAAAACTATAAGATTGTGACGACATCTCTATTGGAAGAACAAGGGATTGATGAATTGGAGGAGGCGATTGCTTCACTATTTTTTGAAGGCTCGATCGAATCGCAGGATGCCACCTATGTGTCCAACAGTCGCCATATCGCCCTGCTGAATCAAGCGCTCAAAGCGATCAACGACGCGATTGCAGGAGTGGAAGCATCTATGCCGGTCGACATGGTGCAAATCGACTTAACAAGAACGTGGGAATTGCTTGGTGAAATCATTGGGGACAGCGTCCATGAAAGCTTGATCAATCAGCTCTTTTCACAATTTTGTCTTGGAAAATGATGATCACAACTTTTAAAGGAGGAAGATTACGATGCAGCCATATGAAGCTGGCCAATATGATGTCATTGTCGTCGGTGCCGGACATGCTGGAGTCGAAGCAGGCCTGGCTGCTGCCAGAATGGGTGCCAAGACGTTAATGATTACCATCAACTTGGACATGATTGCATTTATGCCTTGCAACCCGTCGGTCGGCGGTCCGGCAAAAGGAATTGTTGTCCGTGAAATTGACGCATTGGGCGGAGAAATGGGAAAAAATATTGATAAAACCTATATTCAAATGAGAATGTTGAATACAGGCAAAGGTCCGGCCGTACGTGCGTTAAGAGCGCAGGCGGATAAAGTTCTGTATCAGCGGGAAATGAAAAAAACGCTGGAAAACGAGCCAAATTTAACTTTAGTGCAAGGAATGGTTGAAAAGTTAATTGTCGAAAATGAAGAATGTAAAGGGGTAATAACGAAAACAGGTGCGGTGTACCGATCTAAAACAGTCGTTTTAACGACAGGAACCTATTTGCGAGGGGAAATCATCATTGGAGATTTGAAATATTCGAGCGGTCCGAATAATCAACAACCTTCGATAGGGCTTGCAGAGCATTTAAAAGAACTTGGATTTGACATTGTTCGATTTAAGACAGGCACACCGCCGCGCGTCAATAGCAAGACGATTGATTACAGCAAAACGGAAATTCAACCGGGCGATGAAGAATCAAGAGCTTTCAGTTATGAAACGACCAAATTTATCACCGACCAGCTTCCTTGCTGGCTCACATATACAAATGAAGAAACGCACAAAATCATTAATGGCAACTTGGACCGGTCTCCGATGTATTCTGGTATGATTAGAGGGACTGGACCGCGTTATTGCCCTTCCATTGAAGATAAAGTAGTTCGTTTCCATGATAAACCACGTCATCAAATTTTCTTGGAACCAGAAGGACGAAATACAGAGGAAGTATATGTTCAAGGATTGTCCACGAGTTTGCCGGAAGATGTCCAGCATCGTATTTTGCAGACCATTCCTGGTCTTGAAAAAGCACAGATGATGCGCGCTGGATACGCTATTGAATATGATGCCATTGTGCCGACGCAACTGTGGCCAACCCTAGAAACGAAAAAAATTAAGAATTTGTATACCGCCGGCCAAATAAACGGAACATCCGGATATGAAGAAGCGGCTGGGCAAGGCATTATGGCAGGCATTAATGCAGCATGCCGGGTGCTTGGAAAAGAAGAAGTGATTTTAAGCAGATCCGATGCTTATATTGGAGTGCTTATCGATGACCTAGTAACAAAAGGAACGAACGAACCGTATCGTTTGCTGACATCGCGGGCTGAATACCGCTTGCTGCTCCGTCACGATAATGCCGATCTTCGCTTAACGGAAATTGGCTACAAGCTTGGATTGATCAAAGAAGAACGCTATCAAGCTTTTTTAAATAAAAAGAAAGATATTGAAAATGAAATGAAACGGCTGAAATCCACGATCATTAAACCGAATGAAAAGGTGCAGCAGCTGATTTCAGAAGTTGGCGGAAGCCCTCTTAAGGATGGAATCAGAGCTTCCGACTTGCTGAAAAGACCGGAAATGGCCTATGCCTATATCAAAAAAATCGTTCCGGCCGAAAAAGAGTTAAGTCCAGAAGTAGAAGAACAAGTAGAAATTCAGATTAAATATGAAGGGTACATTCAAAAATCGCTTCAGCAAGTGGAAAAGCTGAAAAAAATGGAAAATAAAAAGATTCCGGAAGATATTGATTATGACGCAATCAACGGTCTTGCCACAGAAGCAAGGCAAAAATTAAAACAAGTGCGGCCGTTGTCGATTGCTCAAGCATCACGTATTTCTGGCGTCAACCCAGCGGATATTTCTATTTTGCTTATATATATTGAACAAGGAAAAATTGCCCGCATCGCTAATTAAAGTAAATATAGATCACCTTTTTTCTGAAGCAACAAGCTAAACAAATGCGATAAGCATGTGTGAAAAAGAAAGATTTTATGAAGTGCACTTAAGAGTATGCCAATAGGTTTTTGACAAATCATGTCCCCCACTTTTTGTCGAAATGAACAAGTGGGGGACAACTGCCCGTAAGTGGGATAAACAAAATGGGGAATGAGGAAGTCATGAACGTTGAACAATTTCAAGATAAATTGAAAGAAAAAGGGATTGAACTGACTTCTTTTCAGCTTGAGCAATTCGAACGCTATTACGAAATGCTCGAGGACTGGAATGAGCGAATGAATTTGACTGCGATAACCGGTCGGGAAGAAGTCTATTTAAAGCATTTTTATGATTCGATTTCCGCTGCTTTTTACTACGATTTTCAAAAAGAACTGTCGTTATGTGATGTGGGGGCGGGGGCTGGTTTTCCAAGCATTCCTTTGAAAATCGTATTTCCATCGTTAAAAATAGCCATTGTCGATTCATTAAAAAAACGAATCACCTTTTTAGAGGAATTGGCGAAAATATTGAAATTGGAAAATACGTCTTTTTACCATGACCGCGCAGAAAGTTTTGGACAAAAAGAGGAGCATCGCGAGCATTACGATGTTGTCACGGCTAGGGCGGTCGCCAGAATGTCGGTATTGAGCGAACTGTGTTTGCCGCTTGTGAAAGAAAAAGGAGCCTTTTTGGCGATGAAAGCGTCTCATGCTCAAGAAGAGCTGCAAGCGGCGGAAAAAGCTATCTCCACTTTGGGAGGCAAAATCAAAGAAATCGAATCATTTCTATTGCCATATGAACAAAGCGAGAGAAATATTATCTGGATTGAAAAAATAAAACCAACGCCGAAAAAATATCCGCGCAAGCCTGGAGTTCCCAATAAAATGCCGTTAGAATAACGCCCATAATCAGGAGAAAAGTTATCTTTAAAAAAGGCAAAGTCTATATCGCCAAAATATTTTCCGGGAAATATATAAATAGGTCGAAAGAAGATTACAGAAAAACACGAATTGACCATTTTTTTGGCAGGAACTTGTCGTCAAGATAAAGAATATGAAATAAGGGAGTTTCCTAAAGGTGGTGGAGGACGATGAAGCATCCTTTCTCTCGTTTTTTTAGTTTAGGTGAAAAAGAAGATGATGTAACGAAAGAATTAACGAGTGAGAGAGAAGAAGTAAAACATATCCCCATATCCCAAATTATCCCTAATCGTTTTCAGCCGAGAACGATTTTTGATGATGAAAAATTAATAGAATTATCAAGAACGATTCATACGCATGGGATTATTCAGCCGATTGTTGTCAGGGAATATGAACAAGGTAAATATGAAATTATTGCTGGCGAGAGACGTTGGCGTGCTGTACAGAAATTGGGATGGGATACGGTACCGGCCATCATAAAAAATTTAAATGATACGGAAACAGCTTCTGTGGCCTTAATCGAAAACTTGCAGAGAGAGGAACTTTCACCCATTGAAGAGGCAGTGGCTTACGGCAAGCTGTTAGAGCTTCATAATTTAACGCAAGAGGCCTTAGCCCAAAGGTTAGGAAAAGGCCAATCCACTGTGGCCAATAAGCTTCGTCTCCTAAAACTGCCTCAAGAAATCCAAGAGTCTTTATTGAAAAAAAACATTACAGAAAGACATGCAAGGGCTCTCATTCCTCTCAAAGATCCCGAAAAACAAATTCAGCTGTTGAATGAAATTATCGAGAAAAATTTGAATGTCAAACAAACCGAAGAACGGGTTGCCAAAATGTTAGAAAAAACTCCGGCAAAACCAAAACCGAGAAGAAAAGCAATCAGCAAAGATATGAGAATTGCGGTTAATACGATTAGACAATCCCTTACTATGGTTGCAAAAAGTGGAATCAAGCTAGATTCAGAAGAAGAAGATTTAGGCGAGTTCTACCAAATTACTATTCGAATCCCGAAGAAAAAATCATAGAAAGCATAAGTGAGAAGCATTGAATGTCATAAATGTTTCTCACTTTTTCATTGGTTTTTGCGATTAATCTTCATTGCATCGATTCAATCTGTCTCCTTCCGTTCCTCCTTCTTGAATAGACAAAAAATTGGATTGATTTTATCAATTCCCGTAGGATTAAGAGACTTATATGGAAGGAAGTTTTGCTTTATTCTATCGTGGTTAAATCTGCACTGTACTTTAACACAGCCTTTGATAAAATAGATTACATAATTGGTAGAGAAAAAGGTAGGTGAAAACCGTGGGCAAGGTCATAGCCATTGCAAATCAAAAAGGAGGAGTGGGAAAAACAACGACATCCGTCAATTTGGGCGCTTGTCTTGCTTACATAGGAAAAAAGGTTCTGCTCGTAGATATCGATCCTCAAGGAAATGCAACGAGCGGTGCCGGTATTGAAAAGGGAGATATTCAGCAATGCATTTATGATGTTCTCGTTGACGATGCGGATATAGCCAAAATAGTAAACCCGACTGCTGTTGAAAATTTGTATGTTATTCCGGCAACGATCAATCTAGCAGGCGCTGAAATTGAGTTAGTCCCCACTATTTCCCGGGAAGTGCGATTGAAAAGCGCATTGGATAAAATCAAGCATGAATATGATTTCATTATTATAGATTGCCCCCCTTCACTAGGTTTGTTAACGATTAATGCTTTGACTGCAGCTGATTCCGTGATTATTCCAGTTCAATGCGAATATTATGCCCTTGAAGGGCTGAGCCAACTTTTAAATACCGTTCGGCTTGTTCAAAAACATTTAAACCATGATCTGATTATCGACGGTGTGCTTCTTACTATGCTCGATGCTCGGACAAATCTTGGTATTCAAGTCATTGAAGAAGTCAAAAAATATTTTCAGGATAAAGTCTATCGTACAATCATTCCCCGCAATGTCCGGCTGAGTGAAGCGCCTAGTCATGGAAAGCCTATTATACTCTATGATCCCAAATCAAGGGGAGCAGATGTTTATTTAGATTTCGCCAAGGAGGTGGACATGAATGGCTAAGGGACTCGGGAAAGGAATAGATGCCTTATTTAAAAATTTGGAACCTTCAAATGAAGAAGCCATCAAAGAAGTAAAATTGAAAGAGCTGCGCCCCAACCCTTATCAGCCGCGGAAAATTTTTCACAAAGAAAAGATTAAAGAGTTAGAGCAGTCAATAGCAGAGCATGGAGTGCTGCAGCCGTTGATTGTAAGAAAGAGTATAAAGGGGTATGAGATTGTTGCGGGGGAAAGACGTTTTCGCGCAGCAAAAGAAGCGGGATTGGAAAAAGTCCCTGTGATCGTACGAGAAATGAAAGATGAGCAAATGATGGAAGTCGCTGTCCTTGAAAACCTGCAGCGGGAAGATTTAACACCCATTGAAGAAGCTCTCGCCTATCAAATGCTACTTGATAAACTTGGCTTGACTCAGGAAGAATTAGCGAATAGGTTAGGAAAAAGCCGTCCGCATATAGCCAATCATCTTCGCCTGCTTTCTCTCCCGCCTGAAATTCAAGCCTATATTTCGGACGGGAAAATTTCAATGGGACATGGGAGAGCCTTGCTAGGATTAAAGAAAAAAGAAAAACTGCCTTATTTAGTCGAAAAAATAATGAAAGAACATCTCAATGTCCGCCAGCTTGAAAAATTAATTCAGCAGTTAAACGAAAATGTTTCACGTGAAACAAAAAAGAAAAAAGAAGAAATAGATATCTTTCTGAAAGAGCAAGAAAGCATTTTACGGGATCGCCTTGGAACAAATGTGGTGATTCGCCAAGGAAAAAATAAAGAAAAGGGAAAAATCGAAATTGAATTTTTTTCAAAAGAGGATTTAAATCGAATCCTTCAGCTGCTCGATCAAGAAGAAAGATAAAGAAAACCATCCAACGATGGTTTATTTTTTGGGCTTTGTCCAAAATCAGCCATTGTTTTCTATTGAAATCTTATCGATATCATTCGAAAACGCAAGATGGTTACAATGCCCGCGTCAAGAATGGGACAACTTCAGAAGTATTGGAGGAAACTTGAATGGTGCTTTTGGGCTCGCTGGTAAACGGAATGAGCGTTGTAGCAGGATCACTTATAGGAAAAATATTGCATAATATACCAGAAGGCATTAAAAATACAGTAATGCATGCGATCGGCTTAGCTGTATTAGTACTTGGTTTGCAAATGGGATTGAAGAGCGATCATTTTTTGACCATTGTGATCAGTTTAGTTGGCGGCGTTGTCATCGGAGAATGGATGGCTTTGGAAGAACGATTAAATCAGTTAGGCATATGGATCGAAAAAAGAATAGGTCTTTCAAACCGTAGTGGGAGCATTTCTCAAGGATTTGTGACCGCTACGCTCATTTTTGTTATTGGCGCCATGGGTATTATTGGTGCTTTAGACAGCGGCATAAGGGGAAATCATCAAGTGCTGTTTACTAAATCCATACTGGATGGCTTTACGGCGCTTATTTTAACCACCACTCTAGGAATTGGAGTTTTATTTTCGGCAATACCTGTTTTTCTATACGAAGGTTTGATCGCTTTGCTTGCTACACAAATCAATCATTTTGTGCCAAAGGAAGTGATAGATTCCTTTATTACCGAAATGACATCGGTTGGAGGAATTATGATCTTCGCAATTGGCTTAAATATTCTTGGATTAACGAAAATCAAGGTGGCCAATTTTTTGCCGAGCCTTTTGGTGACGGCCATTCTTGTAGTGTTTTACTATTTTATTTGATATCTCCAAATGATATGATCATAGTATCATGGAAGCTGCATTCCTTCCTTCAGTTCCAATGGATAAAAAGATTTCTTGACGGAATAAAGATAGGACGCCTCTAAAATACCTTGCGATATGATTTTGGCCATTTTCATTACTAAATTTAAACGGGTATTTTGGAGAACAAAAAACTCCATGAATCCGCTGACGTTCACGATGCCGGTTAAATGGGCATCGCCTACAGGAGGCAAATCTTTTTGGACACCCGCTCCTGGTTTGACGGGCCCTAAATCGATTTGAATACATCCAATGCTTTTTAAGCGGCCTAGGCAAGCGTCGATTCCGATAATAAATGGATTGTCAAAAGTGCTGTGTACTTTATGTACTTTTTCCTGTAAATTTACCGCATGAACCGGATCATCCAATGTTCCCAAAACATGAAAGGAAGAAAGCTGTTTTTCTTCCAGCATTGTCCCAACTAAAGGACCTAATGAATCGCCGGTAGATCGATCCGTGCCGATGCAAATGAATACAATCGGCCGATTTTGTTTAGGCAAAAGTGAGACAATTTGTTTTGAAATCATTTGAACAGCGTTCTCATCCTCATAGTGAATTTTTACAGGTTCCATTTTCCTGTCAAGCCAATTTTTTATATTCATTTATACCGCTCCTTTTCCGATGTAATATAGTATACGGATAAACCAATTTTTCTATACGTGGGAATAAGCAATCTTGCCAAAATATCTATCCGCCATACAGCAATCCATCCATATACTGGATAAACAAAAAGACAGAGGCGGTATGCTTTCTTTGATATTTATCAAAAGGGGGGACCAACGTGAAAACTTGGGATAGATTGATTGAACGGTTGTGGGAAAGAGCGACCAATGAAGATTTATGGCTGTCTATTGGCGAAGGAGCGCTAAAAATCATCGTGACGGTATTGCTGGCAGCTATTGTGATTCGAATAGGAAAATCGATGATCCGCAATATTTTTAAATTGCGTGCGAAATCTCCGTTGAGCATCTCAGAAAGAAGGGAAAACACTTTATTAAAGCTTCTGGAAAATGTACTAACGTATGTGGTGTGTTTTATAGCTTTTGTCAATATATTGTCAATTATGACGTTTGATATAAAAGGTTTGATTGCAGGTGCAGGAGTGGTTGGACTGGCCGTTGGTTTTGGAGCGCAAAACTTAGTCAAAGATGTGATTACGGGATTTTTTATTATTTTTGAGGATCAATTCTCAGTGGGCGACTATATTCGCATTGGACAATATGAAGGATACGTTGAAGAAATCGGACTGCGGACGACAAAAATCAAAAACTGGACAGGAGAGCTTCATATTTTGCCTAATGGCAGTATAACAGAAGTGACGAACTTTTCTTTGTACAACAGTAAAGCGATTGTCGATGTTACCGTCGCCTATGAAGAAAATATTGAGGAAGTGGAGCGGGCGATCGAAGAGCTCTTGAAGACTCTCCCGAATAAGTACGAAGAGTTAGTGGCTCCTCCAGAGCTTTTGGGTATCCAAAACTTGGGGGCAACAGAAGTAATATTGAGAATAGTTGCCGAAACAACGCCTATGAACCATATGTATATTGCCCGGATGATAAGAAAAGAAGTAAAATTATGTCTAGATGAAAAAGGTATCGAAATCCCATTTCCGCGTCTAGTCATGTATTCTCGTGAAGAAAAAGAAAACATGGATATAAGAAAAGACATGGGGACGAGTTAGGAGGATGATCGTGTATGGAGACCAAAACTTTTCAGCTGCATGATATTGTAGAAATGAAAAAGCAGCATCCATGTGGAACGAACCGTTGGAAAATCATCCGAATGGGGATGGATATCCGTATAAAATGCCAAGGCTGCGGCCATAGCGTGTTGATACCAAGAAAAGAGTTTGTGAAAAAAATGAAAAGGGTATTGGAATCGGCTGATCAGGAAAACTAGACGAAAATGAGGCCATTTTCAGAGGGGCTGTCCCCTCTATTAAAATTGGCCTCTTATTTGTCCATTGAGAAAATGGAGAAATCTTACAATCTTTGATGAGAATCACTCAGGTCTTTTTCTTTGTCAAAAAAGTTTTCCTTTGCCACTCAGCTGTTTTGTAATGTTTCCACGATATGAAAATGGTTTGTCATTTGAGATGCTTCTTGAATCACAAAAAAGACTATCTCTTGATGACAAAGGCGTTCACTCTTTTTCATTGGAAGTGTTCGGAACAGGATTAAAAGAGATGCCAAGACGCGGTTCTTGTCATTTTTCTTTCTTATCTCTATAATTGGGAAAGGTTTTATTGTAGACTGACAATTTTTTATTCTTTTTTTAAAATGAAAGGAACTCATTTATAAACATTTTTTGTTGCAGCCGCTTTTAGAAAGCAGAACAGACTTGGATGAAAGATATATAAATAGAGGAGTGACTATTTATGGCTTTAACAGCCGGTATTGTCGGCTTGCCGAACGTCGGAAAATCTACTTTATTTAATGCGATTACAAAAGCGGGAGCGGAATCAGCAAACTATCCGTTTTGTACGATTGATCCTAATGTAGGGATGGTGGAAGTACCAGATCAACGTCTTAATCGATTAGCAGAGATCGTTCATCCGAAAAAAATCGTTCCGACCACTTTTGAATTTACAGATATTGCAGGAATTGTAAAAGGGGCTAGCAAAGGGGAAGGATTAGGAAATAAATTTCTTTCCCACATTCGCCAAGTGGATGCGATTTGTCATGTTGTAAGATGTTTTGCGGATGAAAATATTACCCATGTTGCTGGAAAAGTAGATCCGATTGCCGATATCGAAACGATTAATTTAGAATTAATTTTGGCGGATTTGGAAACAGTTGATAAGCGAATTGGAAAAGTGGAAAAGATAGCGAAGCAAAAAGATAAGGCAGCCATGACTGAATTTGAAGTGCTGAGCAAATTAAAAGAAGCATTTGAAGCGGAAAAACCAGCCCGTACGATAGAGTTCACTGAAGAACAAGAAAAACTGGTGAAAGGTTTCCAACTGTTAACGATGAAACCGGTGCTTTATGTCGCTAATGTAGGAGAAGAAGATGCAGCGGACGCCTCCAACAACCAATATGTTCAGCAAGTACGTGAATTTGCAGAAAAAGACAACGCTGAAGTCATCGTCGTATGCGCAAAGATTGAAGAAGAGATTGCCGAACTAGAGGATGAAGAAAAAGCGATGTTTTTACAAGAATTAGGCATCGAAGAATCAGGACTTGATCAATTAATTCGCGCTGCTTATCATTTGCTCGGTTTGGCGACGTATTTTACGGCAGGCGAGCCGGAAGTCCGCGCTTGGACATTTAAAAAAGGAATGAAAGCACCTGAATGTGCTGGTATCATCCATTCGGATTTTGAACGAGGATTTATCCGGGCGGAAGTTGTTTCTTATGATGATTTAATCGAAGCAGGTTCTATGGTTGCGGCCCGCGAAGCTGGCAAAGTCCGACTGGAAGGAAAAGATTATGTCGTGCAGGATGGAGATGTCATTCATTTCCGTTTCAACGTATAACGAAGCGATGGGAAAATCCGCTGTGTTTTTAGCGGATTTTTTTAGTGTGCTGCATAGGGGAAAAAGAAGGAAGCAAAGCGATGAACTTTTTTATAAAAATTTGAAAGACAAGATTTGGCTGAAAAACGAGCCTAATTATTTTAGAGTTTTAAAAATAATTAGGAACATTCGTTCTATTTATGGTATAATGAAATGAGAATAATGATAGTCACTCATTGCCATCGTTTATTTGTGCCACCAAATATTCATGGGAAATTGCTTTTGCGCTAAAACTATGGTATACTGTCAAATTGTGAGTAATGAAAGATTATTACTCCTTGCTCTTTTCAAGAAAAGAGCCGCATAGACCATGAGGAGGTGAAAGAATGATGAGAAAGTACGAATTAATGTACATTATCCGTCCAAATGTTGATGATGAAACGAAAAAGTCGATCGTTGAACGTTTTGACAACATTTTATCTTCCAACGGAGCGGAAATCATCGATTCGAAAGAGTGGGGAAAACGTCGTTTAGCCTACGAAATTAACGACTTCCGCGAAGGAATTTACCACATTGTTCATGTAAATTCTAATCCGGAAGCTGTTCAAGAATTCGATCGTTTGGCCAAAATCAGCGACGATATTATTCGCCACATCGTTGTTAGAGAAGAAGAATAATTGATGAATATGAAACCTGGATCATATATGTTTCACGTGAAACACGTGTAAAAAAGGAGGTTGATTCTGATGATGAACCGTGTCGTTTTAGTCGGTCGGTTAACAAGAGATCCTGAGCTTCGGTACACACCGAATGGAGTAGCGGTTGCTACTTTTACTCTTGCTGTCAATCGAAATTATACGAATCAACAGGGTGAAAGAGAAGCGGATTTTATTAATTGTGTAGTATGGCGGCGTCCAGCTGAAAATGTGGCAAACTACTTGAAAAAAGGTAGTTTAGCTGGCGTTGATGGTCGATTACAAACACGAAACTATGAAGCGCAAGACGGAAGGCGTGTATATGTAACGGAAGTTCTAGCCGAAAGCGTTCAATTTTTAGAACCACGCAGCGCTTCTTCTAATACGGGCGACCGCAGCGGTGAATTAGGAGTTTATGGTGGCCAGAAACCTCAGGATTTTCCATTTAGCCCTAATCAGAATCAACGTAGAAATGACAATTATACACGTGTGGATGAAGATCCGTTTGCCAACGACGGACAACAAATTGATATTTCTGATGATGATCTCCCATTTTAAAGAATCTTGGACAAAGGAGGGAATGATATGGCTGGACGCAGAGGCGGACGTAGACGTCGGAAAGTGTGCTATTTCACAGCCAACGGTATTACACACATCGACTATAAAGATGTAGATCTTTTGAAAAAGTTCATTTCTGAACGTGGAAAAATTCTTCCGCGCCGTGTAACGGGAACAAGTGCTAAATATCAACGGCAATTAACTCGTGCGATCAAACGCGCACGTCAAATGGCACTTCTGCCATATGTAGCGGAAGATAAATAAGATCCTAATAGCAAGCAGCAGGGAATGGAATCCTTGCTGCTTTTGCTTATTCGTAGGATTCACCAATAGTCTCATAATGAAATGATTTTCCCCCTGCACATTCAAATAAAAGAGTCGATGCAACAGTCGACATGAATATTGAATCATCGTGTTATGAAAGCTAAAATGGTAAGTGATAAACTTGAGCAACTTACCATGAGACATAAAGAGGTGTTTTTGTGAAAAATACGCAAATATTAACGGAAGGAGCGATGATGCTCGCTCTCTTTGCAGTCCTGTTGCTAATAACTCTTTACATACCGGTGCTTTGGATTGCGACAAGCTTTTTTCTTATATTGCCGTTTTTCATATACAGCGCAAAATACCCCGCCAAATACTCAGCCATGCTCATCATGGCAGCTATTATCATATCTATGATCATAGGAAATATTGCCGCTGTTTCGATTACTTTAGCCTATGGAACAACAGGTGCGGTGATGGGTTATTTTCTTTATCGAAAAAAAGGAAAGTTTTTCATTTATATGGCGGGAAGTTTGGTTTTTTTGGCAAATGCGATCATCCAATATGTGGTATCGGTTCTTTTCTTCCATTTTAATTTTATTGATGATTCCATGAAAATGTTGAGAGAATCGTTTGAGAGCTCCATTCATATGATGAATCAACTGGGTGAGCCGGTTCCTGACAAAACAATGGAGCAATTTGAATTAGGCATTGACTATTTACGCGCCCTCGTCCCAAGTATATTTGTCGTTTCCTCATTTGTCATGGTTTTCCTGTTTATTGCAATCAATTTTCCGATTTTGAAAAGATTAGGGTTGGAGGTTCCTTCTTGGAAGCCTATCCGTGAATGGCAAATGCCGAAAAGCGTATTATGGTATTATATCATCATTTTGATTGCAGCCATTCTTTTTGTTCCGGAAAAAGGGAGCTATTGGTATATGATTTATATGAACTTGTCATTTGTGCTGCAAATCTGCCTTACCATTCAGGGAATTTCGTTTCTTTACTTTTTCGGAAACTTAAAGAATTGGCCGAAATCGGTCCCAACAGCGCTGACAGTTATGTCTTTTCTCTTTTTCCCGATGCTTTATCTTGTTCGGATATTAGGTATAATGGATTTAGGTTTTGATTTAAAACAGCGCCTCCAACAAAAACCATGACTTAGGAGCTGAAGTTATGCTTTCTTATTATAACAGGCGGAACATAAGGTATCCGTTGATCGGATTAATCATTATGTCCATTGCTTTGTTATCTGTGCTAGCGGTATTTTACTGGTGGTTAAGCCTCGTTGGGTTTATCATAACAGCTGCACTATTTTTTCAAATTTTCCGTTCGGAGCGATTGATTTCCCGCGAAATTGAAAAATATATCTCAACGCTTTCTTATCGTGTCAAACGAGTGGGAGAAGAAGCTTTGATGGAAATGCCGATTGGGATCTTGCTTTTTAATGAGGATCTTTATATTGAATGGACAAATCCTTTTTTTGCTTCTTATTTTAAGGAAGATACGTTGATAGGAAGATCACTGTATGAAGTAGCGGAAGAGCTCGTACCGATGATCAAACAGGAATCCAGGGAAGAAATTGTGACATTGCATGATAGGCTGTTTCGGGCAGTGTTAAAGCCGGAAGAAAGGCTTATGTATCTTTTTGATGAAACGGACCATCAAGAAATGGTCAGAAAATTTAAAGACGCTAAAACGGTTATTGCAATTATATATTTGGATAATTATGATGATCTTACACAAGGAATGGATGATCAAACTAGAAGCAGCCTAAATAGTATGGTGACTTCCCTATTAAATAAGTGGGCGAAAGAGTCTGGAATTTTTTTAAAAAGAACCTCTACAGAAAGATTTGTTGCCGTTTTCAACGAGGGGATTTTAAAAAAACTTGAAAAAGAAAAATTTTCTGTTTTGGATGAAGTGCGGGAAATGACTTCCAAGCATAATGTTCCGCTGACTTTAAGTTTTGGGATTGGAACGGGTGCGATGTCTCTGCCTGAACTGGGGACGTTGGCACAGTCCAGTTTGGATTTAGCCCTTGGACGTGGAGGCGACCAAGTTGCCATTAAAGATTCAAGCGGAAAAGTAAAGTTTTACGGTGGAAAAACCAATCCAATGGAAAAAAGGACTAGAGTTCGCGCAAGAGTGATTTCTCATGCATTGAAGGAATTGATGATTGCCAGCGATAAAGTAATGGTGATGGGTCATAAATATCCCGACATGGATGCTATTGGGGCGGCCATTGGTATAAGCAAAATGGCTCGAATGAATCAAAAGGAAGGGTATATTGTATTAAATTTTTCCCAAATGGATAGAGGTGTGAAACGGCTGCTGGCGGAAGTGAAGAAAGACCCCGACCTCTATTCTCGATTTATTACGCCGGAAGAGGCGTTGGAAATGGCTACTGAAAAAACATTGCTAGTGGTAGTGGATACCCACA
>JADBKC010000026.1 GCA_014896555.1 Caryophanales bacterium | reverse complement strand
GTTGTTGAGCATTTTTATCATAAAGATGAATATGTACCAATATGGGCTATCTTTGAAGTCATTTCATTAGCCGAATTCGGAAATTTTGTGGCTTGTGCAAATATTAATATGAAACGGGATATAGCTAGGTTATTAGACATTAATGTAGCCTATGATACAGATGGAAAAATGACAGAAAGAAGTATTTTTCTTTTAAAAGATTTACGAAATGCTCTCGCACATAATGATGCAATTTTTGATACAAGATTCAAAAGGAGTAATGTCAATCAAACACTATCACAGATGTTAACTAATGAAACAAATATACCAAACATTACATTTAATACAATTGTGGACTACCTCATTCTAATGATATATTTACAAAAAAATATGAAAGTTGCAAAAACAGAACTTCAACAGATCGTTAAAAAATTTGAAGTTATTGCTGATAAATTTAGAAAAAACATCCCTGTTAGCATATTCAACCAAATACTTTATACTGATACACGTAATAAATTACAGTTTCTAAAAAATTATATTAAGATTTAAAAATTGTTGCAACATTTATTAACTAAATGTATAATATAAGTACTGAATAGCGGTGGATGTCTTCGGACTACACCTAGAGGAATCGGATGCGTCCGGTTCCTCTTTTTAATTTTTCAGACCTTCCTTATCGTCTCCAACTGTTCTTCCTATGATGAGTCAACATATATTGCTGTTGTTTGAATACTATCAAGTTTCCGAGTAATTTCAATCGGCGTTTCGGCAATGGCAAGTTCTTACAGAAACCATGACGAAATCGGTGTGGAGTATTGTTCTCCTTATTGGCAAGACGTACGTATTTCGTCAGCATTTTTTGAATTCCCCGCTCGGATAAAAATGGGGAACGCTCGGATACAATAACCGTGTCGATTCTTTTTGTATTTACTTTTCTAAGTTTTTTCGATACTTCAGCCATTTACGTAAATTTCTGGCGTGCTTTTGAACCAGTAATACAGTGGCAAACTTATTCCCATTGCTTTCCCGAGTGATCACAAGTTATGATGCGTTTATTTCTAATGAAGCAACCTCATTTACCAGAATTCCTGCATCCAGCATTAAGTCGATCATGGCAATTGCACAGCCGTTTGAATTCGTTTGGCTCCAATTGTACATAACCAATGAATCAGTCTAGTTCTTCTTTTGTCAGCCATTTTATTTGATTAGAAGATCTTGTAGTGAAATGACAATGCCCTTATTGTAAGACGAATGGGATCGAACCTAGTCCTGGGATCCGCGCCTGTGACACACCAAATTTTGTCGAAGATTAATCGGGAACCACCTTGGCTCTCTGTCTTTTTGGAGAATTGAAGAAAAATCTCGAGGAGTTCTTGGCATTTAAAGAGCTAACGCCAGGATTTCTTCATCAGCCCTTCGATCGAATCAAATAAAAGCAGACGGAACACCGAAAATCTTTTACTGATTTCCGGCTCCTTCTGCTTAATTCCCCCTCAATACAATCTGCGCAACTGCTTCCACATGCCCTGTCTGCGGGAACATGTCGACGGGCTGGACTTTGGTGGTTTTGTATCCGCCGTCTTCGAGGATGCGGAGGTCGCGGGCGAGTGTGGCGGGGTTGCAGGAGACGTAGACGACTTTTTTTGGCTTCATTTGAAGGATGGTGTCTAAAAGAGCGGGATCGCATCCTTTTCTAGGGGGGTCGACGACTAGAACGTCGGCTTTGATTCCTCTTTTGTACCATTCTGGAATGACTTCTTCTGCTTTTCCTGCCGCAAATTCGGCATTGGTAATGCCGTTTCGTTCGGCGTTTTTCTTTGCATCCTCAATCGCTTCGGGGACGATTTCGACCCCATACACTTTTTTTGCTTTTTTGGCTAAAAACAACGAAATAGTGCCGATGCCGCAGTAGGCGTCGATGACCGTTTCATCGCCCTTTAATTCAGCATATTCCAAAGCCTTGTCATACAATACTTTCGTTTGTTCAGGGTTCACTTGGTAAAAGGATTTGGCCGAAATGGCGAATTGAACGTCGCCGATCGAGTCATAAATGACGTCCCGCCCCCATAAAACGAATGTTTCTTCGCCGAGAATGACATTCGTCCGATTGCTGTTGACGTTTTGAATGATGGAACGAACTCCGGGCACACGTTCGATGATTTCTTGTACGATCTTCTTTTTATGCGGCAAGTCTTTTGTTCTTGTAATCAAGACGACCATGATTTCACCTGTCGTACGGCCATAGCGGACCATAATATGACGGAGTATGCCTTTATGTTGTTTCTCATCATAAGGGCGGATGTGATAGCGGGCGCAAATGTCTTTTACGGCTTGAATCGTTTCGTCGGTTTGCTTTTGCTGAATGATGCAGGCGTCCATTTCCATAATCTCGTGGCTGCGTTTTTTGTAAAAACCGGCAATGAGCTTGCCGTTCCTTTCACCGACCGGCACTTGCGCTTTGTTGCGGTAATGCCACGGTGTTTCCATTCCCAATACCGGAAGAACTTCCGTATCCGTTATTTTTCCGATTCGCACAAGGCAATCTTGCACATGCTTTTCTTTTATTTTCAATTGTCCTTCATAGCTTACATGCTGAAGCTGGCAGCCGCCGCATTCATGGTAAAGCGGGCAAGGGGGGTTCGTGCGTTCAGAGCTTTCTTCATAAATGTCGAGGATTTTGCCAAAACCGTAGCTTTTATTGATTTTGGTGACTTGAATCGTTCCCTTTTCTCCTTGCAAAGCTCCAGGAACAAACAACGGATAGCCGTCTACTTTGGCCACCCCTTGCCCTTCATGCGTGACATCGTCAAAAACAACCTCGATCTTTTCATTTAATTGAACCGGTGCTTGTTCTTTCGCCAAACATCTCACCTTCTTTTGTATCTCCTATAAAATCAGTATCTCAATTTCCCATTCGCCATATCCGATTAGATTTGAGCACATAACAAAAGGGCGGACTTTGCTTCCTAAGCCTGCCCCAATCTAAAAATGAATCCGCATTCTGTATTAGTTTCCTTTGCCAACCTCAATCTACCCGATCTTGCGTACGCACTTTTTCAATGGGTACAAATACGTCCAAGTGGCGGTAAAGATTTTCAAATTCCGCTGGTGCTTCTCCGCCTAATTCTCCATCCAAATTAATCAGTACTTTTTCAGAGGAATGAACTTTTACCCGGTTGGCCGTTGTATAAATAACGCGTTCATCGGATAAATGCTCTCCGCGCAGAGCCAGCGTGGCAATTCGCAAAAACTCGGCTAAATTCGTTTTCTTTAAAATTAAAAGAGTAAAGAGCCCGTCATTAATGGATGCATCGGGAGCCAGTTTTTCGAAGCCGCCGACTGAGTTGGTAAGGGCAATTAAAAATAGCATAGCTTCGCCTTCAAACAATTTTCCATCATATTCAATCGTTAAT
This sequence comes from Caryophanales bacterium, assembly GCA_014896555.1. Classification (GTDB taxonomy): domain Bacteria; phylum Bacillota; class Bacilli; order Bacillales; family DSM-4216; genus Bacillus_O. The sequence goes on along the minus strand of JADBKC010000026.1, from coordinate 25,881 downwards.
TCAGTTGCTTTAATCGACGGAAGCATTTCAATTCCTTTGATATAATAAGCAAGCTGGCCCATCATCGTCTTTAATTTGCTGGGCACTTCATATGTCAGTTCGGTCAGCCGGCCCCCGCCGGCAATATTAATAAAATAACGGTCATTCATTCGGCCGATATCAACCGGAAGCGTATCGCCTTTCACTATGATATCGACTGCTTTTTCAATATCACGCGGTATTTGAAGAGCTCTGGCAAAGTCATTGGTCGTTCCCATAGGAATAACCCCAAGTTTTGGCCGATATTTTTGCTCTGCTAATCCGTTTACGACTTCATTGAGTGTCCCGTCTCCTCCCGCGGCCACCACAATGTCATAACGTCGTTCCACCGCGATTTTGGCGGCTCTGATCGCATCGCCTTCACCGGTGGTCGCATGAGCGGATGTTTCATAACCGGCATTTTCCAACTTCTGCAAGACTTGCGGCAAATGTTTTTTAAACAATTCGCGTCCTGATGTCGGATTATAAATAATTCTCGCTCTTTTCATAACTCCTCATCCTAATCTGTTAAAGTCGTATGTTTTTACATTTACCCTCTAACATCATAGCCTATCAGGACGAAGGAATCAATTTTGCAAACCCCTTCATTTACACCTCCCATCACTTCAGCAGATATCTCATAGTGCCTATTTTGATCCCCTTCTTCAAACAACAATGGATTCTTTGGAAACGTTTCACTTTCTCTAGGCAGCGCAGAAAAATTCTCTTCTTACATAAAAAATTAGTTTTCCTCTAAGGAAGCCAATCTCCTCCGCTCACTCATATAATCATCTCTCTCTGCATAAAATGCTTGTATCTCTTTTTATCCAAAAATTCAAAAGGTGATTGTGGATGATGGAAGGGGCAGCGATGTCATCATTGCGGATAAAAATAGAAGAATTTTTCTCTATTAATGAGTGGAAGCAAGCGAATAGAAGCGAAAAGGCAGTTCTCCCCCCTTTTTACCATTGGATAAAAACAAAACGCGGATTCTGAAGAAAACGTGAGATGTATCGAAATGGTTTCGTAGGGGGCATAAAAAGGCGATGATTCAAAAACAGCCGCTTACTTGAGCTCGTACGCTCCCATTTTACTGTTCACGTTCTTTCTATTCAATGTATCTATTTTGCTAGTATTCTTTCATGCCGATTTTAGGAAGAAAAGATTATGATTTTTATCACTAGATACATTTCTTCTTTTTTACAAAAACTTCACACAATCAATGATAATCAATGATATCATAGTAAAGGGTATAACTCCCTTTGCTCGGGGAAACCTTTCCATTGAAAGGAGTTTCATGATGAAGAGACGAGCCAAATGGATCGTTTTGCCCATTTACTTGCTGCTGTTTTCGTTTCTCTTTTTTGGACATACAGAAAGCGATCGAGCCAGCGATGAAGATCCAGAAACAATGATACTATCTTTAATAGAAGAAAGAGATCAGCCTTCCGTTTATATCGATTTCAAAAAAGACTTACATATGCATTTCGATCACGTTTATCTTTTTCCTCCCTATACCGTGGAAAGCGAACAGAAGAAAGTACTCGGCCGGGAATGGAAAAAAATCCAAAATATAGGAATAGAATACCGAGACGATATTAATTTATTCATTTTTGTCCAAAACGGAAAAATCTCCAATACCATTCTTTTGCCGCAAGAGTACAAAATCAAAATGACCCAGCCCATGAATAAAGGCTATGAAATACCGTCGGCCGTTGTGATCGAAAAAAATTCTGATAAGTGACGGTTATTCAAAGACAATAGAAACCCATTTTAATATTTCGGCATTGTCTAGAAGAACAGGCCCCTTAGCTTTCTTTGCCTGTCCCTTTTTTTGCTTTAAAACAATCGTTCAGCCAACCTTGTTTTCAGGCTGTCAAAGACCTCATACCAATATTCCTCTTTTTCCAAATAGCTGTTTTTCAACTGTTGATTCATTTCTTTTTGTTTTTCCTCAAAATCTGGATGATCCATCGGCGGAAGCGCCGAACGTTTTTCGATCACGAGCTGCTGAATTTCTTTCGCTCTAGGCCCCCAAACGGCTTCCTCTTCCCCATCTTGGTTCAAAAAAATGAAAATAGGGATCGACCTAGTTGTGCCGTTCGTTAAATATTGATCCATCAGTTCGAGATTTTCATCCCGATACAAAAAACGCACTTCCATATCAGCGGCTTCGGCCAACTTTAACAAGATCGGAACATTCAGCATAGCATCCCCGCACCAATCTTCCGTCAACACAATGACGTGCAGATTTTTTTCTTTCAAACCATGAATAAAAGCCTCTTCCCCCTCCGGAATGGTAAATTGGTTGTATATGAAAAGCAGGTTTTCTTTGTTGACGTCCATCTGTTTGACATATTGCTCTGCTGTAATGCCTTTTTCAAACCATTTCTCTAAATTCATCGACACCCCTCCATTCCTTTCCTTCACTGGCTAATCAGAAAAAAGGAATATGCACATTTCCTTTATTTTACCATAAATTCAAGTGATACTCATATGTTTCTCTTGCGCAAATAACAGAATAATCGAAATATTTTTTCAAAAAGTTTAATAAATATACAAGCATATCGGCCAAACAAGCAATAAGGGAAAATAAGAATGGAATAAACAATCAAGTGGAAAATGCGCCTTTTCGACTACAATCAGAAAAGATGCAAGACATCCACTTCTTTAATTGATTCAAGATCCTTATTTCTATCATACACCTGATTTTTCTTATCAAAGAAAAAAACAGTTGATTTATGCTTCAGACAATTCTATAATTATAAAAAATTACTTATAATTATGAGATTTTATAAATAAAAATACAAATTCAGGAGGTTTCTGATGAAAGCTGCCGTTATCGGTGCTTCTGGCTACGGAGGAGCCGAGTTGATACGCTTATTAATCCATCATCCTCATTTGAAATTGAATAAATTGTATTCTTCAAGCAAAGACCACGTTCCGATTTCTGCAGAATATCCGCATTTATCTGATATATGTGATCTAGAGCTTACGAAATTAGATCCTGACCAGATCGCAGAAGAAGCAGACGTTGTCTTTTTAGCTGTTCCTTCAGGAGCATCAGCAAAACTGGTCCCCGAACTATTGAAGAATGATGTAAAAGTAGTCGATTTATCGGGCGATTTGCGCTTGAAAAATCCTGAAGATTATAAAAATTGGTATAGGAAAACACCGGCGGATTCTTTCTATTTGGAACAAGCGGTTTACGGATTAACCGAATGGAACCGAGAAGCCATCAAAAAGGCGAAACTTTTATCCAATCCGGGCTGTTATCCGACCGCCACACTGTTAGGGCTCGCTCCCGTCGTCAAAGAACATTGGATTGATGTGCAGCAAATTATTGTTGACGCAAAATCCGGCGTCTCCGGCGCGGGCAGAGGGCTTTCCTTGAACGTTCATTTTGCGGAAATGAATGAAAACTTTCGCATTTATAAAGTCCATGCTCATCAACACATACCTGAAATCGAACAGCAGCTCGAACTTTGGAACAAGGCTAGTGGACCTATCACCTTTTCCACCCATTTGCTGCCGATTACAAGAGGCATTATGGCCACGATATATGCTCCATTAGCCAAAGAAGCGACATCCGAACAAGTATATAAATTGTACAAAGAAGCATACAAGAACGAAAAGTTTGTCCGCGTTCGTCCTCTGGGTACGTTCCCAAGTGTGAAAGAAACAGCAGGTTCCAACTTTTGTGACATCGGAGTCGCCGTGGATGAACGAACGAACCGACTCATCATCGTCTCGGTTATTGACAATTTAATGAAAGGAGCCGCGGGTCAAGCGGTTCAAAATGCAAATTTGATGTTTGGATTTGACGAAACAAGCGGATTGAAAGGCTTTCCTTTATACCCGTGAAAATGAACAGGAGGAGTTTTACATGCAAGCATTGAAAAAACCGTACGATATCCGTCAGCTGGAAAACGGATCTATCATCTCCCCGAAAGGGTTCGCCGCTGACGGAGTACACGCCGGGCTGCGTTATGCCAAAAAAGACCTCGGTATGATCTTTAGCGAAGTGCCTGCCCAATCTGCAGCTGTCTACACAACGAACGTGTTTCAAGCTGCTCCGTTAAAGGTTACTCAGGAAAGCCTTGCCCAGGAACATAAACTGCAAGCCGTTCTCGTCAACAGCGCCTGCGCTAACGCATGCACCGGAAACAGAGGGCTGTTGGATGCCTATCAAACGCGAGAATGGGTAGCCAAAAAATTCGGCATTCCCGATCACTATGTAGCCGTAGCGTCCACCGGCGTCATTGGGGAATATTTAGAAATGGAAAAAATGAAAAAAGGAATTCAGATGTTGAAACCGGCTGCCTCTAAAGAGCATTCGAATTCGTTTGAAACCTCTATTTTGACGACGGATCTTGTCACAAAAAGCTGCGGGTTTGAAACAACCATTGACGGAAAAAAGGTCACGATCGGAGGCGCAGCGAAAGGATCGGGCATGATCAAGCCGAACATGGCCACCATGCTCGCTTTTGTCACAACGGATGCCGCTGTTGAAGACGGATATGTGAAGCAGGCGCTGAAAGAAATTACGGATCATACTTTTAACCAAATTACCGTAGACGGCGATACCTCCACCAATGATATGGTCCTTGTCTTGGCCAACGGACTGGCAGGAAATAATCCGCTTTCCCCAAAACATCCGGAATGGCAGAAGTTTTTAGCCGCATTCAAAATGGTGTGCGAAGATTTGGCGAAAAAAATTGCCCGCGATGGCGAGGGAGCAACAAAACTGGTGGAAGTCAACGTAGAAGGCGCCGCCAATGACGAAGAAGCCAGAAAAATCGCCAAAACGGTAGTTGGGTCCAGTTTGGTGAAAACCGCCATCTATGGCAACGATGCGAACTGGGGAAGAGTGGTTTGCGCCGTCGGCTATAGCGAAGCCACCGTTCTTCCAGATCAATTAGACATTGCCATCGGTCCTTATTGGATACTGAAAAACAGTGAAGTTCAAGCCTACAGCGAAGAAGACGTCACGGAGTATTTAAAAAATGAAACGGTTGTGATCCACATCCATCTGAATGTTGGAAATGGGAAAGGAACAGCCTGGGGCTGCGATTTAACATATGATTATGTGAAAATTAATGCCAGTTATCGGACATAATGAGCGGAAAATACAAGGTACGACAAAGGGGGGATCCCAATGAAAACAGCAGTAGTGAAATGCGGCGGAAGTGTGATGGACCATTTATCAGAAGATTTTTTCGAAAGCATGAAAGAAATGGTGAAAGACGGCTACCGCATTATATTGGTGCACGGAGGCGGTCCGGAAATTAGCGCCATGCTCGACTTATTCAAGATCAAATCTGAATTTAAAAACGGTTTAAGAGTGACGGACGAAAAAGTGCTGGAAACAGCCGAGCTGGTACTTTCAGGAAAGACCAACCGTAAATTAGTCCACCTGCTGCAGCAGCACGGTTTCCAAGCGATCGGCTTAAACTCGAGCGACTCTTTCTTGCTTGAAGCGGATTATATCAATCGTGAAGAGTACGGACTAGTAGGAGACGTAACAAACGTCAAGGCCGATTTTCTATCCAGCCTTATTGAACAAGGACTTTTGCCTGTTTTAACACCGATTGCTTCCGGTCCGGATGGCGCGATTTTAAATGTCAATGCCGATCATGCGGCTTGTGCGGTGGCTGCGGCTCTCAACGCCGACCACTTTTTAATGGTGACGGACGTCGATGGCGTTTACCGAAACGGCCAATTGATTGACCGCTTGACGGAAGAAGAAGCCAATCAACTGATGGAAAGCGGAGTCATTACGGGAGGAATGATTCCAAAAGTCCAATCAGCATTAAAAGCGGCTTCCCAAAATACGGGCCAAGTGCATATTGTATCGGGGAAAAAATGTTTTTATAAAAGCGGCCATTGGTATGGAACACAATTTGCAAAAGAGAAGGTGACAATATGAACTACTTGTTTCCCACATACGCGCGCTGGGAAGTACAGCCTGTAAAAGCGAAAGGATCGTGGCTGACCGATCAAAACGGCGATGAATATCTCGATTTTACAGCCGGAATCGGAGTGACCAATCTCGGACATGTGCCATCTGCTGTAAAAGAGGCAGTAATCGACCAGCTCAATCATTTTTGGCATACTTCCAATCTGTTTCAAAGCAGACTTCAAGAAGAAACTGCCAAGCTTTTAGCGGAAGCCTCTGGTCTTGATCTTGTTTTCTTTTGCAACAGCGGAGCAGAAGCAAATGAAGCAGCGATCAAATTGGCAAGAAAGGCAACCGGCCGCTCGAAAATCATTACGTTTTTGCATTCGTTTCATGGACGGACCTTCGCCGGAATGGCCGCAACTGGCCAGGAAAAAGTCAAAATCGGCTACGGTCCGATGCTGGAAACATTTGAATACGTTCCTTTCAACGATATCGAAGCTCTAAAAGCAGCGATCGATCAAAACACAGCGGCGGTAATGACTGAAATTATCCAAGGAGAAGGAGGCATAAACCCGGCCACACCGGAATTTTTGCAGTCATTGGAAAAACTATGCCATGAAAACGGTTCACTATTCATCATTGATGAAATCCAAACTGGCATCGGCCGAACAGGCAAACCGTTTGCCTTCCAACATTACGGCCTTCATCCCGACATTGTCTCGGTCGCAAAAGGAATTGCCAGCGGACTGCCTTTAGGTGCCATTATCGGCAAAAAAGATCTGGGAGAGGTATTTTCTCCCGGCTCTCACGGCTCCACTTTTGGCGGCAATCCGGTTTCTGTCCGAGCTGCAAAAGCCACATTGGAAATTATCTTCCAAAATGATTTTCTAAAAGAAGTAGAGAGAAAAGGAGCCTATATCCAAAACTTATTGAAAACGAAACTGTCCGATGCAAAAGTCGTCCAATCGATTAGAGGAAAAGGGTTAATGATTGGTATAGAGCTTACAGACAATGCAGAACCGTTCCTCGTTCAAGCGAGAAAAGAAAAACTGCTGATTTTAACGGCTGGATCTCACGTCCTCCGCATCCTTCCGCCGCTGACGGTCTCAGATTCAGAAATTGAAAAGGCTGTCGACATCTTGGCAAAAGTACTTGTTTCATAAACGAATATTCGACGCCACTTCCCTTGCCCGGTTTCAATGATCGGCAAGGGGATATTTTTTTAGATGAATACGACCTTCTACATAAGTACTCTTTTCTTTATTCATGAGATGTCGACCTTCTTGACATTTCTTGGCGTGAAGTTTATCATCACAATATATAGATCGAAAACTTCATATCATTTCAATATATTGAATCACAGCAAGCGATGGTGTCATTAGACTGAAAAGGGAATCCGGTGAAAATCCGGAGCTGTCCCCGCAACTGTAAGTGAGACGAACGGGAAATGCCACTGTATCCGTGTGCTGTACGGCGCTGATATGGGAAGGCCCCTAGTAGGAAGACCACAAGCCAGGAGACCTGCCATCCTTGTTAAGTTTCTATTCTCCGGGGATTTGGGAAGATGAAACGATAGTGAAAAAGGTTTCCTCTGCCTTTTTGTCTATCGTTTGATCCGCTCATATTTCCGGGCGGATTTTTTTGTTGTTTCAAATGATAAGGAGGACCAAACCATGATCTCAACCAATTCAAAAGAACAAGTTTTTCAGCCTTTATTTCAAAAGATATCACAACAATTTCCACATCTTGATTTTTCAATATTATCTATGAAAGCTAAACAGATGGCGGAGCAAAAACCGTGGCTTTCGTCCTCTGCCTTAACCGAGGAATTGATTTTGGAATGTCTCGGCAATATCTCCGTAGAGGAACCTGATTGGACGTTTGCAGCCGCCAAGCTATTCGCTGGCCTTTTGTATACAGAAGCAGCAGCTAACAGAGGCTATGACCCAGGCGAGACAGGCTACGGGCCTTTTTATCCGTTGATTGAACATTTGACGGAGATTGGCATTTACGATCCTGTTCTGCTTGAGACTTACACCAAACAAGAAATAGAAGAGCTAGAAGCCACCATTGATCCAAACAAAGACGAGCTATTTACATACATCGGGCTGCGCACATTAAGCGACCGGTATTTAGCAAAAGATTATGAAAAACGAACGATGGAATTGCCTCAAGAGCGCTGGATGATCATCGCTATGTCGTTGATGCAAAAAGAACCGAAAGAAAAACGTCTAACGCTTGTGAAAGAAGCCTACTGGGCGTTAAGCAATCTCTATATGACGGTAGCCACTCCGACTTTGGCCAACGCCGGCAAAAAATTCGGCCAATTATCCAGCTGCTTTATTGATACAGTAGACGACAGCCTTCAAGGAATTTACGACAGCAACACCGATGCGGCGAATTTATCGAAACATGGCGGCGGAATCGGCCTGTATCTTGGAAAAATCCGCAGCCGAGGCAGCGCCATCCGCGGCCATCAAGGCGCTTCATCGGGAGTCATTCCGTGGATGAAACAATTGAACAATACCGCTGTCAGCGTCGATCAGCTCGGCCAGCGCAAAGGAGCGATTGCTGTCTATTTAGACGTTTGGCATAAAGATATTTTTGCTTTTCTAGACGCGAAGCTGAATAACGGCGACGAACGTTTCCGCACCCATGATATCTTCACGGGTGTGTGCATACCCGATCTCTTTATGGAAGCCGTCGAAAACCGGGATGATTGGTATTTGTTTGATCCTCATGAAGTCAGAACCGTCATGGGCTTCTCATTGGAAGACTATTATGACGAAGAAAAAGGCCGAGGAAGCTTCCGTGAAAAATATCAAGCATGTGTCCATCATCCACAGCTTTCCAAAGAAAAAGTGCCTGCGATTGAAATCATGAAATCCATTATGAGAAGCCAACTCGAAACGGGAACTCCGTTTATGTTCTACCGTGATGAGGCCAATCGCATGAATCCGAACAAGCATAAAGGAATGATCTACGCGACGAATTTGTGCACCGAGATTGCCCAAAATATGAGCCCGACCGTCATGACCCAACAATATATCCAAGACGGCCGCATTCATATGGAGAAAGTTCCGGGAGATTTTGTCGTCTGCAATTTGTCGTCCATCCATTTAGCAAGGGCCGTTCAAGACGGATGCTTGGAACGTCTCATCCGGATTCAAGTCCGAATGCTCGATAATGTGATCGACATCAACCATCTTCCTGTCTTGCAGGCCCAAATCACGAACGAGAACTATCGGGCAGTCGGATTGGGCACGTTCGGCTGGCATCATTTGCTTGCCTTAAAAAAGATCCGCTGGGAAAGTGAAGAAGCCGTTCAATATGCGGATGAATTATATGAAACCATCGCGTACTATGCCATTCAAGCCAGCATGGAATTAGCGAAAGAAAAAGGGGCTTATCCTTACTTCAAAGGCTCCGATTGGGAAAATGGCCGCTATTTTGAAGTACGCGGCTATATGAAAGATGAAAAATGGAAACAGCTTGCCCGCAACATTCAAGAGCATGGAATCCGAAACGGTTATTTAATGGCGGTGGCTCCGAATTCATCCACCTCCTTGATTGCCGGCAGCACACCAAGCATTGATCCGGTTTTCCAAAAATTTTATGCCGAAGAAAAGAAAGATTACAAGATTCCAGTGACAGCGCCCGACTTGAACGCCGAAACAACATGGTATTATAAATCAGCCTATCTTCTCGACCAACGTTGGAGCATCCGTCAAAACGCTGTCCGTCAGCGCCATATTGACCAATCAATTTCCTTTAACATGTACGTACAAAACACGATCAAAGCGAAACAGCTGCTCGATCTTCATTTGCAAGCATGGAAATCCGGACTGAAATCTACGTATTATTTGCGGTCCACTTCGTCGGAAATCATGGAAGAATGCGAATCGTGCTCAAGCTGACATTGGATATTCAAGGAGGATATGAAAATGGAAGGATTAAAAAAGAGAGAACTAATCAATCGCGAAGCTCCCAACCGTTCGACGAAAATTGTCAACGGTGAAAGCTCCAATATTTTAAACTGGGATGATGTCCGCTTTTCTTGGGCCTATCCGAAGTATAAAAGAATGCTGGCCAATTTTTGGACGCCGTTTGAAATCAATATGTCCCAAGACATTAAACAATTTCCTGAGCTGCCTCCTGCTGAACAGGACAGCTTTCTGAAAATCATCGGCCTTCTTGCTTTGCTTGACAGCATCCAAACCGACTACGCCGGAAAAGTGGCCGATTATTTGACCGATTCCAGCTTAAACGCGTTGATGATTATATTGGCTCAGCAGGAAGTGATTCATAATCATTCTTATTCTTATATATTGTCCAGCCTCGTTCCGAAACAAAAACAAGATGAAGTTTTTGAGTTTTGGCGGACCGAACCTACTTTGCAGCGAAGAAATGAGTTTGTCACCGATGGATATAAACATTTTGTGGAACAGCCAACCGTGGAGCACTTATTGAAATCCTGCGTGTTTGACGTTATTCTGGAAGGACTGTTTTTTTATTCTGGGTTTGCTTTCTTTTACCACCTTGCCCGCCATCAAAAAATGGTCGCAACCAGCACGATGATTAATTACATTAACCGGGACGAACAAATTCACGTCGATTTGTTTGTGAAAATCTTTAAAGAAGTATTAAAAGAATACCCAGAATATGAAAATGAACAAATGGAGAATTTCGTGAAGGAAACATTTAGAAAAGCGGCTGAGCTTGAAATAGAATGGGCTAGGGAAGTGATTGGCAATAAAATCAATGGCATCTTCCTTGAGGATGTGGAAGCTTATGTCAAGTTTTATTCCAACTTCCGCGTCAAACAGCTTGGATACCCGGACTCAAAGCCGTTTCCAGGCTATCAAAAAAACCCGCTTCCGTGGATTAAAGCGTATGAAGAAGTAGACTTAGGAAAATCAGACTTCTTTGAACAAAAGTCGCGTCAATATACAAAAGTCAATGTAATTGACAACGGATTTGATGAATTGTAAACCTTCAGGAAAATGACTAACTTCAACCAAAATAGGAGGCTAGCTCTTAAACGGAGATGCCTCCTCTTTTTGTCAAAAACCATATTAACGTTTATTGATTTCTTCAAGCAATAACTTATTCACCACCGGCGGATTCGCTTGCCCTTTTGTCGCTTTCATAATTTGGCCGACAAGGAATCCAAGTGCCCGATCTTTTCCGTTTTTAAAGTCTTCAATCGATTGTGGATTGGCGTCGAGCACTTCCAGCACATATTTGCGCAGTTCCTTTTCATCCGAAATTTGGACAAGCCCTTTTTCTTTGACGATTTTTTCCGGATCTCCGCCTTTTTCAACCAGCTCTTTAAATACTTTCTTAGCAATTTTAGAGGAAATGGTGCCATTTTCAATCAAGCGGATCATGCCTGCCAAACTTTCCGGCGTCAAGGCGATTTCATGCAGTTCTTTTCCTTTTGCATTTAAGTAAGCGGATACTTCCCCCATCATCCAGTTGGAGGCAAGCTTGGCATCGGCACCTGCTTTTACCGTCGATTCAAAGAAATCGGACATTTCTTTTGTAAGGGTCAGCACTTTGGCGTCGTAAGCTGGAAGGCCCCATTCTTCCACATAGCGTTTTTGCCTTTGATCTGGCAGTTCCGGTATTTCAGTGCGTACCCGTTCTTTCCATTCGTCGTCAATATACAGTTCCACTAAGTCTGGCTCTGGGAAGTAGCGGTAATCATCCGATCCTTCTTTCACACGCATCAAGATCGTTTGTCCGGTCGCTTCATCAAAACGGCGCGTTTCTTGTTCAATGACTCCGCCTGACAGCAAGATCTTTTCTTGCCGCTTTTGTTCAAATTCCAGCCCTTTGCGGACAAAGTTGAACGAGTTCAAGTTTTTAAGCTCCGTTTTCGTTCCAAACTCTTTTTGGCCGTATGGACGGAGTGAAATATTGGCATCGCAGCGGAGCGACCCTTCTTCCATTTTACAATCCGACACGCCAGTATATTGGATGATTGATTTCAGCTTTTCCAGATAGGCATATGCTTCTTCCGGGCTGCGAATATCCGGTTCAGAAACGATTTCAATAAGAGGTGTCCCTTGACGGTTAAAGTCGACCAATGAATAACCGTTTCCGGCATGGGTCAATTTTCCTGCATCTTCCTCTAAATGCAGGCGGGTAATGCCGATTTTTTTCTTTTTGCCGTTCACTTCAATTTCAATCCAGCCATGTTGGCCAATCGGCTGATCGTATTGGGAAATTTGATAGGCTTTCGGATTGTCCGGATAAAAATAGTTTTTGCGGTCAAACTTTGTTTCCGTCGCAATTTGGCAATTTAGCGCCATTGCCGCTTTCATCGCAAATTCTACCGCCCGTTTATTCAACACTGGCAGCACACCTGGATAGCCAAGGTCGATCACGTTCGTATTGGTGTTCGGTTCAGCTCCGAAATGAGCAGGTGCAGGCGAAAAGATTTTCGACTCCGTTTTGAGTTCTACGTGCACTTCTAATCCGATCACAGTTTCAAAATTCATTCGCTTTTTCACCCCTTACAGTTGCGGTTTTTGTTTATGGAAATCCGTTGCCTGTTCAAATGCATGCGCTACGCGGTAAACAGTGCTTTCATCAAAATGCTTTCCGATAATTTGAAGCCCTAAAGGCAAACCGTCCGAAAATCCGCATGGGACAGAGATTCCCGGTACACCTGCAAGATTCACAGGGATCGTTAAAATATCGTTTGCATACATCGTCAACGGATCGTCAATGATTTCGCTGATTTTGAATGCCGGTGTCGGAGTCGTTGGCCCAATGATGACATCATACGTTTCAAAAATATCTTCAAAGTCTTTTTTGATCAGTGTCCGCACTTGTTGAGCCTTCTTGTAATAAGCATCATAATAGCCAGAGCTGAGCGCAAACGTTCCAAGCATAATGCGGCGCTTCACTTCGTCGCCAAATCCTTCTGCTCTTGTTTTCTTATAAAGTTCAATCAAGTTTTCGGCATTTTTCGTGCGATAGCCGTAGCGAATGCCGTCAAAGCGAGCCAAATTGGACGACGCTTCAGAAGAAGCCAACAAATAATAGGTTGCCACTCCGTATTTTGAATGCGGAAGCGATACTTCTTCCCAAGTAGCTCCTAGTTTTTCCAACACTTTCAAGGCATCCAAAACGGCTTGCCGAACTTCTTCTTGAACTCCTTCGCCAAGATACTCTTTTGGAACAGCGATCTTTAATCCCTTCACATCACCGGTTAGGGCAGCCGCATAATTCGGCACTTCCACATTGGCCGATGTAGAGTCATGCGGATCCAATCCAGCGATCGCTTGAAGCAGATAAGCGTTATCTTCTACGTTGCGTGTGATGGGGCCAATTTGATCCAAAGAAGAAGCAAAGGCTACTAATCCAAAACGGGAGACCCGTCCATAGGTTGGCTTAAGTCCTACCACTCCGCAAAATGCAGCTGGCTGGCGAATCGATCCACCCGTGTCAGATCCTAAAGCAAAAGGAACTTGTCCTGCTGCCACCGCTGCGGCCGAACCACCTGAAGATCCGCCTGGAACCCGTTTTGTATTCCACGGATTGCGAGTCAGCTGAAAGCCAGAATTTTCAGTGGAGGATCCCATCGCAAATTCATCCATATTCAATTTTCCGATCGTAATGGCTTCTGCTTCCTTGAGTTTTTCGATTACGGTCGCATCATAAATAGGATCGAAGTTTTCTAATATTTTGCTGGCGCAAGTTGTGCGCAGACCTTTTGTGACGATGTTGTCTTTAATTCCAATCGGCATTCCGAATAAAAGGCCTTTTTCTTCGTCTCCGCCAAGCTTTTCGTCCAGTTTTTGCGCTTTTTTACGAGCATTTTCTTCATCTAAAGTTAAGAAAGCTTGTACTTTTTCATCGGTTTCGCTGATTCTTTTATAAGCTTCATCGACTAAGTCCGAGACGCTCACTTCTTTGTTATGTAAAAGATCGTGCAATTCTGTCAGCTTGTGGTCAAACAGTGCCATTCATACCCCTCCTCTACTCAATAATGGCCGGAACACGAATTTGCCCATCTTGGTGGTCAGGCGCATTCTTTAGAACTTCTTCGCGTGGAAGCCCTTTTTCCGGAGTATCTTCTCTCAGCACGTTTTTCATTTCCAGCACGTGCGAAGTTGGTTTTACATTCGTTGTATCTAATTCGTTCAGCTGTTCCGCAAACGAAATGATGGCATCAAGCTGTGCAGCGAATTTTTCAGCCTCTTCTTCCGTAATCGCCAAACGCGCTAAATCAGCCACGTGCTTTACTTGCTCAATGGAAATTCGTGACATTTCCTTCACCTCCAGAATATTCTCGTGCCATTGCAATAATATTGATGATATCAAAATGAAAGATGGAAAAGCAACAAATTAGCGGTAAATTCTCACTCAATGTTTATTGTACCACGAACATTGTTGGCGGAGTAGAGAGCAATTCTCCGTAAGTTTCTTTTCCCAAATCTTTTTTTATACGACTTGTTTTCTCAAAATACAAAATTATATAATATTTTCTTATAAGACCATTTTTATCGAGGATGAATCTAAAGAAGCTGGTCAATATTAAACAACTTAATGGTTCATAAAATGGTTGAAAGATTGCAAAACGGAAGATTTAGCAAACAATATTTCATCATAAAGGGAGGATTTTATGGAGAGCGGCGTTTATATTTCATTATCGATTTATTTTTTGGCGATGCTGGCTATCGGATGGTATTCTTACAGAAAAACTTCGAATTTATCGGATTATATGCTTGGGGGCCGGTCGCTCGGACCCGCTGTCACCGCTCTTTCCGCTGGTGCTTCGGATATGAGCGGATGGCTTTTGATGGGTCTTCCTGGCGCTTTGTATACAACCGGGATTTCCGGTTCATGGATTGCCATCGGACTGGTCATCGGAGCGTATTGCAATTATTTGTTTTTGGCACCGCGATTGCGAATGTACACATATGTCGCCAATGATTCCATCACGATTCCAAACTATTTGGAAAATCGGTTTCACGATCGTTCCAGGCTGCTTCGCCTTGTTTCCTCGTTGGTCATTATTATTTTCTTTACATTATATACATCTGCTGGAATCGTTTCCGGTGGAAAACTGTTTGAATCAGCCTTTCACCTCAACTATCATTTAGGGGCATTTATCACTGCAGGAGTTGTCATTTTTTATACCTTGTTAGGTGGATTTTTAGCTGTCAGTTTAACGGATTTTGTCCAAGGAACGATTATGTTTCTTGCTCTCATTCTCGTACCGCTTGTCGTTTTCCTGGATTTGGGCGGCCCCGTCTCCGTTTTCAGCGAGATTCATTCAGTGGATCCGAAACTGCTGGACATGTTTAGAGGTACATCCATCATGGGCATGATCTCTTTCTTGGCTTGGGGATTAGGCTATTTTGGGCAGCCGCACATCATTGTCCGCTTTATGGCGATTCATTCTGTGAAGGAGATGAAAACGGCACGTCGGATCGGAATCAGCTGGATGATCATGACAGTCGGCGGCGCTGTTCTTGTCGGACTTACCGGTATTGCCTATATGTCGGTCAAACATTATCCGCTCCACGATCCGGAAACCGTCTTTATCGTGTTCTCTAAGATTTTATTTCATCCGTTGATCACCGGCTTTTTATTAGCGGCTATATTAGCGGCGATCATGAGCACGATATCATCACAGCTTTTGGTCACATCCAGCGCTTTAACCGAAGACGTTTATAAATCGTTTATGAAGCGGAAAGCTTCTGACAAGGAATTAGTTTTGATTGGAAGGCTATCGGTTCTTTTAGTAGCTTTTGTCGCGATGATCTTATCGTATACGCCGAATGATACGATTTTAGCTTTAGTAGGCAATGCTTGGGCAGGATTTGGCGCCTCTTTCGGACCTGTGATCTTACTGAGTTTGTATTGGAAACGAATGAATAAATGGGGAGCGCTCGCAGGCATGGTAGTCGGTGCTGTAACGGTGATCATCTGGATCAGCATCCCTGCCCTGAAACACTTTATGTATGAAATGATTCCAGGCTTTTTCTTAAGCACATTGGCGATTTTGATTGTGAGTCTCCTTACCGCCAAACCAGAAAAAGAAATAGAACAAACGTTTGAACTAATGGAAGAAACGTTGGCAAAAGAATTGAAAGGGGTCAGACCCCTTTAGTCGAGTAAAGCATGAAGAGAAAAAAAGAGCTTCGGTATGAGATCCGAAGCTCTTTTCTTTATTATCGTTGAGGTTGAGTTTGGAATTGTTCCACTTCTGTAGAGCCTTTAAGGGCAACGGTTGAAGCATTTCCGCCTGTAACCACCATGGACACTTCGTCGAAATAGCCGGTGCCGACTTCACGTTGATGGCGAGTAGCCGTGTATCCATATTTTTCGCTAGCAAACTCTTTTTGCTGCAATTCAGAGTAAGCTGCCATTCCACGTTCTTTATATCCTCTTGCCAATTCGAACATGCTGTAGTTGAGTGTATGGAATCCAGCAAGTGTAACGAATTGGAATTTATAACCCATTTTAGCCAATTCTTTTTGGAAGTTACGAATTGTTTCGTCATCCAATTTTGCCTTCCAGTTAAACGATGGTGAGCAGTTGTATGCCAATAATTTTCCAGGGAATTTCTCATGGATAGCTTCCGCAAATCGGCGAGCTTCTTCCACATTCGGTTCAGAAGTTTCACACCAGATAAGGTCAGCATATGGTGCATAAGCGAGACCGCGAGCGATCGCTTGTTCAATTCCTGACTTCGTACGATAGAATCCTTCTTCCGTGCGTTCCCCTGTAATAAACGGAGCATCATATGGATCAATATCGCTAGTAATCAAGTCAGCTGCTTGAGCATCTGTTCTACCCACAATAATAGTCGGTACGCCCATTACATCAGCCGCCAGACGAGCAGCGATCAAATTTCGTACAGCTGTTTGAGTTGGCAGCAATACTTTTCCGCCTAAATGCCCGCATTTTTTCTCAGAAGAAAGCTGATCTTCGAAATGGACGCCAGCGGCTCCAGCTTCGATCATTGCTTTCATTAATTCAAATACATTCAATTGTCCTCCGAATCCAGCTTCTGCGTCTGCCACAATCGGAGCAAACCAGTCAATAGAATGGTCTCCTTCTAAATGGTGGATTTGGTCAGCGCGTTGCAAAGCTTGGTTAATCCGTTTTACAACATGCGGTACGCTGTTAGCTGGGTACAAACTTTGGTCCGGATACATTTGGCCAGCAAGGTTGGCGTCAGCAGCTACTTGCCATCCGCTCAAATAAATCGCTTTCAGTCCTGCTTTTACTTGTTGCACAGCTTGGTTTCCAGTTAAAGCTCCTAATGCATTGATATAGTCTTCCGTATGAAGAAGTTTCCAAAGTTTTTCAGCACCGCGGCGAGCCAGTGTATATTCAATATCAATCGAACCGCGAAGTTTGATTACATCTTCAGCTGTATATGGACGAGTTATTCCTTTCCATCTTTCATCATTTTCCCAAGATTCTTTCAATTGTTGTACGCGTGGATCAGTCATTTTCAATTCCTCCTATTTTCATAGATTTATATTTATAAAATTTGGTAGCCAGGAATGGTTAAGAAATCTTCAAACTCATCATTTAACGTCAGTTTGTCAAACAATTCGACAGCTTCATCAAATCTTCCGGAAGCATAGGCTTCTTCGCCGATTTCTTGCTTGATTTTTTCTAGCTCTTCTTTCTTGAATTGTTCATACATTTCTTTTGTCACTTTTCGGCCATCGTCTAAAATTCCTTTTGGATGGCGGATCCATTGCCATAACTGAGCGCGGGAAATTTCAGCAGTCGCCGCATCTTCCATTAAATTATGAATAGGCGCAGCACCCCGGCCGCTCAACCAAGAAGCAATATATTGAATACCCACATTAATATTCATGCGGACGCCTTCTTCAGTGATTTTCCCTTCCGGAACTTCGACAAGATCTTGTTCCGTTACGTGGACATCCTCCAATTTCTTACTTTCAATTTGATTCGGTTCTTTCATTTCCCGATCAAATACTTCCATTGCTACCGGTACAAGACCTGGATGAGCCACCCACGTGCCATCATGTCCGTCTCTTGCTTCCCGTTCTTTATCTGCCCGCACTTTGGCAAAGGCTTCTTCATTTTTCTTCGGATCATTTTTGACCGGTATTTGCGCAGCCATTCCGCCAATGGCTGGAGCTTTCCGGCGATGGCATGTTTTGATGGTCAAAAGCGAGTAGGAGCGCATAAACGGAACGGTCATCGTGACAGTAGAACGATCCGGCAAAATAACATCTTTATGATTTCGAAACTTTTTAATGTAGCTGAAAATATAATCCCAACGGCCGCAATTCAAACCAGCAGAATGTTCGCGCAATTCGTATAAAATTTCATCCATTTCAAAAGCGGCCGTGATCGTTTCAATGAGAACCGTTGCTTTAATCGTTCCTCTCGGGATACCGATGTATTTTTGCGCATAAATAAAGACATCATTCCAAAGTCTTGCTTCCAAATGGCTTTCCATTTTCGGAAGGTAGAAGTAAGGCCCTGTTCCATTCTCTACTAATCGAACAGCATTATGGAAGAAAAACAGCCCGAAATCAAACAATGCTCCAGAGATGGGTTGTCCATCCACTAACACATGCTTTTCTTCCAAATGCCAACCGCGAGGGCGTACAATTAATACAGCTGTTTTGTCCTTCAGTTCGTATTTCTTTCCGTTAGGATTTTCGAATGTAATCGTGCGGTTTACAGCGTCACGTAAGTTGATCTGTCCTTCGATGATATTCTCCCAAGTAGGCGATGTGGCATCTTCAAAACAGGCCATAAAACATTTTGCACCAGAGTTTAACGCATTGATGACCATTTTACGGTCAACAGGCCCAGTAATTTCCACTCTGCGATCCTTCAAATCTTCAGGGAGCGGAGCGATTTCCCAATCACTATTTCGAATAGATTCGGTTTCCTTCAAGAATGTTGGAAATTTTCCTTGATCGAATTCTCGTTGGCGTTCTTCCCTTTTTTTTAGAAGCTCCACTCGACGCTGCCCAAATCTTCTTTCTAGCTGTTCAATAAATTGCAAAGCATCCGGAGTGAGAATTTCTTCATATCCGGGCCGCATCGGACCAGTTACTTGAATACCAGCTGTTTGAGTGGCCATCTTCTCTATCACCTCTTTGTTATATTACAGTCATCAACTGTTGATTGTATTATATAACAGTACGTTCAAAAATGGAAGCTAAATTTTCTAATTATTTATAAGTTTTTTTACTGATATTTTTCGACAAAAGGAAAAGGTCTGCCTTTCAGCACCTGACAGCGCGGAAAACAGACCCTTTTCCTTGTGTACAAATGAACGAAAAGCAAACGAAGAAAATGATGTTCCCGTTTTTTTGCAATGACCAGCAAAATAGCTGCAACAGCGATTATAAAAAACCCCGCCTCTATTTGAGACAACTCAAGAAAGGCGGGGTTATAACGAAAGAATCATTTAGCGTCAAGGGGAGATGGCTCCCGCTATGGAAGGCTTTACTGCCCATAAATATGAACGAACGGTTCTTTTGCTTTTGCTTTTTTCACAATTAATGCTTCCGGTCCTTCTACAGAACTGATATTGACTTCAATCGGGTAATAATCAGGAAAATGGTTGAGAATCAAGCCGGATACATATTGAGTAAAACCAATGGCCTCCGCTTCGCCATTAAATTGAATGCTGATGTCAATTTGCAAATTGTTCAGCTGGCCGTCTTTATAAAAAGCGCGGCCGACAACACCTGTCGTATCGTCAAAATATTTTTGGACATCCTCTTTAAAATTCAAAAAGTAGGTATTGTCATCGCGGTGATCTGCATCCGCTTGGTCTGATGGAAAGAGATAATATTTTTCGTCAAGCCCTTCCCAATTGCCTATAGTCGATTCGCCTTTTCCCAAAGTAGTGTAGGCAAAAAAGTGTCCCGGTACGACAGAATCTTTGCTTGCTTGTTCAAAAAGGGCGATGACGACAGGAACATTTTCTAAGCCTTTTATTTTGCGAATTCGTTTTGCTACTTCATTGGCAATTTTCTTTCCTTGTTCTTCTACTTGTTTATGCGGAATTTTATAGTCATACGTGGCGCCGTAATCTTCTTTTTGATAATAGTGGACCGAGTTAAGAGCGAGACCGATCACGACTCCTCCAAGTTGTACCGTGTTATCATTCATTTGCTTTAAATAATCTTGTTCAGCGATGTGCGCCAAATAAATAGGACTTTTTTTGTTTCGTTCGTCAATGGAACCTTTTTCATCATCAACCGGATTTAATCCTAGATTTTCAGACGGTTTCAAGCCATGCTCTTTTAGCTGCTTGTCCGTGTATTTTCGCTCGAGCCAGGAGGCAATGGTTTTTTTGCTCAAATATTGCCCTTCTTGGAACAAATATTTTTCCGGCGAGAATTCTTGTTTTGCAATTCGCATTAACCCTGTTTCAAATTCATCGATGTCATAGCGGGTGTTTAAATTTTGAACGACCATTCCTTGCGCTTTTGCCGGTTTAAAAGGCAAGATCGTTTTATAATATTGATCCGAAATTTGGTAATTGGGAATGATCGCTTTTTCTTTTTTATCATTCTTTTTCTGAACGACCTGATTTTGTTTATCTATGGACGACGGTGCACAGCCGCTTATACTTGCCAACAGGCAGGCTGTCATGGCAACCTTTAACCACTTTTTCATGAAACGCACCTCTTATTTGTTTAGTTCTTCCAACAGTTTCTCTTCATCCCAAATTTCAATACCGAATTCACGGGCTTTAGCCAATTTCGAGCCGGCATCAGCACCGGCAATGACTAAATCCGTCTTTTTGCTGACACTTCCGGAAACGTTTCCTCCGAGTGCCTCGATCTTTTCTTTCGCTTCATTTCTTGTCAAAGCTTCCAGTTTTCCTGTCAGCACGATCGTTTTTCCGGAAAAATAAGAATTGGATTGATCGCCGGAAACGGGCTTCGGTCCTTTATACACCATATTGACTCCCGCTTGTTTCAGCTCCTGAATCAATTCCAGCACTTCTGGCTGATGAAAGTACGTGACAACGGCGTCCGCCATCTTCTCCCCTACTTCCGGAATCGCCGTCAGTTCGTCCACGTCTGCCGTCATTAATCGATCTAGAGTTTCAAAATGAATAGCTAGCGTTTTAGCCGCTTTTGCTCCGACATGACGGATGCCAAGACCAAAAAGTAATCTTTCCAACGAGTTTTCTTTCGAATCTTCAATGGCTTTTAATAAGTTCGATACAGATTTTTCTCCCATTCGCTCTAGCTGCAGCAGTTGATCTTTCGTCAATTGGTAAATATCCGCCACATCTTTCAATAATTGCTCCCGATAAAGCTGGGCAATCACTTTTTCACCAAGCCCCTCAATGTTCATGGCATTTCGGGAGACAAAATGGATCAGCCCTTCACGAATTTGTGCCGGGCATTTAGGATTGATGCAGCGAAGAGCCACTTCCCCATTGAGACGAACCAGTTCACTGCCGCATTCCGGGCAATGGTCCGGCATATGAAATTCCTTTTCCTCCCCTGTACGCCGTTCTATGATCGGCCGTACGACTTCAGGGATGATATCACCAGCTTTCTTAATGACCACTTCATCCCCCATTTTGATGTCTTTTTCCCGAATATAATCTTCATTATGAAGGGAAGCCCTTTGCACGGTTGTTCCGGCAACACGGACTGGTTCTAAAACCGCGGTCGGTGTCACAACACCTGTCCGTCCTACGCTTAATTCAATGTCCAAAAGCTTAGTGACCACCTCTTCTGCCGGAAATTTGTAGGCAATGGCCCAGCGAGGGCTTTTGGCGGTATTCCCTAATTTTTCCTGTTGAGCTAATGAGTCGACTTTCATCACAATTCCGTCGATCTCATAAGGAAGAGTGGGCCGTTTTTCCGTATATTCTTTGATATATTGTATGACCTCTTCAATATCTTTGCATTTTCTCCGTTCTTTGTTCGTTTTAAAGCCAAGCCTGTCCAAATAATCCAATCCTTCGCTGTGGGATTGAATATTTGCATTTCCGGGGTTTCCGATACCGTAAAGAAAAATATCTAAATTTCGGGAAGCGGCGATTGTTGGATCCAGCTGCCGAAGAGATCCGGCAGCGGCATTGCGAGGATTGGCAAACAGCATTTCCCCACGCTCTTGTCGTTCACGGTTCAGCCTTTCAAACGATTTTTTAGGCATAAACGCTTCGCCGCGAACTTCGATCGAAACCGGCTCTTTCAACTTCAGAGGAATCGAACGGATGGTTCGCAAGTTCATCGTAATGTCTTCGCCAATTGCACCATCGCCGCGAGTAGAACCTTGGACGAACACTCCGTTTTCATAGGTAAGGGAAACCGCTAATCCGTCGATTTTCAATTCGCATACGTACGAATATTCTTCGTTTAGAGATTCTCGCACTCTGCGATCGAAATCTCTCAAATCGCCTTCTCCAAACGCATTCGCCAAGCTTAGCATCGGAATATCATGGCGTACTTTTTGAAAAGCTTCCAACGGCTGGCCGCCAACGCGCTGAGTCGGAGAATCCGGCGTCCTTAATTCAGGAAAAGCATTCTCTATTTCGATTAATTCTTGCATGAGCCGATCATATTCCGCATCCGGAACAGTCGGCTGATCTAACACATAATATTCATAGCTGTATTGATTTAAACGTTCATGGAGTTCTCTTACTCGTTTTTCTGCCGTATGTCGCTCCATTTTGCCAGCCCTTTCTTTGTCTTACTTTTCTGCTGATCCAAAACCAACCGTTTATGATTCGCAGCAGACGAATCTATGATCCACTAACGAAAATGCGCTGTCCCTTGCGAGGCTCTTCTTTTCCTTCTCCAAAAAAAGGAGTTGAAAAAAGCTTGTTTTGTTCATATTCACGATAGATGCGCCTATTATTCCCATTCATACTTTTTGAATCGGTGCGAATTTAGCCAACAGTCTCTTTACTCCTGTTGGGCTTGGAAAAGCAATATCGAGTTCCATATTTTCCTTTTCGCCTTTTACACTGACAACGGTTCCGACGCCCCATTTTTTATGCTCGGCCTTATCCCCGACTTTCCATGAAATTTCTTCTCCTCCCGTTGAAACCGCCATTGGTCGCACGACCGCTTTTCGAGAAGATGTCTGAGGAGTTGATTGAAAACGAGAAATCGTTTTTTTCTCAATCACCACTTCGTCCAATAAATCTTCGGGTATTTCTTGAATAAATCGGGAAACAGGATTCAAATTGGTTCTCCCGTATAAGGTTCTCATTTGGGCGTTCGTCAAATAAAGCTCCTCTTCCGCTCTTGTAATGCCTACATAGGCCAGTCTCCGCTCTTCTTCCATTTCTTCTTCATCCGTAAGCGAGCGGCTGTGAGGAAATACGCCTTCTTCCATGCCGATTAAAAAGACAACCGGAAACTCAAGCCCTTTTGCAGAATGAAGCGTCATTAATACAACCGATTGCTGATTGTTGTCTTCTTCATCTAATCGGTCAATATCCGCTACAAGAGCAAGATCCGTTAAGAAGGTGATCAAGCTTTTATCTTCGCTGTTTTCCTCGAATCCTTTTGTAACAGATAAAAATTCATCGATATTTTCCAAGCGGCTTTGGGCGTCAAGCGTTTTTTCTGCTTTCAGCATATCCCTGTATCCAGACTTGTCCAACACTTCTTCCACTAGTTCCGTGACGGACAAATATTCTTGCATCTGGGTATATCCCTTGATTAAATCACGGAATTCAAGCACGGCTTTCGTGATTTTCGGGCTTAAACCGATAAAATCCGCTTCTTCCAATGCTTGAAATAAAGAAAGATCATTTTCCTGGGCATAGCGGGCGATTTTGTCCAATGAAGTAGAACCAATGCCCCGCTTTGGCACGTTGATGACACGAAGCAAGCTGATATCATCGTCCGGATTGGCGATCAGTCTTAAATAAGCCAATATATCTTTAATTTCTTTTCGGTCATAGAACTTAATGCCGCCGACAATCGTATAGTCGATATTGGATTTCATCAGCACTTCTTCGATCACACGAGACTGTGCGTTTGTTCGATACAAGATGGCAAAGTCAGATAATTGTCTTTTTCCGCTATCGACCAGCTCTTTGATTTTTCCAGCGACAAACTGAGCTTCCGCTTGTTCATTTTCCGCCCGAAAGTAGACAATCTTCTTCCCTTCTGGATTTTCCGTCCACAGCTTTTTCGGTTTGCGGTTGTAATTGTTTTTAATCACTTCATTCGCTGCCTGCAAGATTCTTTTAGTGGAGCGATAATTTTGCTCAAGAAGGATGACTCGGGCATTCGGATAATCTTTTTCAAACGATAAAATGTTGGAAATATCCGCCCCGCGCCAACGGTAAATTGACTGATCGCTGTCTCCGACCACGCATAAATTTTGAAAACGCGATGCCAATAGCTTCACGAGCAAGTACTGAGCTTTGTTCGTGTCTTGATATTCATCCACATGTATATATTGAAATTTGCGCTGATAATACTCGAGAACGTCCGGCACTCGTTGGAACAGATGAATTGTCGTCATAATGAGATCATCAAAATCGAGTGATTGATTTTTCCGCAATCGTTTTTGATATTCTTCATATACTTCGCTGACAATCCGTTCATAATAGCTGCCCGCTTGTTTGCTGTAAGATTCCGGATCGATTAATTCGTTCTTTAAAGAACTAATCGAACCAAGAATGGATCTAGGATCAAATTTCTTAGGATCCAAATTTTTATCCTTTAAAATGCCTTTGATCACAGACTGCTGATCGGTTGTGTCCAAAATCGTAAAATTGCGGTTGAATCCAATCCGATCTATATCTCTTCTTAAAATGCGGACGCACATGGAGTGGAAAGTTGACATCCATACTTCATCCGCCACGCCGCCCATCAACTGGGCGACGCGCTCTTTCATTTCGCGCGCCGCCTTATTGGTGAACGTAATCGCCAGAATATTGTATGGATTGACTGCTTTTTCCACCATTAAATAGGCAATTCGGTGGGTCAGCACTCTCGTTTTTCCGGAACCTGCTCCGGCCATAATAAGAAGCGGCCCTTCCGTTGTTTTCACCGCTTCCTGTTGTTCTTTATTCAATCCGCTTAACAGCTTTTCTGTTAAAAATTGCATGTTTTCACCACCGTTGGAACGTTTGTTCTTATTATATCCGATTTTTCTTTACTGGCGTGATATCTTTTTCGCTTCCTGAACGGTTTTCAAAGCATTTTCTAAATCGGTATAAAGGGCATTGCCCACTACAATGACATCCGCTATCGCCGCCATTTCAGCAGCTTCTTTGGGAGTTTGAATGCCGCCGCCGTAGAAAAGAACCGTTTCCGACAACGTTTCTTTCACTTTTTTCACAAGATGAGGATCACCGTATGTGCCGCTGTATTCCAAATAAAAAATTGGCAAATGCAGCATCTTTTCCGCTAAACGCGCATAAGCGACTGCATCTTCTATATGTAAATCCACATTCGCTGCGGTTAATTGCGCTGCCTTGGAATGGCCGTTTAAAATACAATAGCCTTCAACAAGAACCTCTTCCCAATTCATTAATTCGCCGTATTCTTTGAGCGCCTCGTGATGAAGCCCGAGCACCCAATCGACTTTAGGACTGTTTAATACCGTGGGAATAAAATAAAGATCAAACCCTGGCGTGATTGCTTCAAGCGTAGAAACTTCTAAAACGCAAGGAACCGTAAAGCGGCGGATTCTCGACATTAAATGAAGCACTTTTTCGAGCGTGACTCCATCCGTGCCGCCGACGATCACCGCATCCGTTCCTGATTCGCAAATTTTCTCTAACGTATCGTCATCTATTTCTTTATTTGGGTCCAGTTTGAACACATGGCGCCACTCGCGCACATCGTACATCCAAATGCCCTCCATTTCATGATTTCATCTAATCATTATAGCATTTGTTTTGCTCTGCTAAAACTGGAAAACAAGGAAAGAGTCAGTCAAGACTTTGTGGGAATTTTTTTGGTTCGCTGAAAATAGATGTAAGT
>JADBKC010000189.1 GCA_014896555.1 Caryophanales bacterium | reverse complement strand
GTGGTATTAAGGCTATTGTTCCGATCATCGCTTGGTCAAATGGATCCGCAAAACTTCCTCTATGCCCTCCCGCCTCGCTGCCTTGGACGACAATCATATCCATCCCGGCGTCTTCATTTTGTCTGGCTTCGTTTACAGTTGTAGCCGTTCCGATCACCGTAATACCGTTTTCTTTTAATTGCTCGATCACATTTCTCGGCGGGATGCCAAATGTAAAGCTTGTGACAGGGATTTTGTTTTTAATAACGATTTGAATCTGTTCATCAAAAGAAGTTGTGTTGATTAGCGGAACTTCTTTTTTCTGATCGATCCCCAATCTTTGGCAGATAGGTTCCAGCAGTTGATTCGCTTTATCAATTTCCTCTTGAACAACAACCGGAGTTTCAGGGACGAACAAATTCACCCCAAATGGTTTGTCTGTCCTATCCCTGACTTTTTGAATGGATAATTCCAAATCTTTTGGGGTCATATAACCAGCCCCGATCATTCCTAGACCGCCTGCATTCGATACAGCCGCAACTAGTTCAGGCGTTGTAATGCCACCAGCCATCCCAGCTTGAATAATGGGATACTTTAGCGATAATTTTTTCGTTACTTCAGTTTCATACCACATCATGATTTCCTTCTTTCCTTAAGAATATTCTTATTTTTCTTTATATTAAGTTTATAAGTTGTTGTCTGGAATGTAAATACATGATCCATTTGCTGATAATAGCAATCAAAGATTTAAGAATTTTAACGATCGCATTCCCGCTTCATCGATCATAAACCTTAAATGAAATATAATTTCCGGAATTTCGATTGCGTGAATCTCCTCGCAATAAACCTGTTATTCGTAAAGGGAAAGGTAGCCCATCAAATTGTTTCAATTTCATGGATTTTATCACATAATGATTGTGAAAATACGAAAGTCTTATATAATAATAGTAGCAAGATATTTTGACCTATGTTATCCAAAACAAAAAATGATGGGAATAAAAAGGTCCAACTCCCCAACAATTTTTATTTCCTACTTTCGTATTTACGAAGGATTTTTAACAAGTCAAAGCAACGAATTTTAGATTGAAAACAGCCACACAATGTGAAAAGGAATTATTCGTTTTCCAAATCAATAGGGTAACGCTTCAATTTCATTCGACGGCTGCCTTTTTCAACATTCGTTCGTTGCCCTGATCATTGGATTTTGAAGAAAGGAGAGAACGATCGTGTACTTTTTTCTTATGACTTTATTGTACATTGCCTCGGTTGCAATATTATTTATCGGGGGATATCAGATTGTAAAACATGAAGACAAATAAAAAACGTAACCATTTCGTTTGAGTGTGCCCCTCTTCTTTTTCAGCCTTCTGTCTGATGGAAGAGGGGATTGCTTTAAGAACCAAACCTTCTTTTATTCTTTCGTTTGATCTATAACCATTTCTCAGTAGAAAAGAACTTAGAGATGAAGATAAAGCAGTATTGCTGCAATTAAATTTGTTTTCTCCCTAATAGTAATTCATTTAATGATTCTCGTTTTACCAATAAGTTCGAATGACATCTACCGTTTTTCGCTATACTTTCCTAAGGCTTTTGTATGAAGCACGGGATGATGTTAAAACATACTCAACGCATACCTCGAAGACAACATTTCCAACAGTTTTACCCCTGCGATGCTGTTCCCCTTATTATCTAAAGCCGGACCAAATACTCCGATTCCCAATCGGTTGGGCACCGCTCCCATAATTACGCCTGAAACTCCGCTTTTTGCTGGATTTCCTACCTTTGCAGCGAACTCGCCAGAAGCGTTATACATACCGCACGTCACCATAAATGTTTTGCGGAGTTTTGCAATATTGGCTGGTATCAGTCTTTTGCCGGTAATTGGTTCTACCCCATCCATCGCAAAAACTACCCCTATTCTGGCCAAGTCTAAGCAATTTAACTCAATGGCGCACTGTTTCGTATAAAGACCGATCAGTTCTTCCACATCCTCACTGATGATCCCATGCTGCTTCATGTAATAACAAAGAGAACGATTTATAAAGGAAGTTTCAAACTCCGATTTCGCTACTTCCTCAGAATAAGTAATGTTTGAATTTCCAGTTAATTCGTGCACAAAATACAGTATGCGTTGAAATCGATCTTCGATACTTTCTCCTTTAATTATATGAGCAACAGCCAAAGCCCCGGCATTAATCATCGGATTCAAAGATTGGGATGAGTTGTTTATTTCCAACTTTAAAATGGAATGAAAAGGATCTCCCGTTGGTCCATATCCGACCTTATAGATTCTTCCCCGCAATCCATTAGTGCCAATGCAAGAGTAAGTACTTTCGAAATGCTTTGCCATGTCATTTTTTGTTGTATATCCCCTGCTGACAGGCACGTTCCGTCGGGGTAGTATATGGCCCACTGATAAGTCATGAGGATTCGCTTTTTTTAAAGCAGGAATATTCAGCCACTGTTGTATTTTGTATAGTGTTTAACTTCCAATAGGCATTCATTTACTTCTTCATTTGATTGACAAGACATTGTTCATCACCCGCTTTACCATTTGGTTCCTAGAAAAGAGAAACAACCAATTTATTTTTTACCAGCTTTAGTATAGGTCAAAAGAATAAACACTACTCTATATTGTAAAAGCGATTTTTATAAAAATCATTCATGAATTGTCCAATCCATTACTACACATGATTTTTGGTCTTAAAAAATACTACACAATTCTGAAATTTCTTTATATGATAGTGGAAAGGCCTACGCGGGAAGGAGGAATTGTTTTTGAGAAAAAAGCTTCATTACGGATGGGTCGTTCTTGCGGTTTCTTTTATCGGTGTACTAGCAGCTCAAGGTTTGAGATATGCTTTTGGGGCTTTTATGACCCCTTGGGAGAATGAATTTTCCGTTTCTAGAGGAGTCGTATCTGCCATTTCTTTCATTAGTTTTATCGTATTTGCCATTTCACAGCCTATTATTGGCAAACTAATCGATCAGTATGGAATCAAAAGAATTTTTGTTTACAGCACGATCATTTTAGGGATTTCTACTATTTTAACGTATTTTGCCACATCCATTTGGGAGATGTTTCTTTTATACGGAATCATTTCCTCTCTCGGTTTTGGAGGCGCCTCTGGAGTAACGGCATCATTAGCCGTAACACGTTGGTTTCATAAAAAGCAAGGATTGGCTCTTGGTTTAGTGGAAGCAGGATTTGGAGCAGGCCAAATGGTAATGGTATCAAGCTCTCTTTTTCTCATTCATGAATATGGCTGGAAGATGACGGTTTTGTTCTTAGGAGGGTTCCTTCTTTTTATCGTATCTCCCATTCTTGCCCTCTTTTTGAAATCAGATCCTTCTGAAATAGGTTTAAGTGCATTAGGAGCAGAGGAGTCGGAAAAAAAGGAGCCTTTCCACCATCATTCTCGTTCTGAATCTGACCATCCGAAAAAAACGTTTCTTTTTCAACGTAGCTTTTGGTTTTTAGTTATTCCCTATTTTATTTGCGGAATCACCACAACAGGATTAATCGACACGCACTTAATCCCGCTTGCGGAGTTCTGCGGTTTTTCTGTCGCTGAAACGGGCACCGCTGTCAGCTTGCTCGCCATCTTTAATACAGGAGGAACATTGGTGGCCGGCATTTTGGCCGACAAGGTGAATAATCGAAAAAT
>JADBKC010000188.1 GCA_014896555.1 Caryophanales bacterium | reverse complement strand
TGCAACAGCTGTAGCCGTATTGCATGCAATAACCAGCATTTTTATATTTTTCTCAAGCAAAAAACTAGTCATTTGCCATGTAAATGTTTTTACTTCTTCACTCGTCCTTGGTCCATAAGGACACCGAGCTGTGTCCCCCAGATAGAAAATCTGTTCATGGGGAAGCTGGCGCATGACTTCTTTTGCAACTGTCAATCCGCCAACTCCCGAATCTATGATGCCTATTGGTTGTTTCAAACATCTCGCCTCATTCTTCACGCATGTCTTGATGCAATCTCATTAAGTTGTTTTTCAACGCAATGACTTCTTCAACTGAAAAGTTTTTTAATACTTCCTGCAAATATGCCTGTCTTTTCTTAATGACTTCTTCGATGATCCTGCCGCCCTCTTCCAAGAGGTGAATGCGGACGACTCTTCGGTCATTCGGATCTCTTACACGTTTAACCAAGTTGTTTTTTTCCATCCTGTCAACGAGATCTGTGGTCGTGCTGAATGCAAGATACATTTTATTAGAAAGTTCACCGATTGTCATGTCTCCTTCTTCAAAAAGCCATTGCAGTGCCACAAATTGGGGAGGAGTGATTGTATAATTGCTTAAAATCTCTCTTCCCTTTTGCTTAATAATGCCAGATATGTATCGCAAATCTTTTTCAATATCCGCTACAATTTCTACTCCTTCATTTTCTTGCAAATCTTCAAGCCTCATCTTGACACAACTCCCATATAAGCTTTCACGGTTCTCATGGCTTCTCTTATTTTCTATCTTTTTTCAGTAAATTTCAAGATGGAAATATTGCCTTTGGTTTAAAGTTTGATGAAAACACTTGAATAATTACAGAATTTTTTTATAATTTATATTATTACAATAATAAAAACGTTTTCCTTAGTAAATTTTCATGAAAGGCGTGTGACGAATGAAGAAAAAGGAAAAAGTGATAGAACATGATGGTTTCATGGCTAGTATAGGTGTTTCCCTCGCAAATTGGAGTGAAAGGTGGTTCCCTGATGCCTTTATTTTTGCTGCGATTGCAGTTGTTTTCATTTCAATTATTGCTCTATTTATGGGACGGACTCCTGTCGATATTGGAGTCGATTTTGGCACTCATTTTTGGAATTTGGTTCCTTTCGCCATGCAAATGGCCTTTATCATCATTACCGGTTACGTAGTAGCTTCAGCTAAACCCGTTCATAAACTAATTGTTAGACTTTCTTACATCCCAAAAACACCGAAGGGGGCAGTTGCCTTTGTAGCCTTCTTTTCCATGGTTGCATCTCTCATAAGCTGGGGATTTAGCTTGATTTTCAGTGGGATTCTTATTAAGGAAATTAGCAAACGAGTGAAAGGCATCGATTACCGGGCGATCGGCGCCGCAGGATACCTTGGACTCGGAAGCGTTTGGGCATTAGGACTTTCTTCTTCAGCAGCATTGTTGATGGCAACGAAAGCTTCGATTCCTCCCGCTTTGTACGAAATAAGCGGCACGATTCCAATGTCAGAAACGATTTTCACTTGGCAAAATTTAGTGATGATCGTTGTTCTCATCATTTTGTCAGTTGGGATTGCTTTTTTATCTGCACCGAGCGAAGAGAAAGCGAAGACTGCCGAAATGGCTGGTATTGATTATGGTAAAATAGAAGTTCTTGAGAAGAAGACGAAAGCTGAAAAGCCGGGAGAGTGGTTAGAATACAGCCCAATCTTAACTCTCTTATTAGTTGCCATCGGTTCAATTTATATTGTACACACGATTTTAAAAAAAGGACCGATCGCTGCACTTGATCTTAATAATTATAATTTTATGTTTTTAATGTTGGGAATGCTTTTGCATTGGACACATAGAAACTTTTTGAACGCAACAGCTAAAGCGATTCCTGCTACAGGTGGTGTGCTCATTCAATTCCCTTTTTATGCAGGAATTTTCGGAATCTTAATGAACTCCGGGCTTGCTGACGCTTTAGTGAAGTTCTTCCTTTCTATCTCAACTGAAAATACATTTCCGGTCATTGTCGGAATCTACTCAGCCATCTTAGGACTTTTTCTCCCTTCAGGCGGGGGGAAGTGGATCGTGGAAGCCCCATACTTGCTCGAAGCCGCTAAAGAATTAAATGTCAGCATGGCATGGATTGTGCAAGTATATAATGCGACAGAAGCACTGCCAAACTTGATAAATCCTTTCTGGATGTTGCCTTTAATGGGGGTCATGGGTGTCAAAGCAAGAGATCTCGCAGGATATTCTATTTTGCAATTGATCTTCCATATTCCTGTTGTCCTTTTCTTAGTTTGGATTTTGGCAAAAACAATGCCGTATGTAGCTCCGATATTCGAATAATTCGTTTCATAAATGTTTTAACCGGCTTCTCCAAATGGATAGCCGGTTTAAATTAAAGCTCTAGTTCTCCCATACGAAGGAGCTCTACAACTGCTTGTGAACGCCCCTTAACACCAAGCTTTTGCATGGCATTTGCGATGTATACCCTTTGCAAATTAAGACTGCACTAAAGGCTAAATTTATAATGAAAATCCAGTTTTCCGTCTGGATGAACAACAATATGATCAATTAAAGTGCTAATCGCATGATGGAGATCTTCATCATGTTTTTTTAATTGTTCAAAAGCTTCTTGAATGCTTTCGATATCAATTTTCGTTTCTTCTTCTTGACTCAACATAAAAATACGATCAGAAATATTTTTGATTTCTGTTTCATACTCTTTTCGTTTTAGTTGAAATTCTTGCTTGGTTATCAATTTGTCTTTAAGGTAGATATCAATTAATTCGCTGTGCATTCGCTCTAATTCGTTTTTTTGTTTTTCTAATGCGTTAATTTCTTTTTGTTTCCGTTTATAAAGATTATTTTCGAAATTTATTTTCGTTTTCTTTCCTTTATTTATAAGTTTTTTTAACACGAATTCCCGAAAATCTTCATATCTAATAGGCGTATGATTGACACAGCCATATTTCCCTGCTCGACGGTACTCTGAGCATTTTAAATATTTCCATTCTGTTCGTTCACCGTCTTTATTCTTTTTATATGATTGAACGATGACCATATTTGAGCCACATTCAGAACAACGAAGCAACCCTCGAAATTCGTTCCATGGAGTGATCTTTGTCTTTTTGTTCGTTACCTCTTTGCTATTGGCTTTCTCCCATTCCTCTTTGGTGATAATTGCTGGATGATGATTCTCGTAAATAATCCATTTTTCACGTGGATTTTGTATTTGTTTTTTTCGGCCGTTAATTTTGATTTTTGTATAACGATTATGAACAAATATTCCGGCATATGTAGGATTCCCAATAATCCGTTGGACTGTGGTTACTTGCCATTTTTCTTTCTTCCGAGGTTTTGATACATTCCCTTTGGCCATTTCTTCATTTAGTAGACGAGTAATCGTCTTAAAACCGAATCCGTCGTAATTGTACCATCGGAATATTTGCCGGACTGTTGGAGATTCTTCTTCATTGATAACTAATTTTTTGTCCTCTATAGAATACCCAAAAGGGATTGGTCCTATATGTTCACCACGTCGAACTTTGGCTGCTAAAGCTCCACTGATTGAGACAGATAGAGTTTTAGGATATTGTGCGGCAAACATAGAAAACATCTCAAATTTCATATCATTCCTGCCCTCGTAGTGACTATCATAGCCTTCTTCAAT
>JADBKC010000025.1 GCA_014896555.1 Caryophanales bacterium | reverse complement strand
GTTGTTTTCGCTTTCCAGAAAATTAATATTGGCCACTCGTCCGGGAGCAATCATACCATAATAATGGTCGATTCGGTAATATTTGGCGACATTATAGCTAGCCATATTGTAAGCATCCATCGCCGGAATGCCAAACTCCAACGCTTTGGCGACCATCCGGTCAATCACCCCGTCTTCGTGGAAAGAGGGGAATGAGCCATCTGTTGTAAACATCATTTGATCATACTGATCCAGGCCCATTTCCCGAATTTCTCTTAAAAGGATTTCTAAGTCGGGACGTATGGAAGAATGGCGCAAAGCCACCATATACCCCTGCATCAACCTTTTGTATACATCTTTTCCGGTCATCGATTCATGGTCGCCATCTGCTCCTAAAAGCGTCATTTTCGTAAGCGTTTTCTCTGAGGCTCCAGGAAAATGTCCTTCAATTCTTTTTCCAAGCCTCTTCGTTTCTTGGATCCAATGCAGAATCATATCATCTCCGTCCACCAATTTGGGCCAGCCAGTCAGCTCCCCGCCTTGGACAACGAAACCGCTCTCAATCCATGACTTGACATCCCTATGCGAAAATTTTTCATCCTCTTGATTTAGTTCTGTCATCGGATCATATCGGCACCACCAAAAGACAGAAAACGGGAGCTTACTTAATTCATTCATCAAAGAAAACGCTTTCTTCTTTTTTAAAAATAAGAACAACACAAGGTTATCGCTAATGAAACCCGTTGTTCCTGTTTGGGATGCATATTCGGCAAATGACTGGGGATTATAAAGTTGAAAAGGATGAACATGCGGCTCTATGTAGCCAGGCACAAGCGTATAGTTTTCGCAGTTTACGACTTCACATCCATTTCGCATTTGAGGCAGTCTATCCCCAACGTAAACGATGCGGTCGTCTGTAATCCAAATATTGGCTTCCACCCATTTTCGCATAGTGGAATGCAAAAATCGCGCGTTTTTCAGCAATATATTTGGAGGCTTTTCTCCGTTGATCACTGCCACATGATCTCTGATCTGTCTATTTTTCCACCGATAGTGCTGTTGTAACATAATTAAGGGCCCTCCTAATTGTATTGAAACTTGCTTATTATGGATTCTTTCCGTTTCCCTTTCTTTTATAAGGGATTGTGTTGAACGGACGAATGGAATCCACATAAAGCTCTTTTCTTGAATGGCAAAACGATCTTTCAGTGAAAGAAGCTGCCCTTTTCAAAAAAAAGATGGAGCTTATGGGCTGGTCATTCCGCCCGCTTCATTCAGTACACCCATAAGGGAAACAGCCTATTCTTTTCGAAAGATGTGATCCAATTGATATTGGAATAAAAATGTTAATTTTTATAGTACCATATTTTGATGGCAAACACAGAGAAAAAAGAAAGCAAAGTTTGAAAATTTAGTGAAAAGAGGCGATTCCATTGAAAACAAAACAAAATATCGGCATTCTGAATGCTCTGATTAGAATTACACTGGGGCTTACGATGCTTGCGTGGGGGACAGCTAAGCTTTCCAAAAAGCCTTGGCGCCAATCGTATTTGTTCATCGCTTTTCTAGGGGCCATGCGGGTTGGAGAAGGAATTTTACAATATTGTCCGCTGACCGATCTATGGGAAAACCGTTCTTTCATGAACCAGCAGAATCAGCAAAACCAACAGAATCAACAAAATCAGGCGTACCGTAAGGAAGACATCGACATTCCGTACAATCCGTCATAAATATCTAAATCCTCGAGAAGTTTTTTTCAAAATCAGCTTTCACCGAGATTGATGACAGTCTAAATAACATTAAGTTACGTCAGAACATTTCTTTCCAATAGGAGGGCGCGGTCTACCAATAAGAAGGCACTTAAACAGAAAGCGAATAGACTGAACAATCTTGAAATGCCGCCTGAATGTTTCAAAAGAAACTATCAGGCGGTTGATGACAAGAGTTAAGCATTAAGCACTATGAAAGGCAATTTCAACTGACCAAAAGGAGTGAACGAAACATGTACAATCGGACGTTTATGGAATATATCACACACTCGTCATTTGCTCTTATTCTTCTCATTGGAAGTATTGCTGCTCTCATCTATATTTTTTCCGCATGTCTAAGAGGAGAAACGAGCAATAGCCCGTGCACCGATATCTTTTCGGTAAAAAAATGCGTCCTGATCCAATTTTTTCATTTCCTTATAGGCTTGCTGTTTGGCTTCTTCTATCGTCGCACCACTTGCTGCTACTAACAAAACACGGCCGCCGTTGGAACAAATGGTCCCCTTCTCGCATCGAATTGTTCCCGCATGATAAATCGTTGCCTGCTCAATTTCATCTAATCCCTTGATGGGGACTCCTTTTTGATACGATCCCGGGTAGCCTTCTGAAGCCAATACAACCCCAAGAACCGCTTCCTCTTTCCATTTGAGTTGTGGATCTTTTCCGGCCAGCACATCTAAAAACACCTGCGCCAAATCGGATTCCAATCGCGGCAAAACTACTTGAGTTTCAGGGTCTCCAAAACGGGCATTAAATTCGATCGTTTTTGGACCTTGTTTTGTCATCATCAAGCCGGCAAAGATCACCCCTGTGAACGGACGTCCTTCTTTCACCATTGCTTTTGCACATGGCTCCAAAATTTCGCGGACGGATTGTTCGACGATGTCAGCCGGCAAATGAGGTACAGGTGAATAAGCCCCCATCCCGCCTGTGTTCGGTCCTTTATCGCCGTCATACGCCCGCTTATGGTCTTGAGCAGCGACCATAGGGTATACTTTTTCGCCATGAACAAAGGCCATCAAAGAATATTCTTCTCCTTGCAGATATTCTTCAATCACCAATTTGGACGATGCTTCGCCGAATTTTTGATTCAAAAGCATTTCTTCAAGGGCCGATAACGCTTCTTCCAACGTCATGGCAACGGTAACCCCTTTTCCGGCTGCAAGCCCATCTGCTTTTAGCACGATAGGAGCCCCATGTTGGACAATATAAGCTTTTGCTTCCTCATACTCTTCAAATACGGCATAGGATGCTGTGGGGATCTGATACTTCTTCATCAATTCTTTTGCAAATGATTTGCTGCTTTCTAGCTGGGCCGCCTTTTGATTAGGTCCGAAAACCGCTAATCCCCGCTGTTGAAAATAATCCACAATTCCAGCAGCCAATGGATTTTCCGGACCGATTACCGTTAATTCGATGTCTTGTCTTTCCGCAAAATCGGCTAAACCGGCAAAATCCATTTCGTTTATATTCACTATTTCCGCGTCTTCCGCAATTCCGGCATTGCCTGGAGCACAAAATACTTTTTCAACAAGAATGCTTTCATTCAGCTTTTTGCAGATCGCATGCTCCCGTCCGCCTCTGCCGACCACAAGGATCTTCATACCCTTCCACCTCTTTTCTCCTATTCGCTTGCACCCACAAAGGTTGGAATTTTTAAACGATCCCAGCCAAAACAAGATTGCCAGGCCTTTTCATGAAACAAAGGTTGTTTAATGTTTAAAATGGCGAACGCCTGTAAACACCATCGCAATTCCGTATTCATCCGCCTTTTTAATGGAATCCTCGTCACGAATCGATCCTCCCGGCTGGATAATAGCGGTAATTCCCGCTTTGGCCGCAGCCTCTACCGTGTCGTCCATTGGGAAAAAGGCATCTGAAGCAAGGCAAGCTCCTTTTGCTAGGTCGCCAGCCTGTTCAAGAGCAATTTTGGCAGCACCGACGCGATTCATTTGTCCTGCTCCGATTCCTAACGTTCTTTCTTTGTTGGCCACCACGATGGCATTGGACTTCACATGCTTAACTACCTTCCATCCAAGCTTCAATGCTTCCCATTCTTCAGAAGTCGGTTCTCTCTTCGTCACCGTCTTCAGCTCAGCTTCATCCAGCGAGTACGTATCTGGATCTTGGACTAAGAGACCCCCTTCGACCGATGTCAATACTTCTTCTTTTTTCTTCTCTCCCGTAAACGGAATGACTAACAGCCGAATATTTTTTTTCTTCGTTAAAATATCCAGCGCTTCCTCCGTAAATTCAGGAGCAACCACGATTTCTAGAAAAATTTCATGCAGTTTTTCCGCCAGCTCTTTTCCGACCGGCCGATTCAATGCCACAATCCCCCCGAAAATAGACACCGGATCCGCTTCGTAAGCTTTCGCGTAGGCTTCTTCTATTGTATTTCCGATGCCAACGCCGCATGGATTCATATGTTTGACCGCAACGGCAGCTGGTTCTTGAAAATCTTTTATGATTTGCAAAGCAGCGTCTGCGTCGCGAATGTTATTATAAGAAAGTTCTTTCCCGTGCAATTGCTGGGCTCTGGCAATGGAAAACTCCGAACCGAGCGGTTTTTGATAAAAAGCCGCCTTTTGGTGTGGATTTTCACCATAGCGAAGCGTTTGTTTCAATTCATATGTATAAGTGACCCTCTCTGGGTTCTCCTCGCCGGCAAGAGTGGTCATATATTGCGAAATCAAAGCATCGTAAGCAGCTGTATGCCGGAATACTTTTGCGGCCAGTTTTTGCCTTGTTTCTTTGCTGACTTTCCCGTTTTCTTTTAGCTCGTCCAGCACTTTTCCGTAATCAGCCGCATCGACAAGCACCGTGACATACTCATGGTTTTTCGCTGCAGATCGAAGCATAGTCGGCCCGCCGATATCAATATTCTCAATGGCTTCTTCTGGTGTAACATCCGCTTTTTCAATCGTTTGTTGGAAAGGGTACAAATTGACGCAAACGATTTCGATCGGCTCAATTCCTTGTTCTTTCATTTGCCGTTGATGCAATTCGTGGTCCCATTTCGCCAGCAGACCGCCGTGAATAAGAGGATGAAGAGTTTTCACCCGCCCTTCCAATATTTCTGGAAATCCTGTTACTTCTTCCACAGCTGTTACGGGGATTCCGTTTTCCGCCAAGATTGTTTTCGTGCCGCCGGTCGAAAGAATCTCAAATCCTAGAGAAGCAAGCCCCTTTGCAAACTCCACGATCCCTTCTTTATTGGATACACTAATTAATGCCCGTCTTTTCATAGTAGACCTTCCTTTCTATTCATCCAATAATTCATTGATTGTTTTCGGATATAACTCATGTTCCACTGCTTGGATTTTTTTCTGCAGCGTTTCTCTTGTATCGTCAGCCAAAATGTTGACGCTTTGTTGAGCGATGATCGGTCCGGTGTCCATTCCCTCATCGACAAAATGGATGGTAACCCCCGTCACTTTTACGCCAGCGTCCAAAGCTTGTCCAATGGCGTCCTTTCCCGGAAACGCCGGCAAAAGCGAGGGATGAATATTCACGATTCGGTTGCGGAAGCGATTTAAAAGCGTAGGACCGATCAAACGCATATAGCCGGCAAGGATGATCCATTCGACTCCCCT
Organism: Caryophanales bacterium; assembly: GCA_014896555.1. Classification (GTDB taxonomy): domain Bacteria; phylum Bacillota; class Bacilli; order Bacillales; family DSM-4216; genus Bacillus_O. Next base: position 24,754 of record JADBKC010000025.1, on the reverse strand, counting down.
TTTGACTAACTCCACTGCAATTTCGTTTTCAAACGCCTCCTTGGAAGGGTACTCTTTTGCCCGAAAAGAAAATACAGGAATACCCAAATTACGGGCCCGTTTCACTACATAAGCTTCCGGCTGATCGCATACAAGCAAGCAGATATCCGCATTTAGTTCTTTTCTCAAACTTGCTTCTGCCAGCGCCTGAAAATTGCTTCCGTTTCCAGACGCGAATACCGCCACTTTTTTCATTTATTTTCAACCTCTCCCATTAGGAAATGCGGATTCCCTCTTGAGGAACCACCTGTCCGATTTTGAACGCTTTTTCTCCTATCTGTTCAAGATCGTTTAAAACAGCATCCGCATCCGCCGCTGCGACGATCAAGACCAGCCCAATTCCCATGTTAAAAACATTGTACATTTCTTTCCGATCCAGCTTTCCGTACTCTTTTAGCACTTCGAAAATAGCTGGCATCTCCCATGTGCCTTCTGCAATTTCCGCACCGTATCCGGACGGCAGAGCCCGAGGTATATTTTCAATAAAGCCTCCGCCTGTAATATGGGCCATCCCTTTAATTGTACCTCTTTTTTGAATACTTTGGATTTGTTTCACATAAATTCGTGTCGGTTCGATCAACGCTTCTCCCAGTGTCCTATTCAATCCGTCCAATTGAGAGTCGATTTCCAATTGGTGCTCTTCAAAGAAAATTTTTCTCACTAACGAATAGCCGTTGCTATGAATTCCGCTTGATGGAAGACCGATTAAAACATCTCCCGGCTCAACAGCACTTCCTGAAATAAGCTCGCTTTTTTCGCATGCCCCTACCGCAAAACCGGCCAGATCATATTCCCCAGGGGCGTACATGCCCGGCATTTCCGCTGTCTCCCCTCCGATTAAGGCACACCCTGCTTGTTCGCAGCCATCGGCAATTCCTTTCACAACTTGTTCTATTTTCGCCGGCTCATTTTTCCCGCAAGCGAGATAATCGAGAAAAAAGATCGGACTTGCTCCTTGGACGATGATGTCATTGACACACATGGCGACGCAATCGATGCCAATCGTATCGTGTTTATCCATCATAAAAGCAATTTTTAATTTGGTTCCCACACCATCTGTACCTGATACGAGAACAGGTTCTTTGAGATGGAGGACGGATAAATCAAACAGACCACCGAAACTTCCAAGCGCTCCCATCACTCCAAGCCTTTTCGTCCGTTCGACATGTTTTTTGATTCGTTCAACCGCTTCATATCCTGCTTCTATATCCACTCCAGCCGACTTATATGCATTGGCCATTCCTGGTCCTCCTCCATTTGCGTCTTACTATTTCTGTGCTAAAGAAACCATTTCGTCTAAGATAGAGTCACCATGTGTTCCTTTCCAGCTGGATATATCTCCGTCGGATATTTCCCAGTAAAGCAAGCTAAGCATTGCCCACAATGATTTCCGTCTTTTTCGTGGCCAATGGCCTCAATCATTCCATCGATGCTTAAAAACGTTAAGGAATCCGCACCAATCAATTTTTTTATTTCTTCCACAGAATGTGAGGAAGCAATTAACTCTTCTTTCGTTGATGTGTCAATCCCATAGAAACACGGATGGGCAATGGGCGGCGAACTGATGGCGACATGCACTTCTTTGGCGCCTGCTTCTCTTAAAAGCTGAACAATTCGTTTGCTGGTCGTACCACGGACAATCGAATCATCCACCATAATGACCCTTTTTCCATTGACTACTCCGCGAACCGCAGAAAGCTTCATTTTGACTCCTTGTTCCCGCAGCGACTGGGATGGCTGGATAAATGTGCGTCCGACGTAGCGGTTTTTGATCAGCCCCAATTCATACGGAATACCGGACGCTTCTGCATAGCCGATGGCAGCGGAAATGCTGGAATCTGGAACTCCCGTGACCACATCCGCTTCGATGCCCGCTTCTTCAGCCAATTTTTTTCCCATACTTTTTCTGGCGCTATGCACATTAATTCCGTGAAGGTTGCTGTCAGGGCGGGAAAAATAAACATATTCCATCGTACAAATGGCTTGATTGCTTTTTAACGCAAACGTCTCCGAATACATTCCTTCATTGTTGATGATGATCAATTCCCCCGGCTCCACCTCCCGGACGAATTGAGCACCGACAACATCAAATGCACATGTTTCCGAAGCGATGCACACCGCATCCCCGAGCCGTCCAACGGAAAGCGGTCTTAATCCGTTCGGATCGAGGGCAACCATCAATTCGGTTTCCGTCATGATCAGAAAGGCGTATGCGCCTTTTAGCATAGTTAATGCGTTTTTGACCTGATCTTTCAAATGGACAAAACCACTTCTCCTAATTAAGTGAGCGAGTACTTCTGTATCCGAACTGGTTTGAAAAATGCTTCCTTGGGCTTCCAGCTGATATTTGAGCATGGTGGCATTGACCAAATTGCCGTTATGAGCGAGGGCCAGGCTTCCTGTCTGAGAATGGAAGAGAAGGGGTTGAACGTTCTCGTATCCTCCTCCACCCGCCGTAGCGTAGCGTACATGGCCAATGGCACCATAGCCATGTAAATTATGGATGGCTTCACGGCTGAAAACCTCTGTCACTAACCCTTCCCCTTTTAGCCCCTTTAATTCGCAGCCGTCCGTTACGACAATTCCAGCTCCTTCTTGGCCACGGTGCTGCAAACTATGAAGGCCGTAATACGTGATCTGAGCAGCATTTTCATGTCCCCAAACGCCAAACACTCCGCATTCTTCGTTTAATCCCTTTATTTCAGCAAGCATGGGATAGCTCCTTTCCAAGCTTTTTCCAGTTCTCTCACTTGCGCCTGCAAAATCAATTCATTGTCTGCAGATCGGATCGTTAAAAGCGGTTCGTCGACAACGCGGCCTACGCAAACCGCGTCCGTCGCAATCGTTTCAAAAAGGCTCTGATGTTCCGGTTTCACCGATAGCACATAACGTGACTGCGTTTCGCTAAACAGTTCGCAAACGGCTGGTCCTTCTACTTTTATATCTGCTCCCAAGCCAGTGCCAAACAAACACTCTGACAACGCGACAGCCAATCCCCCTTCGGAAATATCATGAGCAGATTGAACAGTTCCATTTTTAATGGCTTGTAAAATTGCTTGCTGCCTTTTTTGCTCTACCGCTAAATCGATTTCCGGCGCTTTACCGAAAATACGACCTTCCAGCATTTTTTGAAGTTCGCTGCCGCCAAAATCGTTGTTCGCTTTCCCCACGACGTAAATATAATCGCCCGCTTGTTCAAACGTTTGTTTAGTAATGTGAGCCACGTCTTCAATCAGTCCAACCATGCCAACGACAGGAGTCGGATATATTGCCGTACCGTTTGTTTCATTGTAAAGCGAAACGTTCCCGCCGATGACCGGAGTTTGGAGCGTCTTGCAAGCTTCGCTCATTCCTTCCACCGCTTTTTCCAGCTGCCAAAAGATTTCTGGCTTTTCCGGGCTGCCAAAATTCAAGCAGTCCGTAATGGCGAGAGGTTTGCCTCCCGCGCAAACAATATTGCGTGCGGCTTCAGCGACTGCAATTTTCCCTCCTGTTTCCGGGTCAAGATAGAGATAGCGGGAATTGCAGTCTGTTGTCATCGCCAGCGCTTTTTTCGTCCCGCGGATTCGAATGACCGCCGCATCTGAGCCAGCGCTACGACTGTATTCGTTTGAACTTGATAGTCATACTGCTGGTACACCCATTCTTTGCTCGCAATGGTCGGCTGCGAGAGCAGTTTGATCAGCGTTTCTTTAAAATCTTTCACGTCAGGTGCCGGTGCATCGATTTGCTGAAATTCACGGAAATAGGCCGGTTCTTTCGAAGGTTTATGATAAACCGGAGCATTTTCCGCCAATGCATCGACCGGAACTTCGGCTACGACTTCACCGCGATGAGTCAGTCTCAACATGGAATCGTCCGTTACTTTTCCGACGACGACTGCTTCCAATCCATACTTTTGAAAAAGAGAAACGACTTCTTCCTCTCTTCCTTTTTTGACAACGATCAGCATTCTCTCTTGCGATTCAGACAGCATCATTTCATAAGGGGTCATGCCCGTTTCCCTCTGAGGCACAAGGTCGAGGTTCATTTCGATTCCCGATCCGGCTTTGCTTGCCATTTCGGCCGCTGAACTGGTCAATCCGGCTGCTCCCATATCTTGAATTCCGACAAGTGCATCTGATTTCACCAATTCAAGACAGGCTTCTAGCAGCAGCTTTTCCATAAAGGGATCCCCCACTTGAACAGCCGGGCGCTTTTCTTCAGATTGCTCACTTAATTCCTCCGAAGCAAAAGTGGCTCCGTGAATTCCGTCGCGTCCTGTTTTCGCACCAACATACATGACGGAATTGCCTACCCCTACCGCTTGGCCTTTCTGAATATCTTGATGATCAATCAAGCCGACACACATTGCGTTTACTAGTGGATTCCCTTCATAAGAAGGATCAAATTGCACCTCGCCTCCAACCGTTGGAATGCCGATGCAATTTCCATAACCGGCGATGCCTGCCACTACTTCTTGAAATAAATATCGGACTCTGGAAGACTCCAATTCTCCAAATCGCAAAGAATTCAACAAGGCTACCGGCCTTGCCCCCATGGAAAACACATCGCGGATAATTCCGCCCACACCTGTTGCTGCCCCTTGATACGGTTCAATGGCGGAAGGATGGTTATGGCTTTCGATTTTAAATACGACTGCCTGGCCATCGCCGATATCGACAATACCGGCTCCTTCCCCAGGACCTTGTAACACTCCTTCCCCCTCGGTAGGGAATTTTTTTAACACCACTTTTGAATTTTTATAACTGCAGTGTTCGGACCACATGACAGAAAAAAGACCGGTCTCCGTATAGTTGGGGAGCCTTCCCAAAATGGCTTCTATTTGAGCAAACTCTTCGTCTGTGAGACCCATTTGCCGATACAATTTCTTTTCTTTTATCTCATCCGGTTTTGGTTCAGTGCGTAGTAGCATACGATTCCCTCCACTGTTTGACAATCGATTGGAAAAGCTTAAGGCCGTCTCTGCTGCCTAGCAGTTCGCTCACCGCTCTTTCCGGATGCGGCATCATCCCAAGAACATTCCCTTTTTCATTGATAATCCCGGCAATGTCGGCAACAGAACCGTTCGGGTTGTTTTGATACGTAAAGACAATTTGCTTGTTTTGCTTTAATGTTTCAAGCGTCTTGTCATCGCAATAGTAGTTGCCTTCGCCGTGAGCGATAGGAATTTGGATCGTTTCCCCCATTTCATAGCCGTTTGTAAACATCGTTTCATTATTTTCCACGGTCAGTTCTACCGTTTTGCAAATAAACTTCAATTGATCGTTTTTTCTCATGGCGCCAGGTAAAAGCCCTGATTCTAGCAAAATCTGAAAACCGTTGCAAACGCCTAGAATCGGCTTTCCTTCTTCTGCCGCTTCGATCACCTTTTCCATCACTTTAGAAAAGCGGGCAATGGCGCCTGACCGCAAATAATCGCCGTATGAAAAGCCTCCTGGAAGCAAAATACCATCGTATCCGCTCAGATCATCAGCATCGTGCCAAACGAAGTCCGCATCTTCTCCCAATTCATCCTTGATGGCGTGGAACATATCGGCATCGCAATTGGAACCGGGAAAGACAATCACCGCAAATTTCACCGGACGACACCCTCCTCTATCTCATAACGAAATTCTTCTATCACCGGGTTGGCCAATAATTTCTCACACATTTCTCTGACCACGACTTCAATGTCTTGGTCGCTCTCCTTCACTGACAGCTCCATATATTTCCCTATGCGGACATCTTCCACCTGTCCGAATCCAAGGCTGTGAAGGGAACGCTGGACAGCGGCTCCTTGAGGATCCAATACGCTTTCACGAAGTGTCACAAAAACTTTCACTTTATACATGTGTTTTCCCTCCTAATCTCGTAAGCACCTCGGTATAGGCATCGATTAAACTGCCAAGGTTGCGGCGAAACACGTCTTTATCTAATTTCCGGTTCGTTTCTTTTTCCCAAAGCCTGCACGTATCAGGCGAAATTTCATCCGCAAGCAAAATTTGTCCTTGATGATCTTTGCCAAATTCTAATTTGAAATCGATCAGTCGAATATTTAATCGATCAAATAAGGAAATCAAAAACTGATTCACTTTCAACGCCATCTTTTTGATTTGTTCGATTTCTTCAGAAGAAGCGATTTTCAAGAAGCGAATATGGTCTTCTATGATCAGCGGATCCCCAAGTTCATCATCTTTTAAGTAAAATTCAATGATAGGTTTTCCCAATGGAATCCCTTCTTCTATTCCCAGCCTTTTCGCCATGCTTCCGGCAGAGACGTTTCGAACCACGACCTCAAGCGGGATAATCTTCACTCGTTTGATCAGCTGCTCATGATCCGAAACTTGCTGGATAAAATGAGTTGGCAGATCCAACTCCTCTTTCATTTTCGTAAAAATGAAACTGCTAATTTGGTTGTTGAGGCTTCCTTTTCCGGCAAATTCCGCTTTTTTCTCTCCGTTAAAAGCGGTCGCAGAATCTTTATATTCCACGAAAAGAACATCTTCTTGGTCTGTAGCGTAAATCTTCTTCGCTTTTCCTTCATACAATAGCGAACCTTTTTTCAAGTTGTCCACCTCATTTTAATATTGGTAATCTTCCGAATATAGCGGTTTTAAAAGAGGCCGACCGCTTTAAGCCTTCTTGCCTTTTTCGCAAAACGCAAGAAATAGCCTAAAAGTCAGCCTACTCACTTAGTCGTTCAAACCGAGACGATCAAAAATCGTATCGACATGTTTTAAATGATAGTGGTAATCGAAGCAGTCATCGATTTCTTCTTTTGTTAATTTCGAGGTAATTTTTTCATCGCTTTCTACTAGTTGCCGGAATGGCACTTGTTTTTCCCAAGCCTCCATAGCCCACGGCTGAACGGTGTCATATGCCTCTTCACGGGGAAGACCTTTTTCAATCAAGGCGAGCAAGACGCGCTGCGAATAAATAAGACCAAGCGTCTTCTCCATATTTCGTTTCATATTTTCCGGATAGACGATTAAATTTTTCACGATATTGCCGAAGCGATTGAGCATATAATTAAGGGCAATCGTCGCATCAGGCAAAATAATGCGTTCCGCAGAAGAATGAGAAATATCCCGTTCGTGCCAAAGCGGTACGTTTTCATATGCAGTTTGCATATACCCTCTTACCACACGGGCCATTCCTGTCATGTTTTCCGATCCGATCGGATTCCGTTTATGGGGCATGGCTGATGATCCTTTTTGGCCTTTCGCGAAAAACTCCTCCACTTCTCTCGTTTCGCTCTTTTGAAGTCCGCGAATTTCCACAGCAAATTTTTCGATCGACGTCGCGATTAAGGCTAGTGTACTCATGTAGTAAGCGTGGCGGTCGCGCTGAAGCGTTTGAGTGGAAATAGGCGCTGGTTTAAGACCTAATTTTTTACATACATATTGTTCAACAAACGGATCAATATTGGCATAAGTGCCAACGGCTCCGGAAATTTTTCCGTACTGCACTCCTTCAGCCGCTCGTTTGAACCGTTCCAAATTCCTCTTCATTTCTTCATGCCAAAGCGCCATCTTTAACCCAAAAGTAGTTGGTTCTGCATGGACGCCGTGAGTTCTTCCCATCATCACGGTATATTTATGTTCTTTCGCTTTCTGGCGAAGAATTTCAATAAAGTTCTCTAAATCTTTAAGCAAAATCTCATTTGCCTGCTTAAGTAAATACGATAGGGCTGTATCGACAACATCAGTAGACGTCAATCCATAATGAACCCATTTTCGCTCATCACCAAGCGTCTCCGATACAGCTCTTGTGAACGCCACTACATCATGGCGGGTTTCTTCTTCAATTTCTTTAATGCGAAGAATATCAAAGCCGGCATTCTCTCGGATTTTTTTCACATCTTCTTTCGGGATGACTCCCAGTTCTGCCCACGCCTCGCAAGCGAGAATTTCCACTTCCAGCCAAGCGTTGAAGCGGTTTTCCTCTGTCCAAATCGCCCCCATCTCCGGGCGGGTGTAACGATCGATCATCTTATACTGCCTCCGATCTTTTCTTCTTTTGCGCTCCAAATCCTGCTATTGTCTATTTCTTGTAATGTTTTCTCAAGATCATCGGTCAAGACGGTGATATGTCCCATTTTTCTTTTCTCTTTCGCTTCCTTTTTTCCGTATAAATGAAGCGACCAATCCGGGTGGCGGCGGAATTCGTTTAGCGCCCCCTCTAAATGCTTGCCAAGCACATTGACCATAACAGCCGGTTTTAATAATTCTGTTTTCTGGAAAGGCCAATTGCAAATCGCTCGTATATGCTGTTCAAATTGCGACGCCTCGCAAGCTTCAATGGAATAATGGCCAGAGTTATGCGGTCTAGGGGCTAGTTCGTTTATATAAATCTCACCGTTTGAACAGACGAACATCTCCACTGCCAGCGTTCCGATCAGTTCCAAATAGTCGGCGATCTTGAGAGCCATTTTCACTGCTTTTTGTTTGACCTCTCCGTCCACTCTTGCCGGGACAATCGTTTGATGCAAAATATTTTCGACATGAATATTTTCACCGACAGGTAAACAGCTGACTTCGAGATCCGGATTGCGAAATACAATCACGGAAACTTCTTTCGTAAATGGAATCCATTTTTCTAATACACAAGGCCCCACTTGCAGCAATTCGGCTGCCTTTTCGATCTCGCTTTCGCGGCGAATCACATACTGGCCTTTCCCGTCATAACCGCCTCTTGAGGTTTTTAAAACAGCAGGATAACCAAGCTTTTTTATCTTATCATATAGTTCGTTTTCTTCGTAAATCACTTCATAAGGGGCCACCTGCACACCGGCTTTTGAAATCGCATCTTTCTCTAAAATCCGATCTTGGGTAATGCGGATCAACTCGGCACCTTGCGGAAGATAAGCTCTTTTTTCGAGCCACCGCAATGCCTCATAATCGACGTTTTCAAATTCGTACGTGACCACATCACTTATTTGAGCGAGACGCGCCAAAGCGTTTTTGTCATCGTAGGCTGCTGTAATTTCCAGATCAGCCACCTGACCGCATGGTGAATCTTCCGCAGGATCTAATACGGCGATCCGAAATCCTTTTTCTTTTGCCGCAAGTGCCATCATTCTGCCTAGCTGTCCTCCGCCAATAATTCCAATCGTTTTTCCGGGCATAATGACTGGATTAGTCAAGTTGATCACTGCTTTCTAGTACTTTTTCTTTCAATGTAATCCGTCGATTTTCCAGTTTTCGGGCAATTTGGGGATTTTCAATGGATAATATTTGCGCTGCCAGCAAACCGGCATTCGTTGCGCCAGCACGTCCAATCGCCACTGTAGCCACCGGGATGCCACCGGGCATTTGAACGATCGACAACAGGGAATCTAAACCATTTAACGCTTTTGATTGAACCGGTACTCCGATCACGGGAAGAGTCGTTTTGGCCGCTACCATTCCCGGCAAATGCGCGGCTCCTCCCGCACCGGCGATAATTACTTTAATCCCCCGGCTTCTAGCACTTTCTGCATAATCAAACATGAAATCAGGAGTGCGATGAGCTGAAACGACTTTTTTCTCATATTCAATTTCTAATTCTTCTAATACTTCACAGGCACTTTTCATCGTCTCCCAGTCCGAGGCGCTTCCCATAATCACTCCTACTTCAGCCGGCACTTTCATCCCTCCAAATGATGCAATCTCATCTAAATAAAAAAACCCGGCATCACATACTTTCTTTGAGAGAAAGCAGTGAATCCGGGTAAGAAAAGACTAATTGAAAAGCCTTTATGGCAGTTTCATCGGAGAAAGATGTTCCCTTCCCAACGGCACTGCACGTTCAATGAATGGTCTTCAGAAACATTATGAAATCGTCATCCTGAAGCCTTTTTCATTGACAGTTTTCCAGATAGCTACTTTCCCTCATAGTCCGATTATTTACGGTAATCGGGTAGAAACTTACGAGCCATATTCTCGTGATTATATGAGGGTCTATTGAGTTGACAACTTCATCTTAACAATGAAAACAAGCCATTGTCAATAAAATTTTCGAACAATAAAAGTATATTAAAAGAAAATGTTCGGTTTTATCCTTCTTTTTTTCCTTCAAACTTTATGATTCGACCAACCGGAACATATTCTATTTTTCCATTTATGTTCTGTTCTTGAAAGATAGGTTCTTCCGTTCTTCTAACGGGTTTGTACCCTTCTTCGGACATTCGTGCCAAGAGTTCATCAATGGTTTCATTTTCTTTCCTCTCAAATATCTTCTTTTTACTCATCAGAGCAGCTTCCTTTTTTCCGTCTTTTCGGCTATTATCCATATCGTTCTCAACCTATACGACTTTTCGATTGAGCACTTTCTCTATTGCGTCTTATTTTAGCCTATATAGTCTTTCTGTCAAGTTGAGCATAACGATTTGTTCTCCTTTATCCCTATGACAGCGCTGTCTTAGCCATCTTGACAAGCTTTGAAAATCCTTTATGAAGCTAATCAGCCCACTCTTACCATCCGGACTGAAATCGATCGTTCCAGAGAAAATTTTTGGTTTGGTAAAATTTAAAAAACCGTTCATGCTAATCGCATGAACGGCCACAAATCATCCTAATGAAGGATGTGTTACTTTTGGATTGAAACGATATTTTCTTCTTTTAAATCTACTTTTCCTTGCTTTTCAATCACAACTTGTTCGCCTTCTGCAAGGTTTGTAAAAATAATTGGGGTAATCACAGATGGCGCCTTGCTTTTCACCAAGTCAAGGTCCACTTTCAACAAAGGCTGTCCGGCTTCAACATGATCGTCTTGGTTTACAAGCGCTTCAAAACCTTCGCCATTCAGTTTCACTGTATCAATTCCCACGTGAATCAAAATTTCTTTTCCGCCGTCGGACAAAATACCGATCGCATGCTTAGTCGGGAATAGGTTGACAATTTTTCCGTTAACAGGCGATACAATGGTTCCTTCTTCTGGCATAATGGCAAAGCCGTCCCCCATCATTTTTTCCGCAAAGACTGGATCAGGTACTTCTGAAAGCGGCTTAATTTCCCCTTTTAACGGCGAAATAATCGCTTCATTTCGGTCCAATTCATTTTGAAGAGGCGCTGGATTCACTTCTTCTACTTGCTGCTTGACTTCCTTATTCATATCAGGAGTTGTTGCTTTGCGTGGTTTTTTGCCTTTCATTATATCTTGCATTTGCGTTTTAATCGTGTCGGATCTCGGTCCAAAAATAGCTTGAATATTGTTTCCAACTTCCAATACTCCGGAAGCGCCAAGTTTTTTCAAACGATCCTTGTCCACTTCTTTAGGATCATTTACTTGAACGCGCAGACGAGTGATACAAGCGTCCAGCGAAGCAATATTGCTTTGTCCACCCATTGCATCCAAAATATTGTAAGCAAGGTCTCCAGATCCGCTATCCGCTGTTTCTTTATTGTCTTCCGATTCTTCATCATCTTCGCGGCCAGGCGTTTTTAAATTGAACTTGCGGATGGCAAATCGGAAACCAAAATAATAGATGACGGAAAAGACTAATCCGACCGGTATCACGAGCCACCAATGAGTTTGTGGATTCAAAACACCAAAGAGAATAAAGTCAATTAATCCCCCTGAGAACGTCATCCCGATTTTGACATTTAAAATATGCATAATCATAAATGACAGTCCGGCAAAAATAGCGTGAATCGCAAACAACACAGGCGCTACGAATAAAAAGGAGAATTCAATTGGCTCTGTAATCCCTGTCAAGAAAGAAGTCAAAGCCGCCGAAGCCATTAAACCGCCTACGACTTTTTTCTTTTCAGGTTTCGCTTCATGGTAAATAGCCAGCGCAGCAGCAGGAAGACCAAACATCATAAACGGATATTTACCTGTCATAAATGTACCTGCCGTCAAATTCTTTACTCCATCTTTAATTTGAGCCATAAAGATCGCTTGGTCTCCGTGAACCACTTGTCCTGTTTTGTCCGTATATGATCCAAACTCAAACCAAAACGGAGCATAAAAGATATGGTGCAATCCAAATGGAATTAGCGAACGTTCAATGACACCGAAAATAAAGGCAGACAACGTCAAGTTTGCATTCAATAAGTTATTGGAGAAAGCGTTTAAACCTGATTGGACAGGCGGCCAAATGACAATCATGATCAATCCTAGAATTAAAGAAGATACAGCCGTCACAATCGGAACAAAACGTTTTCCTGCAAAAAATCCTAAATAGGAAGGAAGCTCAATATTAAAGTATTTGTTATAAAGAATAGCAGCTAATATCCCAATAATAATACCGCCGAATACGCCGGTTTGCAGCGTAGGAATGCCGAGAACGGTTGCATAAGAAGGGTCATGAGCAGCCATTTTAGGAGTCACACCAAGCACAACTCCCATCGTAACATTCATGATCAGGAAGCCAACGATTGCGGCAAGACCAGCTACCCCTTCTCCTCCAGCCAATCCAATAGCAACCCCAACGGCAAACAGAAGGGCTAGGTTCGAAAATATAATTCCGCCGGCATCTTCCATCACTTTTGCTACCATTTCCACCCAGCCGGTATGCAAAAACGGAGCAATATGGACTAGCGCCGGGTTCTGTAAAGCGTTTCCAAGAGCAAGCAAAATTCCGGCAGCCGGCAAAATGGCGACTGGAAGCATTAAAGCTTTCCCCACTTTTTGGAGAACGCCAAAGAGTTTCTTAAACATAAATGTTCCCTCCATTCTATTGTTGCACAAAAATAAAAAGCATGAGTCAAGAAGAGATAGTAGCAAGTAATACAAAGGTAGTGTTCCCTTGTGGCCTTGTTTCTATCAACTTCTTTACTCATGCCTGATCGAATCAGTAACACGCAAAGAATTACAGAATATTCTTTTGTTTCGTGCGCAAGCGCTGCAAATGCATCGTTAAATAGATGGCTTCCGCTTCATAAACCGGCTTCTTCAATGTTTGCTGCATAATTTTGATGAGCTTCCATGAGAGATTGTAGCATAGAGGGTATTCTTTTTTCAATAGTTCTGCTATTTTTTTTGATTCTTCCAATGTTTCCCCTTTTTGTACCCTATCAATGGTATAGCGAAGATGGCGGATGAGCCGCATATATTCCACACTATTTCTATCGATTTCCATTCCAAAGTGTTCCTCCATTGTACGAACAAGAACGGATAATAACTGGGAATTTTGATTAATTTCCGAAAGTTGTTTATCTGTTAAGGCACTGTGAATATGCAAAGCAATAAAGCCCACTTCCCCTTCCGGCAGCTTGATGTTGGCCGCTTCATGAATAAAATCCACCACTTCCTCAGCGATTTCATATTCAAAAGGGTACATGGCTTTTGTTTCATTGAGAAAGGGATTTTTAATGACCACCCCTTTCATAAGCCTGTTCATTGCGAAAAGGAGGTGGTCCGTGAGAGCGACGTGGATATGCTCATTTAAAATACAATTTGTTCGTTTTTTTATGATTTCTAAAGAGGAAATAATCACATTCAGCGTTTTTTCATCAAGGTATGGCAATAATTTTTTGTAATGTTCTTGTTCATTTTCATTCTTGAGGACAAATATTTTTTCGATAATATCTTGATGGATTACATCGCTTTTTTTCCTTTGAAAACCGATCCCTTTTCCAATCAGTACGACTTCGTTGTTCTTGTTATCGGCAGCGATCAAAACATTATTATTAAGGATTTTTTTCACTACATATTTAGCCATTCGAAATCTCCTCTTATGATTACCTCTGCACAAAGCAACAGCTTCGTCCTCCATGTAATAGTCTACCCATATTGTAATCAACGACTTGTCCTTATACAAATGAAAACCTTTTTTCAACGCAAAAAAACGCCCTCCCAATTAGGAGGACGTCCATCCTACTATTTCAAGAAAATAAAATATAACAAGAAAACAATAAATAAGAAATACATAAGCGGATGAATTTCTTTGGCTCTTCCTTTTACGATCATCGTAATAGGATAGAAAATAAACCCAATGGCGATTCCGGTCGCAATGCTGTATGTCAAAGGCATACAAATAACCGTCAAGAAAGCTGGAACAGCAATTTCGAATTTCTTCCAATCAATCTCTCCCAGAGACGATACCATCAACACACCGACAATGATCAAAGCAGGCGCCGTTACGTGTGAGGTAATAACCGAAAGCAACGGGTAGAAAAAGAGCGACAGCAAAAACAACACGCCTGTGACAACAGCAGCAAATCCGGTTCTGGCCCCGGCAGCTACCCCCGCAGTTGATTCCACAAAAGAAGTCGTCGTAGACGTTCCGAGCACCGCACCAATCGCTCCTGCCATAGCATCTGAAAACAGCGCTTTTCCGGCTCGAGGCAATTGATTGTTTTTCATCAATCCGGCTTGATGAGCAACCGCCAAAAGAGTCCCTGCCGTATCAAAAAAGGCGACAAATAAAAAGGTCAAAACCACCATCAACATTTGCATCGTAAAAATTTGATCCGGCATATGGAAAATCGAAGTCACCGCAACGCCAAACACCGGTTTAATGCTTGGAATGCTGCCGATCACGTGCTTCGGAAGAGGGATTAAACCGGTCAACATCCCGACAATGGCTGTAATAACCATTCCGATAAACACAGCGCTGTTAATGCCTCTTGTCATGAGAATGACCGTGATGATAATGCCAAAAATGGCTAAAAGCGTATTGCCGTTTGTCAAATCGCCAAGCCCAACTAAAACCGCATCATTATTCACGATGATTCCGGCATTTTGAAAACCAATAAAAGTAATAAAAAGTCCAATTCCTGCTCCTACTGCATGTTTTAATTCAGCCGGGATGGCATTAATAATTTTTTCCCGAATTCCAGTGAGCGTGAGCAAAATAAATATGAGGCTTGCCAAAAATACTCCTGTCAACGCAACTTGCCAAGAAATGCCGTAATTCAGAACAACCGTATAAGCAAAAAAGGCGTTCAAACCCAATCCCGGCGCTAGAGCTACCGGATACTTTGCCCATAATCCCATCAGCAAAGAACCGAAAGCAGCAGATAAAGCCGTCGCCACAAACACCGCACCGTGGTCCATTCGCATGGAATCCGGAAGATTCTTCACCGATGCAAGTGAAAGAGTGAGCGGATTCACGACCAAAATATAGGCCATAGCAAGAAAGGTCGTAATACCACCGATGATTTCCCTGCGGTAATTCGTACCCAATTCATCAAAATGAAAATAATTCTTCATAATTCCCCTCCGCATTATCACAAATACGTCACGAGGCAACCACACTGGCCAACATGCTCTCGAGTGAAGTTTTCGTTTAAGTGATGAAGCTTTTCACCAAGCAAAATAAAAAATATCCCAAACATTCGTTTGGGGTATGGCTTGAGGATAGAAAGATAAAAGGATGGGAACCCAACCCTGTTTACATTCCATTACCTCGTAGTCAAGCTATTTACGGCAGCTTGGTAGAGACTTCCGGGCCATATCCCCGTAATTATACGACGTAATGCGACAAATATTAAATTCAAGTACATTGTAGTGCTAAATGATAAAGATGTCAATAAAAATACGAACATTAATTTTAAATTATTTATTTTTATTCGGGTTTGTTTTGTTTTATCGCGCATTAAGAGGCAGCAACCCGAACAGTTTCTTCGGAGGCCGACCGCCCCTTAATGACCGGTTCGTTCCGATGATCATCCTTATCTCGCAAATGAATAGCGTGTCTTTATTCCCATTCAATGGTGGCTGGCGGTTTGCTTGTAATATCATATACGACGCGGTTGACATGCTTAACTTCATTGACGATTCGTGTCGAGATCGTCTCCAGTACATCCCACGAAATTCTTGCCCAATCGGAGGTCATTCCATCTATGGAAGTCACCGCACGAATTCCGATCGTATAATCATACGTTCTCGCGTCTCCCATCACGCCGACACTGCGGATATTAGGAAGAACAGTAAAATATTGCCAAATTTCCCGGTCTAATCCGGCTTTTTTAATTTCTTCTCTTAAAATAGCATCGGATTCCCGAACGATTTCCAGTTTTTCTTCTGTTACTTCTCCTAAAACCCGAATAGCTAGTCCAGGACCTGGGAATGGCTGACGCCAAACAATTTCGTCGGGAATTCCTAATTCAGTGCCTAATTTTCGCACTTCATCTTTAAACAATGTGTTCAAAGGCTCAATCAGCTTAAAGTCCATATCTTCCGGCAGACCGCCCACATTATGGTGGGATTTAATCGTTTGAGCAGTGGCCGTTCCGCTTTCAATTATATCCGTGTACAGAGTTCCTTGCGCTAAAAATTCAATTCCTTCCAGTTTGGCTGCCTCGTCATCAAACACATAAATAAACTCATTGCCGATAATTTTCCGTTTTTTCTCAGGGTCGGAAACTCCCTTCAGTTTGTTCAAAAAGCGATCTTTTGCATCCACTTTGATCACGTTCATGTGAAATCCTTCCGCAAACGTTTTCATCACACTTTCCGCTTCACCTTTTCGCAGAAGACCGTGATCGACAAAAATGCACGTTAATTGATCTCCGATGGCTTTATGTATGAGAACAGCCACAACAGAAGAATCGACTCCGCCGCTCAAGGCGCAAAGAACCTTTTTATCACCAACCGTTTTCCGAATATTCTCTATTTCCATTTCAATAAAATTTTGCATGGACCATTCGCCCCGGCAGCCGCAAATGTTGAACACAAAATTGCGAAGCAGCTCGTTTCCGTAGACGGAGTGGCGAACTTCCGGATGAAATTGAACCCCATATAATCGTTGCCCTTGATTACTCATTGCCGCAATCGGACAAGAAGAGCTCACTGAGTCCACTGTAAATCCTTCAGGAGTTTCCATCACTAAATCGCTATGGCTCATCCACACCACTTGTTCTTCAGGAAGCCCATTCCAAAGCGGGTTATTGTTTTGAACCTGGATGGTCGCTTTGCCGTACTCCCGTTTGCTGGCCGGTTCCACTTTTCCGCCGAAATGCTTCGTCATCAGCTGCATTCCGTAGCAAATTCCAAGCACCGGGATTCCTAGATTAAAAATTTCTTCGTCCAAGCGAAAGGCATCTTCGGCATATACACTGTTAGGCCCCCCTGATAAAATAATCCCTTTTGGATTCATAGCTTTTATTTCTTCCGCCGTCAAAGTATGAGGATGAAGTTCGCTGTAGACGCCAAGTTCCCGAATTCTTCTCGTAATAAGCTGATTGTACTGGCTGCCGAAATCAAGTACGACAACCATCTCCTGGTTTTCCCATTCCTTCTTTCTTTCCACAATAACCACCCTCTCTATGTATGAAAAAATAGACTCTGTTCCGATGATGTATGCTTTTCCCATGCAACGCAGTTTCCCCAAGATATCCTAAAACAGAGCCAAAAGATCACGAAAAAGTATTCAAGGGAATTCCTTCCCCCTATGACCGTAAGCCCTTTAAGGCCTTTCTCCTTTCCTTGAGAAGACGAAAGGGCGTTGCTGCCACTATTGCCATTTTATCGCAGCCGGGTATCTATCGAATTCTCCTTTCGAACTGAAGAAGAAATACCGATAGCCCATAGACGTAACAAATTTGTCATCATTTTATATCTATCTGTAACCACGGTCAACCCGCCTTAAAATTGATTCATTATTCAGATAATAGGTTAAAAGAAGATGATCCTTCCCCTGCTTTCTTCCTATTTCCTCAAACTAGAAAAAGACAGGGAGCTTAAGAACTCTCTGTCTTTTCTTTCAAAGGAAGGCAACAAATTATTTCCAAAAGTCATCGAAAATCGTGATTGGAAGGTGCCGTTTATGCTCTGTTTTTAAAAACCATCCTTCGATCGTTTTTCTCGCTTCTTCAGAAACTGTTTTTCCTTCCAGATAGTCGTCAATTTCCTCATAGGTAACACCCAGTGCGACTTCATCCGGAAGCTGCGGACGGTTTTCTTCCAAATCGGCTGTTGGCACTTTTTTATATAAACGTTCTGGGCACCCAAGTTCTTTTAAGAGCATCTTTCCTTGGCGTTTATTTAAACGATAAATCGGAACGAGATCCGCGCCCCCATCGCCGTATTTTGTAAAAAATCCTGTAACTGCTTCTGCTGCATGGTCGGTTCCAAGTACTACCGCGTTCCTCATAGCTGCAATACTGTATTGAACTTTCATCCGTTCTCGAGCCTTTTGATTTCCTTTTTCAAAATCGGTAATTTCTACACCAGCATCCTTTAACGCTTTTTCACTGGCATCTACCGCTTCTTTAATGTTCACCGTAACAATATCATCCGGCTGTATAAAGTTTAAAGCCACTTGGCAATCTTCTTCATCGAATTGTGTACCATAAGGCAATCTGACCGCAGTAAATTGATAATCTTTTCTACCTGTTTCTTCCCGAATTTCGTTAATCGCCATTTGAGCCAGTTTCCCCGTTAATGTAGAGTCTTGTCCACCGGAAATTCCTAGGACGAATCCTTTTATAAACGGATATTTCTTTAAATAGGCTTTTAAAAAGTCGACGCTTTTGCGAATTTCTTCTTTTGGATCAATCACTGGTTTTACTTTTAATTCCTCGATTATCCGTTTTTGCAAATCGTCCATTTTCCCCTGCTCCTTTCCGTTTATTGTTCTAATCTGGAAACAATTTTGTCCCGCACTTCTTGAATCTTCTTCATTTTATTATTCCAGCATTTTTCACTTAAATCTACCGGATACTCTTCTGGATTTAAAATTCGTTTATATTCATCCCATAAATAATCTAAATTTTTTTTTGCAAAAGATTGGATTTCTGTAAGCGATGGCAATTCATATACTAGTTCGCCATTGATAAAAATATCTTTTTGCAGTTCCACCGCCTCAAAGTTTGTCACAAATTTGCTGACATAGGTATGAATGGGGTGAAACATCTTAATTCTTTCTTCTTCCGCAGGATTCTCGTCATAAAGGGTGATATAGTCGCCTTCCGATTTTTGGCTGCTTTTATTGATGATTCGAAATACTTTTTTCATGCCTGGGGTTGTTACTTTCTCAGCATTGCTGGAAATTTTGACTGTATCGATCATTTCTCCAGCCTCATTCTCTATCGAAGCTAATTTATATACGGCTCCAAGCGCCGGCTGATCGTATGCCGTTATCAAATTCGTTCCGACTCCCCAAGCGTCAATTTTGGCTCCTTGCGCTTTTAAATGTGTAATGGTGTATTCATCCAAATCATTCGAAGCAAAAATTTTTGCGTCGTGAAATCCGGCTGCATCCAGTATTTCTCTCGCTTTTCTCGATAAATAGGTCAAATCGCCGCTATCTAAACGAATACCAATAAAGTTGATCGAATCTCCCATTTCTTTAGCGACTCGAATTGCAGCCGGTACACCGGAACGAAGCGTATCATATGTATCCACTAAAAAGACACAATCTTTATGAGATTCAGCGTATTTGCGAAAAGACGTATATTCATCTTGATACGCTTGTACCATTGAATGAGCGTGCGTTCCGGCTGTCGGAATGCCAAAAAGCTTTCCAGCTCTGACATTGCTGGTTGCCCCGCATCCGCCGATAAAGGCCGCTCTAGTTCCCCAAATCGCCGCATCCATTTCTTGAGCCCGTCTTGTTCCAAATTCCATTACCAAGTCTTCCCCAACGGCATGCTTGATGCGGGCAGCTTTCGTAGCAATCAACGTTTGATAGTTGACAATATTTAATAAAGGCGTTTCAATCAGCTGCGCTTGAATTAAGGGAGCCTCTATTGTGACAATCGGTTCATTTTCAAAGACCACTTCTCCCTCCCTCATCGATCGAACATTTCCTGTAAACGTTAAATTCGACAAGTATTGAAGAAAGTCTTCATCATAGCCTTCTACTTCGCGCAAATAAGCAATATCGCTATCGCTAAACCGAAAATTCTGTAGAAATTCTACAATTCTTTCTAGCCCTGCAAATATTGCGTATCCACTTCCAAACGGCATTTTCCGGAAATAAAGATCAAACACCGCAGTTCTCTCGTGAACACCGTCTTCCCAGTACGTTTTAGCCATATTGATTTGATATAAATCTGTATGCAAAGCAAGACTATCATCTTGATATTTTCTCATCGTACAAACCCCATTTCCGTCATGAAATTACATTCGCTCCGAGTGCATGTTGAAAGTGCTTCAACGCCCAATCGTGTCCAGATTCGTTAAAACTCGCCGTTCCCTTTTCGTATACAGCTAGTTTAAATCCTTTATTGTAAGCGTCTACAGCGGTATGAAGCACACAAATATCGGTACAAACACCGCACAAATGGAGTTCATCTATGCCTCGAGCCCGCAGCTGAATCTCTAAATCTGTACCTGCAAACGCACTGTACCTTGTTTTGTCCATATAATATACATTTTCCTTGCTTTTCATCCGCTCATACAGTTCCCCTAATTGACCGTACAGCCTCCTTCCCTCCGAACCAGCAATGTTGTGCGGCGGGTACAATTGGCTTTCGGGATGATACGGATCCCGTTCCTTATGGATGTCCACTGCAAATACCACAAAATCGCCGTTTTGAATAAAAGTGTCTGTCAAAGAAGTAATGAATTCCTCAATCCTTTGAGCAGGTTTTCCACACGTGAGAGCGCCATGATCTGCCACAAAATCGACCGTATAATCGATATTGATCAACGCTTTTTTCCCCATCGCCGAAATCTCCTTTTTCCTTATGTTTGTTTCGAAAGGCTCTGTGATATGTTTGTATGATTTTAAGTTGGATGGTCGTGAAAGAGCTTCATTTATGATCAAACTGTAAAACCCTTGTTTCTCATTCTAAACCCAAGACAACCCTACTCAGCATTTGTTGAAGATTGATAAAGTTTTTTAAATGCGCAAAAATGACCACAAAATGAGACAAGTCGACATATTTCGTTCACAGAGCGTTCAAAAACTCTTTATTTGTATAATATCTATTTTTAGGATCATTATAAAGAAGAAATGAGAAAAAAAACAGCAATAAGGAGGTTAAAAGCAAGATGACGAATAAGAAAAAAGAACAGCAGCCGGCGATTGCTCCTGGAATAGACGATGAGGAAGAATTGGAACAGCGGGCCACAGAAGAAGAAATAGAAAGAGGTGAATTTACTGAAGTCACGCATCTTTCCTACGATGAAGTGGATGAAAGCTAAAAATCGCTTCTTTCAAAATTGGGTAACCGTTTCTCTCATTCTCAAAACAGAACCTTGCAAATAATTAGGAAAGGAAGAATAGACCTATGTTTACATTTTCCAAAAAAATCATTGCCGTCATCTTCGTATCCGTTGCGATGTTTGCTTCCTCAACCGTCCATGCAGAGACAAATCAAGGAGAAAGCAACGAAAAACCTGTCCAGCTGACCGAACAGCAAAAAGCCAAACTGAACAAACTTCACAAAGAACTATTGGAAAAAAGAAAAGAATTAATTCACCAATATGTAGAATACGGAATCATTTCTAAAGAAAAAGGAGATGACATCATTTCCCATTTGGAAGAACATTACAAACACTTGCAGCAAAACGGCTTTTCCCCTCATTGGAATCACTCGGAAAAAGGCCACTGGCATCATAAACATCATCATGATGACAGCGAAGAAAACGATAACGAATCAAAGGGGCTGTCCAAAAAGTCAGGGTAACTGACTTTTTGGACAGCCCCGTGTTGTTACGGTTTAATATTCTTTATTAATTCCGCTTTATTGTTTGGTCATATCGATTCTGAATGTTTCTCGCCGCATCCCAATATTCTTTCATCCTTTTTCATTTTTCTTCTGCCTTTGTACGCCTTTGACACGGCCACAGCCGCATTGCACATCCTTTGCGCAGCCGATCTCGACATCTCTTTCATTTCTTTTTGTCCCCTCTCTTTTTTTAACACTTGTTCTCTTGCATCACTCTCATTTCTTACAAAAAAAGATTCTGTTCCAATTTCCATGAATACTGCCATTTTTAGTGTAAAAATAAACAATTTTTATCAAGACCAAACTTTATCGACAAAATTCGATATGTTATGATATCTTTGGGCAAATTTTACGAAAGTAAAAGACGCAAAGCCACGGGCCTAAAACAATTTATTGATTGTCATGGTAGCCGGGCTGCCAAGATTTATTTTTGATAAATCTTGAATAAAAACTGAAATTCCTTTCTTAAAAATTTGCCTAAATTTTAGGAAAGGATTGGATTCAATTGAAAAAAACATTTACAACTGTCCTTATTGCTGATGACTCTCAGTTTATGAGGAATCATTTAAAGCATCTTTTATCCAACGACAACTTCAAGGTAGTGGCCGAAGCCTCTAACGGCTGCGAAGCCATTACACTCTTTCAAAAAGTTCGTCCCGATGTTGTACTGCTTGACATCATCATGCCCCACAAAAATGGATTAGACGCTTTAAATGAAATCAAAAAGCATGATCCAGAAGCCAAAGTTGTCATATGCTCCTCTATGGGACAAAAATCTTTAATCATGGAAGCTCTTAAGCTAGGTGCCACTGACTTTATTGTGAAACCGTACTTTCATGAATTAATTCCCATTTTGAAGAAAATTACTAGTTAAATTTCGAGACTTTTATCGATCACCAAACTATGATACAGCAAACCAGTATTTAAAAGAATGGCTTCAATTAGCTTGGAGCAGTACCTGCCTTCCATGACGTAGAAAAAACGGTCGATAAATGGAAAGACCAGATTCTTCAATACTTTAAAACACCTTACACGAATGGCTTTAAGGATAAATTTAAGTTTATTATTTATCAAAATCCATTTAAAAGATTTTTCATAAAAAAATGATTTATAAAATATTAAGAAACATGCTACTCCACACATTTTCAGATATACACATATTTCAGTGTTGGCCGAAGCCGGAGTGGATCTTCCGACAATCATGAAACGTGTTGGACATAATGACCGGGAAACAACCATGAAAATTTATATCCACGTTACGGAAAAAATGAAAAAGAATGCTTCAGAAAAAATAAAAATTCACTTTGAAAACATCCTAAATCTCACAAATTTAAAAGGTAAAAACGTGGTCGTAGATAGGTGGGAGCCCTTACATAAAGCTGTTCACAAAGCCTTTCCCCATGCACAGACGATGGTGGATAAATACCACGTTATTCAAAAAGTGACACAGGCGTTCGATCAAGTCCGGAAGAAAATCCCGGCTTAAAAAAGCACGATTGATCCTATTAAAAGGTTATGAAAATCTGAAAGAGGAAAAACGTGAACGACTCAATAGTTATTGGAAGACCATGAAAACCTAGCGCATACGTAAAAAATGTGGGTAATTTGTAATTTTATAAAAAAGAAGGCTGCCGAAACAGCCTTCTTTGCTTGATTTATAAGGGTTTTTTTGATGTTTATTACATCATTCCGCCCATTCCGCCCATGTCAGGCATTGCTCCGCCTTTGTTTTCTTCTGGAATGTCAGCTACAACAGCTTCTGTTGTCAAGAACATAGCGGCAACGGATGCTGCGTTTTGAAGTGCGGAACGAGTTACTTTTGTTGGGTCCACAATACCAGCGTCGATCATGTTGACCCATTCGCCAGTAGCAGCGTTGAAGCCGATTCCGACTTCTTCTTTTTTCAAGCGTTCTACAATGACAGATCCTTCAAGGCCAGCGTTTTGTGCGATTTGGCGGATTGGTTCTTCCAATGCGCGAAGAACGATTTTCACACCAGTCGCTACATCGCCTTCTGCATCAATAGCAGCCACTTTATTGTAAACGTTCACTAATGCAGTACCACCACCGGAAACAATTCCTTCTTCTACAGCTGCACGAGTAGCGTTCAGAGCGTCTTCAATGCGAAGTTTGCGTTCTTTTAATTCGGTTTCAGTGGCAGCACCTACTTTGATCACAGCCACTCCGCCTGCTAATTTTGCAAGACGTTCTTGAAGTTTTTCACGATCAAAGTCAGAAGTTGTTTCTTCTAATTGAGCGCGGATTTGATTTACGCGAGCAGCAATTTTGCTGGAGTCGCCAGCGCCTTCTACGATTGTCGTGTTTTCTTTCGTCACTACAACTTTTCCAGCACGACCTAATTGAGCGATCGTCGCGGATTTAAGATCTAATCCTAAATCTTCTGTAATGACTTCACCGCCAGTTAAAATGGCAATATCTTCAAGCATTGCTTTACGACGGTCGCCGAATCCAGGAGCTTTTACAGCAACTGCGTTGAATGTTCCGCGTAATTTGTTGACAACAAGTGTTGCAAGAGCTTCCCCTTCAACGTCTTCAGCAATCAAAAGAAGCGGTTTGCCTTGTTGAACAACTTGTTCAAGCACAGGAAGGATTTCTTGGATGTTGGAGATTTTCTTATCCGTAATTAAGATATATGGGTTTTCCAGAACAGCTTCCATTTTGTCAGAATCTGTTACCATGTACGGAGAAGCGTAGCCACGGTCAAATTGCATACCTTCTACGACATCTAATTCTGTCGTGAAGCCTTTGGATTCTTCAATCGTGATAACACCGTCATTGCCAACGCGTTCCATTGCTTCTGCGATCAATTCGCCAACTTCTTCATCAGCAGAAGAAATAGCAGCAACTTGAGCAATAGATTCTCTTCCTTTAATTGGTTTTGAAATGGATTTTAATTCTTCAACAGCCACTTGAACCGCTTTTTCGATTCCTTTGCGGATGCCGACAGGATTTGCACCGGCTGTTACGTTTTTCAATCCTTCACGGATCATCGCTTGAGCAAGTACAGTTGCAGTCGTAGTACCGTCCCCAGCAATATCGTTTGTTTTGCTGGCTACTTCAGCAACTAATTTTGCTCCCATATTTTCGAAAGGATCTTCCAATTCGATTTCTTTCGCAATGGTAACGCCATCGTTCGTAATTAAAGGAGATCCGAATTTTTT